>JAIPBT010000028.1 GCA_021738565.1 Bacteroidales bacterium
GATCATTAGGTGGTCCTTCGGCTTGTAACTCGGTAAACTCGTTACTTCGCTCAGGAACCGATCTTTTTTGTTAGGAGGAGATCTCGACACGCTCGATCTTACCGCCCCACACCCCAACCCGCCGGTTCCTGACCGCCTTGGTTTAACTACGGCGGTGAGGATCACCTAACGGCCACGAAGTGGCCACCTGACGCTCCCGCAGGGAGTAATTCTGCTTTCCCCTTGACTTTTACCTCAAAATTGCCGTAATTTTGTTTAAGCCTGCAGGAAATAGAATAACCGAAAATCCTGAATCCTCTTGATGGATGCCTTTTTTATGACAGAGTAAGTAATGTCGGTTGATTCCAAAGGGAATATAAACACAATAATACTTACACAGGCAAATTAACAGAATAAACCCAATGACGCGTACCGGGAATCTATCTGCCAACAGGCAGCTTAAAAAGGAGAAATGTTTAACCTAACAAACTACTCCTTTGGAACAGGAAATGGGGAGTATTATCTAGCTCCTTTTAAACTTAATTAATTCTCAAATCGTAAATCATTATTCTCAGCTTGCGACAACCAGTCTTGTTCAATATTTAGAGATGAGATTATGTAGTTATTTGATATTATTCACATTATGTAAAATAATGCTTTTACAACTATGAAAAACGTTTGAATATATTATTTAATACATACTAAAATGGATTTAATTAAGAAATATCACAAGCTTTTAACTTTTATTATAGGGATATCATCTCTATTAATAAATGAATCCTTTGGACAGACAGGATGGATGAAACAAAGTCCTTTATTAACAAGCAATACAATTTATGATGTTTTCATGTTTGATGAAAATGAATTTATCGCTGTAGGTGCAAGTGGCACGATTTTAAAAACCACCGACGGGGGAAATATATGGAACACTCAAACAAGTGGAACCACAGAATATCTAAAATCAGTCTATTTTGTGGATAAAAATAATGGATGGTCCGTTGGTTCTGGTGGTACAATTTTAAAGACCACTGACGGGGGAAATACGTGGAGTACGCAAACTAGTGGAACAACAAAAAGCCTGGAATCAGTCTGTTTTGTTAATGAAAATACAGGCATAGTTGGCGGGGTCTATGGTATGTTAAGAACAACAGATGGTGGTCAGAACTGGGCGTATACATCTTTTGGACTTGCATGGATAGATGGTATCCATTTCATTAACGATACCATCGGATGGGCTGCTGGATTAACAGCAACTTCAGTAACCTATGACATTTGGGGAGGTACTACATATGAAAATCCCAGGTCTACACTTTGGAGAACTCAGGATGGAGGTGTTACATGGACTGAATTCGTATTTACGTCAACACATAAACTATCCGGAATATTTTTTATTGATTACAATACCGGGTGGACAGTAGGTAAAAATGGTACAATTTTTAAAACTTCTGACGGCGGAAACACATGGAGTGCACAGACAAGTGGAGTCTCAAATTCCTTATACTCAGTTTACTTTATAGATTCCAATAATGGATGGATTGTAGGTTCATCCGGTACAATTTTAAATACATCTGATGGGGGAAATACATGGAATACACAGTCAAGTGGAACCACTAATAACCTTTACTCTGCTTATTTCATTGATGCTAATACCGGATGTACAACAGGTGATAAGGGCATAATTCTAAAGACTATTGATGGGGGAAATAATTGGATTTCTCCAACAAGTGGAACAACAAATAACCTGGAATCAGTCTGGTTTATAGATACAAATACCGGTTGGGCAGTTGGTAAAGACGGGACAATTTTAAATACTACTAACGGGGGAAATAAATGGAGTTCTCAAACAAGTGAATCAACATCATACCTGTACTCAGTTTACTTTTTAGATGCCAATATCGGATGGGCTACAGGTTCATCTGGTACCATTCTAAAGTCCATTGACGGGGGAAATACCTGGACTTCTCAAGCAAGTGGAACAACATCATACCTGTACTCAGTTTACTTTTTAGATGCCAATATCGGATGGGCTACAGGTTCATCTGGTACCATTCTAAAGTCCATTGACGGGGGAAGTACCTGGACTTCTCAAGCAAGTGGAACAACATCATACCTGTACTCAGTTTATTTTATTGATGCTAATATTGGATGGATTGTAGGTTCATACGGTAAAATTCTGAAGACCACTGACGGGGGAAATACCTGGAATATGCAAACAAGTGGAATCACAAATTCCCTTGAAGAAGTCTATTTTCTTAATACAAATATCGGATGGACAACGGGAGAAAATGGGACAATTTTAAATACCACTGACGGGGGAAATACCTGGAGTTCTCAAACAAGTGGAACCACAGAATATCTAAAATCAGTCTATTTTGCAGATAGAAATGCTGGTTATGCTGCCGGGAATAATGGAACAATTTTAAAGACTATGGATGGGGGAAATACATGGGGTACTCAAACAAGTGAAACCACAGAATATCTAAAATCAGTCTATTTTGCAAATAGAAATACTGGTTATGCTGTTGGGAATAATGGCATAATTTTAAAGACTATTGATGGTGGTGGTGTTTTGCTGGATTTTCCTAAAAATCATTCAACAGGTATATCGGAGAGTCAATCGCTAGTTTGGCATTCAGCTTATGGAGCAGTTTCATATCACTTACAGGTCTCCAGATTCTCAAATTTTACCCGATTTGAATTTGATGTTGATGGACTCACCGATACATGTTATATATTAGATGAACTTGATAGCAACGCTACTTATTACTGGCGTGTTAGATATGAGAATACTAATGATACAAGTGAATGGTCGGAAACATGGATGCTTGAAACAATTGGGTTAAGTTGGGAAATATTGACACCTGCTTATCCTTATCGAAACTTATTATCAGTGTGTTTTGTTGATACAAATAAGGGTTGGACTGTAGGAGATGTTGGGACAATTTTGAATACTAGTGATGGTGGAAATTCCTGGATTGATCAAACTGGTGAAACTGCAAATTATCTTAAATCAGTTTGTTTCTCAGATGAAAATACTGGTTGGGCAGTAGGTGCGGAAGTTAAAGTTCTAAAAACCTCAGATGGAGGAAACACATGGAATAGCCAAATGAGTGGAACAACATCATCCTTGTACTCAGTCTATTTTGTTGATGCAAATACTGGATGGGCAATTGGGAGTTATTGGAATAAGAGTACAATTCTAAAAACCATTAATGGGGGAAATACATGGAATACACAGACAAGTGATACATATAGTTATCTTAAATCGGTATTTTTTGTAGATTCCAATACCGGGTGGACAGTTGGCTCATCTGGAACCATTATAAAGACCACTGATGGAGGTGATTCCTGGAATACCCAGACAAGTGGGATCTCATATTACCTTGAAGAAGTTTATTTTATAGATTCCAATAATGGATGGATTGTAGGAGATTGGGGTACAATTTTAAATACATCTGACGGCGGAAATACATGGAACCCCCAAACAAGTGAAACAACAAAAGATCTAATTTCAATCTATTTTGTTGATAGAAATATTGGTTATGCTGTTGGGTATAATGGCATAATTTTAAAGACTATTGATGGTGGTAATACATGGAACACTCAGACAAGTGGAGTCCCAAATACCTTAAACTCAGTTTATTTTATAGATTCCAATAATGGATGGATTGTAGGTTCATGGGGTACAATTTTAAATACATCTGACGGTGGAAATACATGGAACCCCCAAACAAGTGGAATCACAAATTACCTTGAAGAAGTTTATTTTCTTAATACAAATATCGGATGGACAACGGGAGAAAACGGGATAATTTTAAATACCACTGATGGAGGGAATTCCTGGAATACTCAAGCAAGCGGGACTACTACATGGCTGAACTCGATATGTTTTAGAGATTCCAATACCGGATGGATTGTGGGTTCATCCGGTACAATTTTAAATACTACTGATGGAGGAAATTCATGGAATACGTATATAAATTCAGGTAGCCTGAATTCGGTTTATTTTATTAATGACAATATTGGATGGACAGGAGGTGAGCATGGAACAATTTTAAAAACCACCGATGGAGGAAATTTCTGGAATGCTCAGAAAAGTAATACCCAAAATATTTTATATTCAGTTCATTTTTTGGATGACAATAACGGTTGGGCTGTTGGAGATACCGGAACAATTATAAATACCACTAATGGAGGAAATTCCTGGGATGCGCAAACTAGTGGAACGACAGAAGGGCTGAGATCGGTTTATTTTAAAGATTCCAATACCGGATGGATAGTAGGTGAAAATGGCGTAATTTTAAAATCTACCGATGGGGGAAATACATGGAATACGCAATCAAGTAGCGTTTCAATGACCTTTAGATCAGTCTGTTTTGTTGATACTAATATTGGATGGATAGCAGGACATGATGGTATAATTTTAAATACTGCTGATGGTGGTAATACATGGTACCAAAGAGAGAGCGGAACAACAAAAAATTTAAATTCAATCGGTTTTAGTGATACTTCAAGCGGATGGGCTGTAGGAGATGGAGGAACAATTATTAAAACTATAATAACCAGTAATTACAAACCATATTTTATTTCTTCAACTACAGATACTGCATATATAAATTCACTTTATACACATACTGTAAGGGCGATAGATCCGGAGGATAAATTAATAAACTATACTTTTAAAAATTATCCAGGTTGGCTTACACCCTCTGATTCAACTATTTCAGGTTCGCCACTTGAAAGTTCTAAGGATACTTCTTTTGTAGTAATTGCGTCTGACGGAGCATTAACAGATACTATAACAGTATCTGTCAGAGTAATAGATACCACAACGGTCATAAAAAGCATATGTGAAGGTGAAACCATTCAAATAGGAGATTCTACCTATTCTACAACAGGAACTTATGTTACCACTTTACAAAACCAGTATGGTTGTGATTCAATTGTTAATTTATATTTAACTGTCAATCAACTGCCAATAATATTTTTAGGTAATGATATTACCATAACAACAAATGATGCTATTATCTTAGATGCTGGCGCAGGTTTTACCTCTTATTTATGGAATGATGGTTCTACAACTCAAACGTTAGAAATTGACGGTTCAGAGGTTGGAACAGGATCTTTTGAACATTCTGTTACAGTAACAGATGAGAATACATGTTCAAATTCAGACACAATTATTATTACAGTTGAAACAGGGGCTGGTGTCGATAACCTTTCTTTAAAACCCTTAATTAAATTGTATCCGAATCCTACAAGCGGAATTATAAAAATTCTAATTGAAGGCTACACGGAACAAAACATAACGGTTGAGGTTCTGAATATTACCGGTAAGTTAGTTTATTTAAAACAACTTGAAAATAATAAGTTTAAAATGATAGAAGAAATTGACCTTTCGGATCAACCAGAAGGAATTTATATTTTAAAATTGTATAATAATAATAGAATGCACTTAAGAAAAATATTGATACAATAAATATCCAGTAAGATGCTTCGGTCGTGATCTTTTTTTGGGGAGGCACTGAAAGAAAAAAGCATCATCGTTCGCTCTGCTCTCGATGGCTTTGTTTTTTCTCCCTCCCTTTCGAAAGTAAGCTTTCGACGGTTATTGGCAGTAAGATTACTCCCTGCGGTCGTGATCTTTTTTTGGGGAGGCACTGAAAGAAGAAAGCATCATCGTTCGCTCTGCTCTCGATGGCTTTGTTTTTTCTCCCTCCCTTTCGAAAGTAAGCTTTATCCTTATTGTTCCGTAAGATTACTCCCTGCGGTCGTGATCTTTTTTTGGGGAGGCACTGAAAGAAAAAAGCATCTCTGTGCTTATTTATGTATATTTATAAACTATTTGTTGCAACCATGTTGCAACCAAACATTTTTTTATCATGGCATCTGCAAAAATGAATATACTCCAAAATACTGGACGGCAAGTTAAGCTACAATAAAAGTAGTAAATTGCCATGATGACAAAACAAAGAACTTATTACGATCGGGAGTTCAAGCAAAAAGCCGTTGAGCTGTCGTATGCAAGGGGCAATGCAAAAGAGATTGCCGAAGAATTAGGGATCCGTCCGGAGTTATTATACCGGTGGAGAAGAGAATATGAAAAGTACCAGGACAATAGTTTTCCTGGGAAAGGAAAGCCGAAAATGACCGATTTGGAGAAGGAGAATGCAAGGTTGCAGAAAGAGTTGCGGGATACAAAGATGGAAAGGGATATCTTAAAAAAGGCGGTCAGCATCTTCTCCAGGAGCGATGGAAAATCTACCAATTCATAAGTGATCACCGAACCAGATTTTCCATTGAGATGATGTGTAAAGTATTTAAGGTGACCAAAAGCAGTTATTATCGTTGGCTCAAACAAGGTCTCTCCAATCGTTGGAAAAGAGATGAACGGCTTCTAATAGAGATCATGGAGATATTTGAACAGAGCAATCAGGGCTATGGAGCCCCCCGCATGACAGAAGAACTGAATGCAAGAGGCTGGACCGTTGGGAAGAATAAGGTTGCCGGGATGATGCGTGCTGCGGATCTTCGCCCCAGGAGAAGGAAGAAATTCAAGGTAACCACCGATTCCAAACATAATTATCCGGTTGCTCCCAACTTGCTGGATCAGGAGTTTACAGCTTCCCGGCCAGGTGAAGTCTGGGTCTCAGACTTGACCTACGTACGTACCCAAAAGGGTTGGCTATAGCTGACGGTCATCATTGATTTGTATGACCGGAAGGTGATCGGCTGGTCCATGAGTGAAGGCTTATCAACGGCGGAGACCATTATTCCTGCCTGGATCATGGCCGTGTGGAACCGACCAATCACGGGAGAGCTGATTTTTCACTCTGACCGGGGGATCCAGTATGCCTGTAATGAGTTCACAGAGATCCTCAGAGCAAATAATCTGGTTACACAGAGCATGAGCAGGAAGGGTAATTGTTGGGATAATGCTGTGGCTGAGAGCTTCTTTAAAACGATAAAGGTGGAATGGATTTATGGTCAGAAATATCAAGACCAAGTACAAGCCCAGCTTTCAATCTTTGAATGGATTGAAAGCTGGTATAACCGTCATAGGAGACATTCTGCATTGGGATACCAGACAATCAAGGAATATGAAAAAAATAATTGCAATTTTAAAAACGTAGCGTAGCTTAACTAATCGCCCTAATTAATGGGGTAGGTTCACTGTTTATTATGCTAAAGGCATTTACTCACCACAGCGGCGGTGAAGTGATTGAAGGTATTTCAACTAAAGGCTGCTACCTATTTACACGATTCTTAGAGAAACGCAGAATTCATAGAACCATAGTTGTGTCATTTATTCTTTTAAAAAACATTATGTGCCTGCATAAATGATAGAAATGATCCCTAAAGTAAATAACAAGAACATAACTCCCAGCATAAGGTTAGTACCTCGTGGTGCATTCTTAAATTCTCGCCATATGAAAACACCCCATAATGCAGCTACAAGGGTGGCCCCCTGACCGAGGCCATATGAGATTGCAGTTCCTGCTTTTCCCGCTGCAATCAAATTGAGTGAGTTTCCAACTCCCCAAATGATCCCACCCAGAATACCTACCATATGTATAGACAATTTTCCCCGAAAATAGGTCTTGTAGTTGGTCGGCTTACCACTTATAGGCCTTTTCATAAGAAGGGTATTGAAAAGAAAATTGCTGATGAATATTCCCAGAGAAAATATAAAAACTGCTGTATATGGTGTCATCATTCCCGCTGCAGGATTAACAAAATTATCCAGGTCCATGGATCTTGCTATAAAACGATAAAATAAAGACATCAGCACACCGGCAAATATGGATACCACTATACCCTTGGTTGATACCTTCTGATTATCTCTTGACATCCTCTTATAAGCCAATGCATTAATTATTATCGCTAAAGTAATAAGAGCCACCCCTAAAAAAATAAATACCGGATCCCCCTTTTTTGCCCCAATATAATTGATAAGTACGCCAAGGATTAGCGCCAGTCCTATACCTACAGGAAATGCAACTGACATTCCCACTAAAGCAATAGCAGTTGTTAAAAGAATATTTGCTGCATTGAATATAATACCCCCGAGAAATGCAAATCCAATATTACGTGGCTCAGCCTGTGACAGATCTGCAATAAAACTTCTACCATTTTCACCTATACTACCTAAGGTAAAAGCGAATATGATGGATAACAAAAGGATACCGGATACGTAATCCCAGTAAAACAACTCATAGCGCCAGGTCTTCCCTGCAAGTTTCTGTGTGTTCGCCCACGAACCCCAGCAAAGCATTGTGATGAAGCAAAAAACTATGGCCAGAGAATAATTGTCAACGATAAACATGATGGTATTGTATTAGTTACTAAATGTTATTTTATTACTAAAGTTGCTGTATTACTTAAGCAATTCCTTCCTGTGGGGAATAGATTGAATGGCCCCGAAACGGGTGATTGAAATAGCTGCTGCTCTATTCGCAAAGCGCACAGCATCACTCATTGAAAGCCCTTCAGCTAATCCTACTGTCAGCGCACCATTAAAGACATCCCCTGCTCCAGTTGTATCGGCCGCTTCAACATTTTCACCAGGAATCCATTCAAAATCTTTGTCAAAAACCAAGGCCCCTTCTTCTCCCATTGTAATGATTACATGTTCTACCCCTTTATCCAGTAAAATCTTTGCAGCTTCCCTTGTTGTGCCTTTATCCTTGATCTTTATTCCGGAAAGCAATTCCGCTTCTATCCTGTTAGGCGTGATTAAGAATAGTTTTTCAAGCAAATGTTGAGGTAAATCTACTGCTGGGGCCGGGTTCAGAATGACTTTTTTGTTTTTTGATGAAGCCAGTTTTACAACGTAATCAACAGTATCAACTGGGATTTCCAATTGCATCAGAATATAATCAGAACGCAAAATTATATCAGCAACTTTTTCAATATCTTCAGGGGAAAGGCTCCCATTTGCTCCGGAAGCCACAACGATACTGTTCTCTCCACTGTCACCAACCATAATTAACGCCACTCCTGATGGATTTACATTATCACTCAATATCCATTCTGTATTGATACCTTCATTCCTGAAAAGAGTTACTGATTGTTCCCTGAAAAGGTCATTTCCGGTTTTACAAATGAAATCCACATCACCATGAAGCCTTGCAACCGCCACAGCCTGATTGGCGCCTTTACCCCCCTGGTTCATAAAAAAATCACCTCCCAGGATGGTCTCACCAGGTTTTGGAAATCGTGAGGTCTTTATAACCATATCAGTATTTGAACTGCCTATTACCAGTATCTTTTTCTTTTCCATATGTTTATAGGGCTTCTGCATCGTTTTTTATTTCTTTATCCTGTCCTCATTAACATTATAAGGTGCATTATCATATATCACTGCATAACTGTATTGTAAATGGGCATATTCTGCGTATTCAATTTCCTTTATCAATACAGAATATTTTCCTCTTGGTAATTGGTATTTATAGAAAGGTGTAAATCTCCGATCATCTCTTTTTGTAGGCAGTTTAGCAGTTTCAACCAGCTTTCCGTTTAAATACAACTCCGCAGTGAATAGGGGATTCTTACCTTGATGATCGTACAAATTAGGTGGGGCAGCTAAAGCAAAACCAATTCCTTCGAATTCAAATGAAATCTCTCGGCCGTTTCTTGTAGGAGTTACTTTTTTTACCGGATAATGACCTTCAAATGAAACTTCTAAAGGCACAGTTGTTGGCTGTTGAACCTTAATGTGTACTTCATCTTCTGTAATTGAACCACCGCCTTTCTCAACCATTTGCAAGGCATGGTTATATGACATATCATAAGCATCCGACAAAGTCATTGTTGTTCCCATGAATGGAATATCTTCTATATCAGTCAAACCTTGTTTCCAGAATGATGGGATGTTATCATAACCAACGATTGCAGCAAGCACTCCTCCTGCAGTTGCAGGATTACAATCAGCATCATCACCACAACGAGTAGCAATTTCAAAAGTCCGTGTAAAATCACCCTCTCCATATAATAATCCAATGGTTACCCAGGCTGAGTTTATCTTAGCATCAATATTAAATGGTTCGAAAACTCCGAGTGGCGAACCAACATCCATACCCCATTTCTGGAAAGTCTTAAACCACGTCATTTGCCAATCATCAGGATATTGTTGATGCCAGGCAAATACATCTTTCAAACATCTGACAAAATTACTTTCAGCAGGAATAACGCTTAAGGCCTTCTCCACAATTAAAGGAATATCAGAAGGATCATCAGAAATAAGAGCTAATGAATATAAGGTAGCTACATACAATCCACCATAATAGCCATCTCCATAATTCATGATGTGTCCTACTTTATCACAAAGCGAAGCCGAAAAATTCACCATACCTGGATTCATCAGTCCAATAAAGTCTGCCTCGATCTGAAAGTCAATATCGTCTGCACATGGATTATTGAGCCAATGTCCGGATTCCGGTGGAGTTAGTCCATTTCGTATATTGTAACGTGCTGTTTGATTTGCAAACCATAATTTATAGTCTTTATTTGCAAAAGAGTTGGCAAATGACTGTACCGGCGCATCTATTCCTTCTTCTTCAATGACTTCCATAAATGACAAGTCCATATAAACATCATCATAAGCGCCAGGTTGTGTTTCAAAAACATTTTTGAGCATTTTTGCATTCCACTCCAATGGCTGATAATCTGTAATTAGTGATGAATTGTACTTAAATTCTGCCGGCAATCCGAAAGTTACGCCAATAACCTGGGCAGCCCAGGCCCCTTTAATTTTGTCCTGAATATCTGCTTTAGAGATTTTCAGATTCTCTGCAGACGAAGGGGGAGCGGTTCTGTCAGTGCAGGAAAGGAGAATCAACCCCGTAAAACAAACCGCCAGTAGTGAAAACAATACTCTTTTTTTCATCTTTTATATTTTTTTATGTTTACTTGTCCGGTGAATAATCAGGATTGGGAGGCATCATCTGTGCATTGACATCCTTCAGCCATTTATGGAGCATGGAGCTTAATTCCCTGGCCTTTTCCGGTTTTAATTCCGCGAGATCATTCTGCTCACCTATATCATCTTTCAGATTAAATAATTGAAGAGTACCATTTTCATAATACTCGATTAATTTATAGTCTCCATAACGTATTGCTCCTCCCGGACTTTGCATACCATGATTACTATAGTGTGGAAAATGCCAGTATATTGGACGCGCTTCAAGTGTTTTATGTCCTTTGAGAAGATTAGAAATACTTATACCTTCAAGTTTATTAGTATCATAATCAATGTTAAGTATATCCAAAATAGTGGGATAAAAATCGGGTGTTGTTACCGGGACACTACATATTGCTCCTCTTTTCCCTGTTTCAGGCCACTTAATAATCAGAGGAACTCTTATTCCCCCTTCATAAAGCCAGCCTTTTGCCCCTCGTAATGGAATATTAGAAGTTGAAAATGCAAGATCCAGTTCTTTAGCTTTAATTGATCTTTCAGGATTGTAGAAATTGGCAGCTGCCATTCCTCCATTGTCAGAATAAAAGAAGATTATCGTTTTTTTCGTTAGATTCAACTCGTCTAGCTTTTCCACTAATCGACCAAGACTCTCATCAACACTTTCAACCATTGCAGCGAATTCAACATTATCTTGTATTTGCTTAATTTTAACTGTATTATCTTTAAACACACGGAAGCCACTGTGTGACTTTCCAACTACTAAACTATCCAGTTTTTGTCTCGTTAGTGAATTTTCATGATCAGGATTACCCTCTAGAATAAAAGGTGATACGTTAGACTTCCCTTTATCTTTTAGTTTCAATTCATATTTATTTATAAGGTCTTCTCTGCCTTCAATTGGATCATGCACAGCAAAATGAGATAAATACAAGAAAAACGGGGTGTCTTTATTGTATTCAATATATTTTAATGCTTCATCTGTAAGCCTGTCTGTAAGGTATTCCTTTTCAGATTTGGCAGTTAATCCTTCTAAACCATAGGGTGCATAATAACCTTTGTTCGGCCAGCCTTTGTTCCATTTTGGAATCTGCTTATCAAACCCCTGCCGATAGGCAGATAAACTGTCTTCGCCCAAATGCCATTTACCTATAATTGCAGTATGATATCCATTTGTTCTTAGAACCTCTGGCAGTGTTCTTATCAAATAGGGAATATGTTGATTTATCTCAGCATTTTTCAATTTTTGGAAAGGGAAGTCCTTCCTTCCTGGCAACCAGTCTGTTATATTTACAGATGCAGGATATTTTCCAGTCAGGAAACTAGCTCTGGTGGGAGAACACACATGACATGCAGCATAGGCATCAGTAAAACGAATACCCTGATTCGCCAGCTTGTCAATATTCGGAGTATCATAAAAAGTGCTGCCATAACAGCCCAAATCACTCCAACCCAAATCATCAACCATAAAAAACACAATATTAAATCTATCATGCTTTTCAGAACAGGCGTTAAAAAAAACAAGAATGAATACTAAGGATACAATATTATTAGTTTTCATTGTTTTTGCAGCATCTGTTTATGTATATCTTTCATTCTGTGATCTCCTTTTCAATATCAGTAGAATTGATCCATACTGGCACTATTTCCTCATTTTGTATCACTATTTTATTATAGAGGTTCCTATAAATCTCCCAGGTATACTCATAGCTATGAAATATATCACCGTTTCCAGACATGCGTGGATCTTTTTGCTTTTTTAATTCCTCTTCCATGGTTTTTCGTAAATGAGCTTTTATGGCCGCATGGTCTCCTCTAGAAGCCAGATTATGAATACAAGATTTATCATTTTCCAAATTGTATAACTCTTCCGCAGGTCTTTTATCAAATGACCATTCCCAATATTTACGTTCGTCTACAGAGTACCTGGTCTTTAATACCATGGTTTTTGTTGGACTCCCATCCACTGTTGTATAGCCACATTCCGGATTACCTGCAGGCCATAAATCAGGTCTGTAATTAATAAGATATAACCAATTATCCTTTATTATCCCCCTTATAGGATATCCATAATCATCCGGTCTGCCTACATCATGTCTTTCTTTACCGATTAACACATAATCTCTTTGTTGAGAATTTTTTTCTGTTAGTATTGGCATCAGATTTTGGCCTGGAGAATGTTTCATGCCACTGGAATTCCAACTTATACCAGCTGCATCAAGTATTGTAGGTGCTATATCAATAAAACTGACATACGCATCAATCTTCCTGTTAGGATTACTAATTCTATTTTCCCACATCATTGCTAGGGGAATATGGTTAGAATAATAGTACGCATCACTTTTCACCCTAGGGAAAGGCATCCCATGGTCTGAAGTTATTATTACCAATGTATTCTCCAGATCACCATTCTCCTCAAGAAAATTAAGCATCTTCTCTACATGCGAATCAAAATATTCGATCTCTACGGCATAATCCAAAATATCAATTCTAATTGAGTCATTGTCAGGCCAAAATTCAGGAATCCTGTTTATGTCTGTAGTTTTTTTTCCTTTGGTTTGAGACGATCTGAATTCATATCTTCTATGAGGTTCGTATCCACCATACCAGAAACAAAAAGGTTTATTATCAGGCTTCTTATTATAGAAATCAATAAAGTTTGCAGCATAATTATTATTGGAAATATGGACATTCGAATGACTAATATCTATTTCGTTCCATGCTCTTCCAGTAAGTTCCCTTTTCTTATTATTGAGAGTACCAGGATTTCCCGGCCCCCAGCCTTTTCCTGTATGTCCTGTATAATATCCAACTTCTTTAAGTACTTCCGGAAAGGTTTTAAACTCTGAAGGGAAATTATTAAAATGATTCGCTGCTTCCTTCAGTTGCCATGAGTTACGACCAGTTAGTAAGCAAGCTCTGGAAGGAGCACATTTTGCATTCGGTGTAAAAGCATTTGTAAACCTGACTCCTTTTGCTGCGATTCGATTGAAAGCCGGAGTGGATAACCATTTTAAACTGTCACCCATATGACTTGCGTCATCGGCAATACAAATCAAAATATTTGGTCTGTAATGAGTTGCCTGTTCATTGCATCCCGTTGAAATAAACAACACAACTATTGTAAATAACCAAAAAACGATTATTGCTATGCTGTTTGAGTTTTTAATCATGAATTCAATATATTACTGAACTATTAGAAATGATAAATTAAAAGAAACTTTTATTATATTGTTTTACAACTATTTACAAAATAATTCAACATGTTAATGCATCAGTACTAAACTCGATATTAGAATGATCTGGAAGACCAGCGTTGAAAAAAAATAGCCTATTTCCATGCATCATAAACCTCAAATTCGCGCCCCCAGATATGTCTTAATATAATTGTATATTGTACAGCCATAGAAATGGATACTGCCTTCCCCCAGTAATCTTCCTCATGTGTTCCCTCGTCCTGGCTATAGGTAAATGGGATCTTATTTTCTCTCATGTGATTCATGAAGTTAACTGTCGACTCATATAAAAAATCGTCCACTCCACAATCAATGTATATATGCGGAAGCTTCTCCCTGGGCAGTTCGACTACAAGCTTGAAAGGATCTACCCTATCTATCTGCTCTTCCGTTGTGAATATTTTCCCTTTGGGTGTTCGGTCCCTCATGGTTGAGAATCCCTCAATATCAATACCCCTGTAATACATGGTAGTGTCCTGGGTCATCCTCTCAAACCAATCGTTTCTCACTTCTTCTTTGTCATTTACTTTCCGTAGAGCTTCCCGATGGTTATCCATAGAATAACCTCCACTGTGGCCTGCAATTGAACAAAACAGATCGGGGTGGGATAACCCCATGGATATGGCACCGTTCGCCCCCATTGAAATACCATTGATTGCCCGTCCTTTTCTGCTTGGAATAGTCCTGTATTGCTCGTCTACATAATTGATCACATCTACGCACACATGATCGGCAAAATTTAGAGGTTTTCCGCTTTCAGATAGAGCCCAATCCGCATAGGATGAGTTGCCCACATCTACCATAACTACTATCATATCAAAGCGATTCAAGTATTCTGGAACCCCAATATGCTTAAATTCATGATAGTTTGCAGTAAATCCGTGGCACAGGTAAAGTACCGGGTAGGAAACGTTTGAATACTCATAGCCCCTGGGTAACACAATATTTATGTGCATTTCTCTCTCTAAGAAAGAGGAATAGAAAGCAATATCCTTCACTGGCAGAGGATCGTAACCGATATGTCCTATCTTCTCGTTTGATTCTATATTTTCAATTTGAGCATGAATACCAGGAATGGTTATTCCGATAAGGAGAATATTAAAAAATAAAACTGTGGTTGATCTCATAATTTTATTTTGTAGATTCTATTAAAAATAAGCTGCCCATACCAAGCTCACTTAAATTCGAAAGCACCAATATCCGGTAATCCATCTTTTGGAATTACAGTATCATTGAAATCTATATTATATCCAAGATTCAATCCTGAATTAACAGCCGGACTTGAGGCTGATAAATAAAAATCATTCGGTCCCTGGCCATTTTCATAGTTTGACAGTAAAGGATCTGAAATGATTGGGTTGTTACCAGGGCCCTCCATCCCAAAATTGAGTTCACCGGAGGCAGCAAAGAATACATTATTACTGATAATACTATTGGCACCAGATGTCTGTTGACTCCCGCCCGGAAAGATTTCAATGTCCTCTTCAACAATGACAAGGTTGTTGCGGACATAGTTTTTTCCATTATACTGTGTCAAATTGAAAACGCCCCAATCGGTTGCATTTTTTTTCCTCCTGATAACTGTATTGTTTTCAATTCGACAGCCGGAACCGCACCATAATGCTATGAACTGCTGGTAATCATCACTGATATTATGATGTATTGAAAAGTCTGTATAAGGAGGATTTTGCACCAGGTCAGTCCATGTAACTTCAATGAATCCCTGGTTATCACGTGTATAGTTATGGTGAATTTCTATATTCGATTTGGGCTCCCTGCCGTCGTCTATTTCAATAACGCCTCCATCTGCGCCACCACCATAACTATCAGGTCCCCAACTTATTCTTGGATCAACTGCACTATAATTGATAACTGTATTGTAACTCACCTCCTGGTAATCGCCACCCAGCCATATGGCAATGGGCCCCCATGACCATTCCTTCAATATCCGGTTACAATCATGAATATAATTGTTGGTTATTAATGCATACGCACCATAGCTTTTAATTCCTACTCCACAATCAAAGATCTCGTTATTTTGCACAATACAATGACTGGCTGTTTTATCAATGTATATTGCACCTAACTCCCACATGACGGGAAATCCCAGGTTACCCCTCAACTCTGCCACTGTATGCTCGAAGTACAGATTTTCAACGATGATATAATCTCCTTTTAAACGAATGCAATTTCCATATTGATCTTCATCCGGATTAAAAACTGTATTGGTAAACACAGGAGCCTGATCACTTGAATCGCCATAACTTGTTAAAACAATATATTTATCCTCCTCACCACTATCGTTGATATAAAGGGTGCCCTGAAAGCTGGACCCTCGCTTGAACTTGATGGTGTCTCCCGGCAACAATGAAACACTATCTACATTTGATAATGATCTCCAGGCAGAGACTTCTGAGAAGCCGGAATTAGTATCGCGACCATTTTCCGAATCGATATAATATACTTGATAATCAGAGGCTGGATTAAGATCACTGTCATCATCATTACCGTCTGAACACGCAAGAAATATGTTCATTCCCAGGAAGAGTGATAAAATAATTGTTGGTCTTGTTATGTGCAGTTTCATCGTTTTATGTTTTATCAAAAGCTTAAACCAGAGCAATCCAGATAATTAACAGCATTTCTGTTGTTTTGGATTTATTTCAGGCTATTTAACTGGTTGATCATACTGATTATTAGTAGCCATCATTCTGCTGCAAATTCGTATTAGCATTCAGCGCATTATCTGGTATTGGGAACAGCTCTTTGTATGGTTCAGATTCAGGTTTAAATTTCCATGCATCACCCCACTTACCAAAGCGAATCAAATCTTGCCTTCTTACTTCTTCAAAAGCTAACTCCCGACCTCTTTCTGCAAGCAATTCATCAAGTGTGATTGAAGTATAATTCTGTGAATCATCTCCAAAAGCCCTCTCTCTTATCTGGTTTACTAAATTAAGCACGGTGGCATCAGAAGACACTGTTGAGCCATTGTTCCTCATAATTGCTTCGGCTTTCATCAAGAGAATATCAGCATATCTGAAGATAGCAAAATCATTGTCCATGGTCTCCCATCCGTTTAATCCTGTATTCATTTCCCATTTAAAACAACGAACACCCTCTCCTTCCGGAGATTGGTCCAGATCAGTTATGGTTTTGGTAAAAGTCAACTGTCCTCCTTCATAACCCATAATTGGTTCTCCATTTAAATCGAATTGAGGTCCGATCAGCCATGCTGCTTTACGTGAATCTGAATCATCGTAGGAATCATACATTGCTTCTGTCATACTCAACCCGTTCCAGCACCATGTACCGGTGAGATCATATTTTGGAAGCAATGCATGATGAAGGGTGTACATGTGCATTTGAAATCCAAAATCTCCAATCACCCTGTCATAAGGAATAGTAAATATAGTTTCCGGCGACCCTTCATTATCGATAATAAAATTATTCGCGTGATTACTCTCCAATTGGTAATATCCCTTGCTGATTATACTGTCGCACATAGCGATTGCATCTGCATATCTTGCCGTTCCAGTCCACTTTTCAGAATTTAAATACATTTTGGCCAAAATTGCAAAAGCAACCGGTCGAATGCAGCGTCCATAATAATCACTACTCGGTGTAGGTTCCATTAATGGGTAAGCCGCTAAAAGCTCTTCTTCAACAATTTCAAAAGCTTCTGATCTTGAGTATTGGGTCGGGAGACTGGTGTCTTCAAAGTCCAGGTTAATTGGAATATTCCCCCATAAATCAATGGCCTTATATACTACAAATGCTCTCAGGGCCTTCAATTCAGCAATCATCCCGGCCTTTCCATCAAATTGAGCCGGCGATTTTTCCACCTGGTAAATGATTTGATTGCAATTTGCCAGGGTACTGAAACAGAACTCCCAGGAATCAATAACAGATTGGTGGAAACGTTTGAAATTGTGTTTGTGAAGATCTCTCCACAATCCATCATTATCCAAATAGCCACCATTGGTATGAACGGGAATAATAGACTCATCTGTTGTAACGGATTCCAGCCCTAATAATCCCCAGAGACTGGTGCCCCTGTATCGTAGTCCTCCGTATGCACTGCCCATTGCAAGTACGCATTCATTTTCAGTGCTGTACCACTCTTCGGAATTTATGGAAGAATACAACTCTTCTTCCAGGTCTCCGCATGCATTGAATAAAAACAAACCTGTAATTAATGCAACCAGTACTTTTATTGATTGTTTCATATCTGATATCTTTAAAAATTAAATTTTAATCCCAGTAAAAAAGTCCTGGAGTATGGATAACTTACATTATCTCCTCCGAATTTCGCATAATCTGTATTGATCCATGGAACGACCTGTTCGGGGTCATTTCCTTGAAAATTTGTAAAGGTTAGCAAATTTCTCCCGCTTAGGTATACTCTTAAGTTATTCTGATTCAACTTAAAATCATATCCTAGAACAACATTATCCAGCTTAAGGTATGATCCGTCTTCGACAAATCTTGTGTCATAGCGACTTTGATCAGTATATTCCGGATGATCCAATATGGACCTCACACCATTATAGCCGGTTGATAAAGTCCTCGTGTTTTCATTGACCAATCTTACCCAGTTTATCAGGTACTGACCAACCACTGCTCTGAAAGAAAATGTTAAATAAGCATTTTTATAAGACAACTCATTTTGCCATCCCATTTCAAAATCAGGTCTTTCATTTCCTACAAGTATTCTATCTTCAATGGAGTTTTCATCAACTTCTCCATCTCCATTTACATCTTCATAAACAGTTGTCCCGTTTTCTTCTGTGCTGACATATACAGGGGCCCAGAAATTACCTACGGCTTCGCCTTCCCGTAAAAGTTGTCCCCAAGAGGTAGCTGCTGGGGTATACTTGATAAATTCAAGTTCATACCCTCTTGAAGGATCAGACAATTTGTCCATGATATTTACATTTTTACTCCATGTAAGAATCGTTGTCCAATTAAAACTATTTGTTTTCAAAATATTCCCTTCCAACAAAATCTCAATACCTGAATTGGTCATTTGCCCTACATTTGCGTATATATTGTCGTATACATTTGGCGGAACAGGAACATTGTAATACCACAACAGATCGGAAATGGTTCTTTGATAAAAATCCATTGTTCCTGAAATCCTCTTGAATAATCCGAAGTCAAGTCCTACATTATATTCTGTCTTCTTTTCCCATTTCAGATCAGGGTTTGGATTATTGTCAGGAACATACACATTCCCCCATTTACCTTTGTAATAAAACAATCCACTACTATCTCCAATTCTGGTAGAAAGTCTTGGTATAGATTGATAATTTGGAATATCCTGATTACCTGTTACACCAAAGCCAGCTCTTATCTTAAGCTCATCCAAAAAGGTGAGACCAGACATAAAGCTTTCTTTATTCAACCGCCAGCCAACACTTAAGGCCGGGAAAGAGCCCCATTTGTTATTCACACCAAACCGTGAACTTCCTTCATACCTGATTGAAGCAGATGCCAGATACTTATTACCGTAGTTATATGAAACTCTACTGTAGTATGCTATTAATCTGTTGGATTCTCTATGAGTGTATATATTAGCTATTCCTTCAATCAGGTCATTTCCCGCTCCAATATTATGGTAAGAAAATTTATCTGTATCAAAATTCGCGTTTGTAATACTCATATTTTCTGAGTTTCCTTCATTGTACGAGTAACCGGCAATGGCATTGAACCGGTGGTTATCACCAATGGAAAACCTGTATCTTATACTTGGTTCAATAGTGTAGCTTTTATAATTCCATGAACCGACAGAAGCCTGCCCTGTTTTACCAAGCATAGGATAGTATCTCGTTTGATAACTTCCATTATCTCCCAACCAGATATTGTATGAACCGATGAACTGCAGGGATAGACTTTTAGTAATTTCAAAACCTGCATTGACTAAACCATTAATGAAATTAAGCTCTCTGTCATTGGTACTTTCATTGAGCATGGCAACTGGGTTTCTACTGCCTTGTAACAGGTTATCATAGTAACCATTGCCATCAACATTGCTGGGATCGTATACAGGTTCGGTTGGATTTCGCCCTATCGTCTGACCATACAGTCCCCCGGGAATATCGGAACTATTTGTTCGGGAATAAAACAACTTATAGTCCAATGTCAGGCGATCATTTAGAGCCTTCTGTTTAACAAAAATAGATGGCGCAACAACATTTTTATAGTTATCCTGGAACAAACCCTGGTTATTTTTGTATGCCATATTTGCCCTGAATGACAATTTCTCACTTCCTCCCATAATTGCCATATTGTAGTTTTGATTGATCGGAGTTCTGGTAACCTCCTCCATCCAATCCGTATTGGCACCTTTGTCAAGATTATCCCGATCAGGCATTAAAGTTGCGATCGCATCTCTGTATTCATCTGCATCAAACCAAAGATTATTATCTTCAACCGCCTCATATGAAACAAATGAGGAAAACTCAAATTTCACATCCCCCTCCTCGGGTTTTTTCAATGTAATAAGAATCACACCATTCGTGGCTCTTGTGCCATATATCGCTGCAGCAGAACCATCTTTAAGGATATCAAAAGATTGAATCTGCTCAGGATCGATCATGGAAAGCGAACCTCCCCATGGGACACCATCAACAATAATCAAGGGAGATCGACCTCCGGACAACGAATTCTGACCCCGGATCTGCACCGTATAATCACTTGTTGGATCACTGCCATTACTGCTGACAATCGATAATCCGGCTACTTTTCCCTGGATAGCCCCCAGCGGAGAAGGCATATCACCCTGTATGAACTCATCGGAACTAACGCTGGCAACGGAGCCTGTTATCTCTTTTCGTGTGGTTGTTCCATAACCAATAACCACGACTTCTTCCAATCCCATCAAAGACTCTGAAAGGGTCACGTCAATAGTGATCTGATTCCCGATCGGAATCTCCTTTGATTCCATACCTATAAAAGAAAAAATCAGTGCTTCCGAACCTGGTGGCACATTTATTGAATAGGTGCCATCCACAGAAGTAATAGTTCCGGTGGTAGTGCCCTGTATCTGAACCGATACCCCTATAAGTACATCACCGCTCTCGTCAGTAACAGTCCCTGTAATTGTTCTGGGCTGTGCAATTGTCAGACCCTGAAAAGCAATAATCAGTATCATCAGAAGATGAAACTTCAGGGCGAATCTTTTTTTCAACATGCTTAGCTCTAAGTTCATAATTCGGGATTTAGTTGAATAGTTTGTGAATTCTGTAATTTGTAATATTTGAGTATGTGTTCGCAAATCAATGAAATAACTGTTTCTCGGTGAAACAAACTTATGCTAAAAAATTGAAATGTACAAACGTTTGTTCTTTTTATTTAAATACATCACTATAAAACAACATTTAATTAGTTTTTATCGAGATATTAATCATTTTTATTTGCATAATTGGATAATATACGTAAAT
Organism: Bacteroidales bacterium; assembly: GCA_021738565.1. GTDB lineage: Bacteria > Bacteroidota > Bacteroidia > Bacteroidales > M55B112. The sequence continues at coordinate 21,579 of JAIPBT010000028.1, forward strand.
TGCGCATAATTATGCTGTACAAACGTTTGTTCTTTGTAGAATTATGAATAAATAGAAATGAACTACAAGTAATACTTAAACATATTTTTTGGATTGCAAACGCTTGGTCTCAGCAATAATCAATCATTATTATGAATAAGATGGTTGTTTTAAGAAAACTATTTTTTAACTAAAATCTATTATTATGAAAAAAAAGGTTTACACAATGATTGCCTTGATGGCATTGGTCTCCTTCTCAGGTCTTCTGGCTCAGGAGATGATTGTTGGGGGAGATATGGAAAGCGCCGACGGCTGGACAGTCCACCTAGCGACTCCTAATCCTGAGCCTTATCCTGATTATGAATTTGGCTATACTACTGATAGTCCTACCGCGGGTTCGGGCGGATGCTTCCACATGAGTTATACAGGACAATACTGTCAAGTTCTGATTTTTCAGGAAATTACCTTACAGGCTGGTGTTGAATACACTGTTTCCGGCGCATTTAAGGGTGTTACGAATAGCTTCTGGAGTGAAATATTGATTTCAACTACAGCACCTGTTGACGGCATTGACTGGAAACCAAAAACCGATGATAATGAGGATGCTATTGCCTATGCTTTCAACACTTGGCAAGGATGCGGAGAAAATGTTGACGGTACCTACCAGGATGATGCATGTGTATCCATACTTCCCTCACCTTATGTTGCTCCCGGGGAGACAGGCAGTGATGTATTAGTCTATTTTGGTATCAAGAGCGGAGTATATAACTTCGACGTTGATGCTGTATCTATGGAAGTTATGATAGATAATGTTAGTTTAATGGGACCAGTCGTGGCAGTAGATAATAAATCTGCCAGTCAATATACATGCTACCCGATCCCGGCTGATAATGTATTAAATATTTCCGGTCCGGAGATTACAGGTGCAACGATTCATATCTATAATATTAACGGACAAATGGTTGAGGAACATACAATAGATAACTCATCTGTTCCTGTTGATGATTTGGCTGCTGGTCTGTACTTTGGAAAAATTGTTGGAGATAACGTAAATGAAATAGTCAAATTTGTAAAAGAATAGCTTCCGGGTAAAAAGAGTAATTTTAAATCCTGCAATAGAGTCAAAACTCCGGGCATGTCCCGGGGTTTTGTATTCTTAACGCACACCTGTTGCTGCTCTGGAGGAAAAAATGCGGAGAAAACTCTAAAAAACAAAATGATGCAAAGCAAGAGGCAATCTACAAATAGCAGCCCTGAACAAACATATTTTTAACCTGACAAACTACTATTTCTGTTGCAATACTGCAGAGTCTTACAAAATATTTTCCCGATTATAAAAAGACTCAATCTATTTTGTACTATTTTTAACTACTTGCGGTTTAGATTGTAACAATCTCTTTCAATGAATAACAGAAAGACTAACATTAAAGATATTGCAGAATACACAGGTCTTTCCATTACTACTGTCTCAAGGGTACTTAATGGTAAGGCAAAGCAATACAGGATCAGTGATAAGTCGAAATACAAGATACTAGAAGCTGCTGAAGCACTTAATTATACTCCCAACCAAATTGCCGTTAATCTTCAGTCAGGCAGGACAAGAACCATTGCTTTGATCGTTCCTACACTGATGAATCCCTATTTTTCACGCATCGCCGGCATGATAAATTTGGAATTGCAGCGAATGGGTTATGCAACACTTATCAGTGACTGTAATGAAAACCCGGAAATTGAAAATGAAGAACTTAAGCAGATGACTTCGAGGAATGTTGAAGGGATTATCATTGCTCCCTGCGGAAAGAGTCCGGATCAAATTAATTTCGTGCAAAACCTGAAGATACCGATAATCTGCCTTGACCGGTATTATGAAGGGTTGGACATTCCTTTTGTGTCATCTGATAATTATCAGGGAGCCTACCTGGCCACGAAGCATTTTATCAAGAATGGTCATACTTCTATTGCCTGCATCCATGGAATAGAATCATCGACACCAAATAAATACAGGATAAAGGGATTTCTGGCAGCATTAGAGGAAGCTGGCTTACAAAAAAACAGCATTTCAGGATATGACTTTTCAGTTCAAAACGGTTATACAGAAACATTGTTATTATTACATAAAATAGTAAAACCAACAGCCATATTTGCCCTGAGCAACACGATTGCGCTGGGCTGCATGAAGGCTCTGAAAGAGAATAATATTCGAATACCTGAGGATATTTCCCTGATAGCTTTTGATGACCATCCGTATCTTGATTACCTTTCAACACCGCTAACTTGCGTATCACAACCTGTCGATGATATCTGCAAGATTGCCGTCCGACTGATATTCAACCGCATTAATAATGAAGAGAGCAAAGCAAACCAGATATTCTTGCATCCTTCATTAATATTCAGAGAGTCGGTAAAACAATTAAAATGAGCACTTTGCTTTTCAAAGCGCGATCCTGTCCGACCGAGACAAAAGTAGCCGCAGAGAACGAAACTTGCGGATACCCCTGTCTTCCCCATGTTTTCTTAGATGCTGTTTGGTACAAAATTCTTTCTTTTTCCTATCCAATTAGTATTCAAGCCAAGCTGTTTTATTTTCTTAATTTCTTTTTTACTTGTTGGATTATGAATTTCAGGAACAATAAGGTTATTCGAATAAATCATAATTTCCGTGCCTTTGGCAGCATTAGCAGCATGATAATTCAGTTCATAGGTCCTTTGAAGAAATGGCTTATATAGATTACGAATATTATCATTATTGTCGTAAGATACTAACCAAAACCTATCTTTTAATTCTGCAATTAATTGAGAAATTTGCTGATGGTCACTATGTTCGTAAAAATTAATATAAAGGTCTTTTCCTTTATTATAATATGGCGGGTCGAAATAAAATAGCGTCCTTTTGGGCAGTTCTTTATCCAAATTTCGGATCAATTCAACCGCATCCAGATTATATAAAGAAATACGATTTTTATACCGACTAATTTTTTTAATTCTCTGAATCAGGTCTGTTTTATTGAATCGAGCATCTATTTTCCATTGACCAGTCTGATTCATTCCACCTATTACACCAGCTTTTAAAATTCCAGACCTGTTGGTTCTATTAAGAAAAAAAGTTGAGAAGCCAATTTCAAGATTACTGAATTTTTTAGGATTGTATTGTATCTCTTTCTGCTTTTCCCAATTTGCAATATTTATTTCTGTATCGTTAATTTTGTTGCATAATTCATCCGTTTGGTTCAGGACACAATCCCAAAATGAATAGATTCGAAAATCATAATCATTAATATATATTTTCTGAACATACTCATTGAAAAGTAAAGAAAGTGCAACAGACGCTCCACCGGCATAAGGCTCAACGTAATGCCCATCGGTAATCAAATTATACTCAATTAGCAACTGAATATAATGCGATAGTTTTCCCTTTCCACCTGGATACCGAAGTGGTGAGTAATAGCTTGTGTTTAAATTAATTCCCATATTTTGATGAAAAAGATTTCTAAATTATCCCAATTCTTTTTAAGCGACTCTCCATCAGGGTGAAAGTCTTTGTTGTGGACGAAGGCATTAAAGGTATCAATTGAAAAAATACTATCCTTCATCGTTGCTGCTGTATATGCGCCTTTAAGTTTATGTTTATCTAATTCATCTTTAGATTCTAAGTCTGAAGCCACAGATTTCAATTTATGGCTTAGTTTGCTGTTGTTTGTCACACCCGAAACTGGGTATTTCTCAACATAGCTGTCCATCGAAAGCTCTATAAAAACTCTAAAAGCTATAGCAGCGGAATTTTCAAAGTCCCTTAAATCTAAATCCTTCAACTCATGATATATTTTATTCAGTCGCGGCTGATTTATCGGAATAATCGTACTTTTTGGAATAATTGTATGTCGCTTGGAAAGTAATTTCTTACTCTTCTTTCCTTTTGGTGTTGCTTTTTTCGGGTCTGCCTTTTTTGGACGTATCGTACTAATTAATTCCCAATTTCCAGCAAGCTCTTGAGTTTTATCTGGTAAGTCAGTTTTCTTAAAGCTTTCCAGATAATTCAGTCGGTCATCTTTATAATAGATGTCTTTTACCGTAAAATCTTTCCTAAGTAAATCATTTGCAGCCTTACTAAGAGGCTTAGCCACTTCTGATGGTTCATAACGGGTTATTACCTTTCCATCCTTTATATCTATGCCAGCTACTTTTCTAAAGTCTGGATCAGTTGCCAAACGTTGAAGCGAAGAGGATTTTACTTTGCTTAGATTCTTTTTTAGTTCTGGGTCGATAGTATCTTCCTTTTGAAGGAAATCGATAATTTGTAGGGCGTAGCTTGAAGTACCTTTTACGCGTTCATCAAATCTAGATTTTTGTTGTGCATCCCATCCAACTGTCCCAATTCCATCATTTTGCCCTGTATGTTTCAATTCAATCCAATGTTCAGCTTCTTTTTCATAATCAAAGAGAACACAAGGGACTTTTTCAATTGGTGCTTTAGAATATTGTTCGGATAATTTCTTAAATCTATTTAAGAGACCTTTATTTGTCTCATGAATAAGGTCTGGATTTTCGAGTAACTTAAGGGCAGTTACTCTTCGATTTCCTTCTAAAACGTTGTACTGATTCGCTTGCTTTTCGTGTTTTGTAATAAAAATTGGATCACCCGGATTAAGACCTTCATTAGTTATGTCATCTGCCAATTTTGAAAGTTTTTCTCCTTGGTCTTCGATCATTGTTTTAATAGCTTCACGCTGGTTTCCCACCATCTCAAATCTGGGATTTTCAATGTTAATATGAAGATCCGAAATGTCTACTAGAATTCTTTTATTGGCCATATCGTAAATTATAAGTGTTTCAAAGCATTTAACATTCCAGCAAATTTGAGAGTATAGCTGTCATTGTATTTTCTTTCAAATTCATCCAATTCGTCAATTGAATTTAAATTCCAATAATAGTAAAGATGCTTATTATCCCTATCTCGTTCGCTAAGTAAAGTAATGTTTTCAAAATTTAAATCAGGAAGATTCTGTCTTATTATTCTGCACTGACCGGGTTGAATCTTTGGTTTTCCTGTTTCATTATCTAAAAACGCCTGAACATATGCTTCGCCATAAATGGGATTTTTTTCAATTCCTTGAAATTCAATTTTACCTTGAAAATCAAATCTTCCGTATGCAATTGAAGTTGTTAGCATATAGTTGTATTCAATCATTTGCTGATTAATTAATTTTATTGCATTCAGAAGAGTCAACAGCTTGTTTTCGATAGTACCATTTCTCGAAAACAGAATTCCACAATCTGAAACAAAGAATCCTTCAACATTATTCTGTTCTCTTAATATGTTAAAACCTATCTGATAAAAATGTCTTATTGCTTCAAGTGCAACTGCATCACTTCTCATCAACTCTTTGAATCCTGAAATATCAGTAAATGCTACAAATGTTTCTCCGTTGAAATCTTCTATCGGCATAGGTTCCGTTTATTTTGTACCCAACATCTATGTATATCAAATTGAGTTTTCTTATAATTTACTTCTGTGTTTCCCTTCATAATTTGTTTGGCTTAACACAGGTATCATTGGTAAATTAACATCTATCTGATGTACAAATCAAATTCCCTCAGTAGCTTCTTATATAAAAATAAGAAAAAATTTAACATGGGGAGAAAATATTACAATGTATTCAGCCGAATCATTTTTCTTATATAGTATGACCCGTCGTAATTATTTAGACTTGATTCTTTCATTATCGGATTCCTAAAAAACAGTTGTGCCTGTCCTCTGCGGTTCTGCTTGCCGTTGCACCTGTGATACTATACAAGCTCAGTTGCAAATACTGGATCTCTCGTCATTTCAGCCCTGGTAAAAATCATGAGATACGTATCAAGGCGGTAACTCTTGAAAATAGTAAACCACTGATTCAATAAACGAGAATAAAAAAAAGGTACACAATCCACTATCGAACTGTATACCTTTCTGTAAACCGCTGTTTTAAAAACCTTCTGTATCCCAGTCGGGGTAGCAGGATTTGAACCTGCGACCCCCTGCTCCCAAAGCAGGTGCGCTAACCGGACTGCGCTATACCCCGTCTTACCCACCGTAGCTTTCTTTGAGGACCGTAGCCTTTGGCGCAGGCCTTAGCGTAGGAGGACTCAACCAACCATCATTTTCGCGGTGCAAATGTATCATTAATTTTTAAATACCCGGGGGTATTGCGGCTAATTTTTTGACGCTGATTTTGCTTCTTCTTCAAGGAAAGCTCCAAATGCAGGCGACGCTTTCCATTTTTCATCCTCCCGCTCCCAGACCGAGTAAAACCTGAAGGACACGGGCTTCCCTTCTTCCGCTGCCAGGTGCACACAATAGGTCTCCGTGATCCCTTCCCCGGTATCGGGAGTTGTACTGGTTCCCTTGAAATCCTTCTCTGAAACCAGGATCCCCATCCCCAGTGTAGTGGTATCCTCCGATTGCAGGTCGTGCGTGTAAAATGCCCGGAAATTACCGGCAGTTACTTCATGCAACTCATCGCTCTTTTTGTTTACAATGCCTGTTACAAGTTGAAGCGGTTCATCGGTGCCTGTATAGGTCACTTCACTTTCATAACAATACTTGCCAGCCTCAATGGTTACATCATGAACCACGTCCAGTTCCTGGTCGTCCATCTTCCATCCTTTAAACTCAAACCGGAAGATGCTCCTCAACGGACCTTCAACCAATACTTTGCAGGTGCCAACTCCATTGTCCCCTACCCTGTATAATGAATCTTTGTACATGTATGCAATGCTTCCGGCCCCCAATGAGTTCCCTACCTTCAATACATCCACACCCCAATCCGGATTGAACTCATGGTAACCCGGGTTGTCCTTGTAGCCCACTTCATCCAGGACCATCTCTTCCGTCACCTTCCCGAAAATATCCATTCCGTTGCGCCGGTCGAAATAATTGCGGAACCCGACTTTGTCGTTTTCCCAGGCAATCCCCTCCATCTGCCAGACCTTCTGTGTCTCTGTATTGATGGCATGTGTTTCCCTGGTTGCAAAGTCAACCTCCCTGTAATCCTCATCCTTTCTGGAAAACCTGATGTTGGTCCGGGTTTTAAATTCCGGATATTCCTCCTCATTGACGAAGGTTATTAATACTTTCTTCTCCTCCCCGGCATCCAGGTCGACCATAAAAAACAACTCATCCCAGCTTCCGTCACCATCCAGGTCATCCGCCTGGGATGGGATATAATTTCCGGATTGATCCTTCACAACCGGCAGCAAATCCTCAGGAACCCCTGTCTTTTCCGCGATATAATCACGGTTTAGTTCCACACCCCGGTCGGCCACAGGCATATCAGATGAATTTTTGATCGCGAATTTATAACCATCACCTGGTGAACAGGAAAACACCAGCAAAGCAATTAAAACAAAAACAATATTTTTCATATTCGGGGAGATTTAATAGAAAAATCCGGATTCTGCCAACTAACCAATTACTAACATATTCGTGAAGAGAATCATGAAAGGCGAAGAATCCGGATTTTATAATGCTAATATAAGACTATTTTTCATTACTTGGTTTACCGATCGTCGCCAAAATACCACCATCCACATACACTACCACACCGTTCACAAAATTGGAGGCATCGGAGGCCAGGAAAATTGCTGTTCCGGCCAGGTCTGATGGATCACCCCACCTTCCAGCCGGTGTCCTGTCTATTATAAAATCATTGAAAGGATGGCCGTCAACCCGGATCGGCGCCGTCTGCTCAGTTGCAAAATATCCCGGACCAATTCCGTTGATCTGGATGTTGTGCTTTGCCCATTCAGTGGCCATGTTCCTTGTAAGCATCTTTAAGCCACCCTTGGCTGCCGCGTAAGCCGAAACAGTGTTCCGTCCAAGCTCACTCATCATGGAACACATGTTGATGATCTTCCCGTACCCCCTTTTTATCATCCCGGGAACAATGGCCTTCGACATGATAAACGGACCGGTCAGGTCCACATCCAAAACCTCCCTGAACTCATCGGCCTTCATCTCAAGGATCGGGATCCGTTTGATAATTCCGGCATTGTTTACAAGGATATCAATCGGCCCCACCTCCTTTTCTATTTTCGGCACCATCTCCTCTACTGCAGACTCATCCGTGACATCCAATTCATACATCACCGCATCAATACCCTTGCCGGCATATTCCTTCTTTGCATGTTCAAGTTTTTCAGGCAAAATGTCATTGACAACGATCCGTGCACCGGCCTCTGCCAGTCCGGTTGCAATGGCCATTCCCAATCCGTGTGTGGCACCGGTAACCAGCGCCGTTTTACCTGTAAGATCGAATAGTTTTACCGACATAGTTTTCGTATTAGGTTGATTTCTATATGTTTTCTTAAATTAATCCCACAACCCCCTTCTACCTCAATTCCTTCGGTCCATATCCATCCATATCGCCATAATCCAAATTCTCTCCGGCCATGCCCCAGATAAAAATATAATTACTGGTTCCCGCTGCAGCATGGATCGACCAAGAGGGGGAAACTACAGCCTCCTCATTGTGCAGCCAGATGTGCCTTGTTTCCTTCGGATCCCCAAGGAAATGGCAGATCGCCTGGTCGTCAGGCACCTCAAAATAAAAGTAAGCTTCCATCCTGCGGCTGTGCAAATGCACAGGCATGGTGTTCCAGACACTCCCTGCCTTCAACTCGGTCATTCCCATCTGCAACTGACAAATATCCACAACAGAATTAACGATCAGCTTATTGATCTTTCTGGCATTGCTGGATTCCAATGCCCCCAGTTCAACCACCTCGGCATCCTCCAGGGTAATGTGCTTTACCGGGTATGACTTGTGGGCAGGGGCCGAGTTGAAATAAAACCTCGAAGGATTGTTTTTGTCTCCGCTAATGAATTCAACAGATTTGGCTCCTGCTCCTATGTATAACGCTTCCTTGTATTCCAGGTTGTATTCTTTTCCATCAACTTTAACGGTTCCTTTCGGTCCGACATTGATCACACCTGCTTCCCTCCTGTCACAAAAATGTTCCGCCTTCAACGGATCTATGGCTTCAAGTAAAAGTGGCCCATCCAACGGAACAGCTCCTCCAACAATAAATCGATCATTCATCGAATATACCATGTTCACATCCCCGGGCACCATGATGTTCTGTACAAGGAAATGCTTTCTTATCGTTTCGGTATCATAATGCTTTGCATCATCAGGATGGTTCGAGTAACGAATCTCGTAGTTTGTTGCCATTGCATCTGGATTTTATTATTTCCAACAAATATAATCGAATAGAAAGGAAGCTACAAGTTATTGTTTGATCAATACATAAAGGGGGATTCACCCTGGAAAGGTAAATCTACTTTTTTCTTATATTTGAAACCGGTTTACCTTATACAAACTTACTGTCGATGAATTCAGCAAAAAAAACGGCAACTCCTGCCGGGCTCGATATGGGACTGTTTTTTGAGAACCCCGACAAATCCGTTGCGGGCCTGCTTGTAAACAGAGGGGAAACTGTTAAAATGCTCACCATTGAGATCGAAGGCAAAGCTTATGCCTTCAGGCTGAAGCCGAATTCATTCAACTCACTTCAGATATAATATTTAAACCTGACGATTATGACCCGGAGAAATCTGATTTTAACCATTGTATTTGCTATAATTGTACTGGCGGAACTGACGGGAAGGCTGATAGAAAATATTACCCTGGAATATCTTTCCAAGCCGCTAATAATGATATGGATCACCATCTATTTCCTGCTGAATGCAAAAAAGAGAACTTTTCGGACCGGTGTGCTCTTTGCATTTTTCTTCAGCTGGGTGGGTGATATGTTCCTGATGTTTTCCGACGGGTATGACAATGAAATGTTCTTTTATGCAGGCGTCGGGGGATTTTTCTTCGCACAGGTATCCTATATCATGGTATTTCTTCTGAACACTGAAAACAACATTAAAGGTCTGCTGCTGAGAAATCCATTGTGGATAATACCGTTTGTCGGTTACGGAGCCCTGATTTATATCATTCTCTATCCAAGTCTGGAAGGCATCATGGTGCCTGTAATTCCGGTTTATGCGATTTCCCTTATCGGAATGTCGCTGGCTGCGCTGAACAGGCGGGACAGGGTAAACCTGGAAAGTTTTCAATTGGTTTTCACAGGTTCCGTATTCTTTGTAATCTCCGATAGCCTGATCGCCATCAATAAATTTCATGCGGAAATACCCCGGGCAGGTTTTTTGATCATGTTTACCTATATCCTTGCTCAATACCTGATCATGCGCGGACTGATCCTTGAACGGGAGAAACCGGTTTCACGTTAACCATCCGACTTTTTAACTGTCTCAGATCCTGGTAATTTAAAACAATACCGCGGGAAGTTGTACCACGCAAAAATAGGTAAAAAAGAAAGCCGCTACGACCAATCCAACACCTATGCTCCAGTGCGGCCTTACCAGTTTTTTAACTTCATCATTGAAAAACCGCGGCATGATAAAATACAAACCAAAAAATACCACGGCGGCCTGAAATGGCGTAAGCAACAAACCCTCGAAAACTGCGGCAAACTTAACCAATACCACAGGCTTGTATCCCAGTGTAAAAATTATGACCATACTGGCAATTGAAAGTAATACAAGGATGGTACGGAACTGCGTCTTCCAGGAATACTTTCTTGCTGTTTCAGGCAGACAAAGCCGGAAAGTATCAGACAACAGCCTTGGCCACCCGGCAAGCTGTCCGATCTGCGTTGAAAGCAGTGCAGCGGTTCCCCCCAACACAAACAGGAAAGCTCCCCCGCTTCCCCAATTTGCTGCAAATAATTCTGACAGTTGAAGTGCAACCATTTCACCTTCAGGCACTACCTGCGTTTCTCCCAGGATCCCTGCACCGGCAATCAGGAATCCACTTGTTGCAACGATCCCGATTACCATGGCAATTGAAGCATCCATTGTCACGAACCTGTTCCAACTTTTAATAACCAATGCCTGTCCCCTGTCCACCTGTTTGAGTTTCTTAAGATCTGCTGATTTTCCGTATCCATCTTTGCTTGTCATCCCGTAACCGGCGCCGATGACCCAGTATGAATACCAAACCTGGCTGGCAAAACCGCCCGCTCCCCATCCAAGCAGCGGCAGAACCTCTTTCCACGGATTCTCATCCACACCTTTTTCAATGGCCCATTGCGGTACGAATGGTTCAGAAGGGATGAGTCCCTTGAAAAATTCCGCGGCAGCCGGAAAAACATTTACTGAAACATAAATGACTCCAATAATAACAGTTACTACAAGCACACTCATGCTGATCTTCAGCCATCTAAACTCACCCTTCCACGAAACGAAAAATGCGATCAGCGTAATCAGCCACCCGCAAACAAACCTCGGAATATGCGTCAGGTGGGCAAGAAAAATTCCTCCTGCGGACGCGACGGATCCTATTGAAAAAGCCGCGGCAGCAAGCTGTATCACCATGATCAGCCATACTGCCCAGTGCGCAGGTCCGGGCAGCCTGTCAAACAGGTCTATCATGCCCTCGCCTGTTGTCACCGTGTAGCGGGCACCCGCCATCCCGATCCAGAATTTCAGGAAAATACCGATAACAACGGCCCATAAAATGCCCGTACCAAGCAGTGCTCCTGCCCTTGTTGCAATGATCACCTCACCGGATCCGATATACTCTGAAACCCATACCAGTGACGGACCGATCAGTGCAAGTGCGGCAAAACCTACCGGGGCTTTTTTAACAACAGGACTTTTTGTCATAACAATCAGAATCGAAAATAGAACCTCACCGCAGTTCCGTAATATTTCCAGTTTTCAAAGGCAGTATAAATTCCAACATCAAATAAAAATCCTATCTCCTCCATACTGTAACCTGCCTGTATGTGATGATTTACATTGGATGTGGTCAGGTAACTCACTGAAAAAGATTCTTTCCATAATCGTTCGCTGAACCAGGGAAGCATCTTTAATGCCAGGAATGTGGATTGAAGTTTGCCATGTGCCTGTACAAAGTATTGGTTGGTACTTGCCCGGTAGTGATCCATCAGCAAAAATGTCTCTTCAAATCCGATCATATCAAACAGCAGGGGTGATGTTTTAAAATGCCGGAAATCTGAATAATGCATATCAGAAGAATTGATAAAAGCGCCTCCTTCTACCCTGTATTTGAATGTTGAAAGCAACCCGACCTCCACCTCCTGGTGCAGTCCGCCATAGACCAGGTTGTAATCGGCCCATCCCGTGTTTTTAACCGGGAAAGCCTGTTTGTATATTGCATAAACGGTAGGATAATCAGATTTAAAATATTGCTTTCTCCCCCTTCTCAAGCGGTAGTAGTATTCATGTGTGTATTCAAACCTGACCTGCCCGAAAAGTATTTTCGAATCTGCAATTCCCGGAAGCGCCTGTCCCTCATGAGAGATGTTATTGAGACTGTAATTCTTCGAATTCCTGAATAAAATTGAAAAACTTGAATTGTTGGTAAGCTCCCGCCGGTTCTCAATATTCATTGTCGCGTAAAAAACAAGCCCTGTCGCCACATCCATCCTGTGCTCCAGGGAGGCTGCGATCCGCTCATAGCGTTTTGAGTAATTCTCCCTGTAAAACAAGGAATAGGCCGTATTCGTGGGCAGGGGAATCCCCGTTTCACCATTGTAATCTTCCGATTTGTAGTGCAGTCTGAGAGCAATCTTTGCCCTGACAGGCGCAGCATACAGGATATCTGAATTCCAATATATAAAAGGTGCATTCCTCGCAAAAGCATATCCTGCTTCAATGTTCGACCGGTACGCCACGGAGAAATCAGGCCTGTAGTCAATACCGATATCCTGCCCGTAAATAAAACCGTCAACGGTATTGAATGAAAACATGGAAGGATCGAACAATCCTCCGTAAATGATCCGTAATTTCCTGTTGGCCGACTGGAATGTTTTGCCGATGATAAAATCCCTGGTCCTGTATGTTGGCCTTCGCGGTGATCTCCTTATTGAATCCCTTGCCGAAACGGATGCCGGACCCCCGGTCCCAAGCAATGAATCCCTTTTGACCAATGTGTTCTTCTCTTCAAATGTTAACGGAACCGGACGTATGTCATTCCAGAACAAGGAATCAGTAGTGACAGCATTCGGCGCCACACTGAATTTTGTACCTTCAACTTCCAGCTTGTTTTCTGAACTGTCTGCTTTTTGAGTCTCCTTTTCCATCAGCCTGGTGAGTCTGGCCATATCACGGTCGTCGATCTCCTCTTTTTCAAGGATCTCCTGGATCTTTTCCTGCTCTTCGGAGACCTCCTCTACCTGCACTTCTTCAGGTTGTGACTGCGGCTCGAAATAGGAGCTGGGCAGGTTGGGGTTGAGGACAGTTTTCTTATATTTTAATGAGGAAACATATGTAACATCAGCGTCTACTCCGGCAATTTCAACATCCAAATCGAGTTTGTGGCTTACGGGAAGCCATGCATCCATGATCACATTGGCATATTGCTGCTGCAGCAAGAGGTCCCCTGCAATGGTGTTTACAACCAGGTCGCTGGAATGAAGACACCAGAGGTCCTCAACGATATACAGGTATCCTGAACAAACCTGTTGGCTTTTCCGTTTGGGGATCACCCTGATCTTCGCAATCATGTGATTCCCCTGGAGGAAAGAGCCTTCAAAATTAAAATCGTAATAAAAAAATGCATTTCTTGCCAGGGGTGAAACAATCGACTCGATCTGTTGCTGGTATAGGCTTGCATTGATATAATCCATCGGGTTAACCCTTTCCACGTATCCCGGGATGGTATTCTGTGACGCGATGATCCGCATATCGTACCTGTCGGGCGCCGTGTAGGTAACATCGTTCAATGATTCCAGCATGTATGCCCGGTCCTCTTCAACTTTGATATCCCCCACTTCAATGCGCCTTGCAATGGCCCTGGGCAGCTTATGAAAATAAGCGGTGCCCTTGATATAGATCTCAGCATTGTAGGTGGATACCTGGTTCAGGTGGTAATTGGCCAGTCCGATCGCCTTGCGCATGATCCTGTATGCAGGATCTTCTCCACTCGCGGAAACACGTACCTCTGGTATCATGTAGGTCTGGGGCGGCATCTCAATATCCATAGAAATGAACTCCTCCCCCAGCGTTATCTGCCTGAAAACCTCCGTATAGCCAAGACTTCTGAAAAATATGGTGTAATCACCGGAAGGAAGGGGCAACGAAAACAGCCCAAGTGAATTCGTTGTTGTTCCCCGTTTCAATTCCTTGATAAAGATGGAAGCATAGGGAATGGCATTCCCGTCCGTATCCACCACCGTGCCTTTGATCCCCTGTCCATGCAAGACCGGCCCTGAAAACACAATGAAAGCAACTGCAATGAAAACAACCTTTTTCAACATCCTGTGAAAATAGTAAAATCTACAGACAGAGGGCTACTTTCTTTTTATAATTTCATCAATTTACCCCCCCGCGAAGAACGAGTAACAAAGTCCCACCACGGGAAGCGAGGCCGAAACATTTTCCCAAATCGGTTGTTTTGAACTATCTTTGAAATAAAATAAAACCGTTATTATTCAATAATGCATAAAAGAACCATCACAACCATCATGGCAGCCTTTTTGGCTGTAACCCTTTCCCTCGGACAAAAACCGGCGTATACACTGTTCGATACCGGCGGGAAGGAGGCAAAGTATAAGAAACTGGTGAAGGCAGCCACGGAGGCCAATGTTGTCCTCTTCGGCGAGCTCCACAACAACCCCATCTCCCACTGGCTCCAGTATGAACTGACTGTTGACCTTTACCAGGAAATCGGGAAAGACCTTGTGCTGGGCGCTGAAATGTTTGAGGCCGATGGGCAGATAATCATGGACGAATACTTTGCAGGACTGATCACACAGGAAAAATTTGAAGAGGAAATGCGGCTTTGGGACAATTACAAGACCGATTACAAACCCCTGGTTGAATTTGCACGCGACAGCGGACTGAGGTTCATTGCCACCAATATCCCACGGAGGTATGCAAATTCTGTTTATAAAATGGGATTGGAAACATTGACAGGTCTTTCAAGCCTTGCACTCACTTATATGATGCCTTTGCCGCTGAGTTATGACACCACCCTGGTAAGTTACATTGCCCTGGCAGGCGGAGGTCCCATGGGCGGACATGGCAGTCCCGGCCTCAGAGATGCACAGGCCGTTAAAGATGCCACCATGGCCCATTTTATCCTGAAAAACCTGGAGGAGGATCATACCATGATCCACTTTAACGGGGCCTATCATTCAGATGTGTATGAAGGTATCTATTATTTTCTGAAGAATGCCGATCCCTCCCTTGATATCCTTACAATCAGCACTGTATCACAGGATAACATCAGTGAACTTGACGCAGAAAATACAAACAAGGCAGACTATATCATCGCCATTCCGGAAAGCATGACAAAAACATACTGATATGAAAACAAAAACCGTTTTACTTGCAACCCTGACAACCATGTTTATCAACGCACAAATTCAGGGACAAAGGGAAGATCCGTTTGAATGGCCTGGAAACGCAAAGGCAGCAGTTGTGCTGACCTATGACGACGGTCTCGACTGTCACCTGGATGTGGCGGTTCCCGCACTGGACAAATATGGCTTAAAAGGTACTTTTTACTGTACAGGGAATTCACCCTCGTTGCAGAACAGAACAGAAGATTGGAGAAGGATCGCCAAAAACGGCCATGAACTGGGAAACCATACCATTTTTCATCCCTGCGACGGTGAGCGGTTCGACTGGGTGGTGCCGGAGTATGATCTCAACACCTACACCATGGAACAGATCAGGAATGAACTCTTTGCTGCAAACACGCTGCTGAAGGCCATCGACGGAAAGCAGGAGCGCACATACGCATATACCTGTTCAGATTTTAAAGCATCGGGGAAAAGCTTTGTAGACCAGGTCAGGACAATGTTCATAGCCGCACGTTCAGGGGGACCGATTCCCGAATCGATGTCGGAGGTAGACCCGCACTTTGTCCCCAGCTGGGGCGTAAGCGATCCCACGGGAGAACAGTTAATCAGCTATGTACAGAAGGCATCCGAAAAAAGCACCATGGCCGTGTTCATGTTTCACTCTGTGGGAGGAGGCTACCTGAATGTCTCCGAAGAAGCTCACGAGACCCTGCTGAAATACCTCAACCAGCACAGAGACACCTACTGGTCCGGCACCTTCATGGAAGTAATGCGCTATGTAAAAAAACCAGCAATCCCGACATTCGCTACCACTCGTCGGGACTAACCTCCCTAGTGTCTGTCCATAAAGTCCGTTCGACAGTTCGACAGTAAATGATCAACGGAAGAGGTCTGTTAGTATCAAACCGTCTCACTGTCTCACTGCCTCACCGTCTCACTGCCTCACCGTCTCACCGTCTCACCGTCTCACCGTCTCACTGTCTCACCGTCTCACCGTCTCACCGTCCCGCCGTCTGGTCCGCATCCTAAACAAAAGTGAAATGTATAGTGTTTTATTATCAGCAGCATAAAAATTTGGAATTCTCAATAATTTTTGTATATTGTCTACATGCTTAAGCGATACTTGATCATATTGATAACAAGCATTCTCATCGTGATTTTTGCGGTCCAGAATGTTGACCAGGTGGAAGTCAGCCTCTGGCTGTTTGATGTCAATGCCTCCCTGTCACTGCTTATTATCATTACCCTCTTTATTGGTGCCCTGGTAACATTGTTGCTGGCGTACCACGAAATACGTAATCGCAACCAAAAGATCAGGGATCTGGAAAACAAGCTCCGGGAATCAGAGAAACAATCCGGTGCAAAGGAGTTTTTTTCCGGTGAACTGAACGATCAGGATACCTAATGGTTTGACCCGGCTTTCTGCACCCGGCAATCTAACCGGGTTAAGAAAGTGACCTAAAAAGTGCCGCAAATAGTCGGTGGCGAACCGGCTATTCAACATAGCGGGACATCAGGCCATAGACCATGCAGCAAAAGTGCATGGGAGTTCGCTTCCGAATTATAGATATTTATTAATTAAAATGAAATTGATATGAAAACGAATAACAGAATTCGCAAATTGATAACGCTAATCTCCATACCTGCAGTACTCATGTTCATGAGCTGCGACAGGAATACAACCAGCAGTGAGACACAAAAACTGCTTGAAAAACAGGCGCGCATGGTAGACAAGCAACAGGAGTCGATGGACCAGGTCCTGGAAAAATTCATGCAGACAAGGGACTCCCTGCTGGAAGAACAATCAGAACTCATTCGAACAAAACAGGGGATTGAATCTCAAATGAAAAAGCTTGATTCCGCGCAAAAGCAATTTGCAGAGACTTTGAAAACTGAGCAGCAGGATTCAGTAAACAGCGAAAAATCAGTGCTGGAAAAACAAATGCAGGAACTCAAGGACAGCCTTGACAATATTGCTGAAGAGATCAACGCACTGGAATCCCGCAGATCAAGCCTTGGGATCAAGGAAGAGCAACTTGCCGATCAGCTGGGTGTTGCAAAAGCGAACATGGTTACGGGAATCGAAGAAGTTGATCAGCGTCTGGATAACATCGAAAAGCAGCGGATAATGAAAATGAAAGAGCTGTCACTCAATGAACAAAAAATTGAACTTGCGAAACAAAAGATCGAACTGCTGAAGGATGAAAAGAATCTTTACCTGAGAGAGAAAAACGACCTGATCAGCCAGGGAGCAGACGACACGAAGATCGCTGATTACAATTTAAAGATCAGTGAGATTGACGGATACATTGATGAAGAAAAAAACAAGATAAAAAATGCACAACGCTCAATCAGCAACATAAATACATGGCTGTCTGATGTAAACGACCTCTCCTCCAGTCTGGAAAACATGATGGAACAGGAATACGATAAAAACAAGACCATTAAGAATTTTACAGGTGAAGAGATCAGCAGGCTCCGGAAGGAAAAATCCAATATTAACAAAGAGCTTTCCAGGCTGGATTCAATAAAGTCACTCCTGGTGACTGAGAGAAAAGAGACCGATAGTTCAATTGTGAATCTGGATCAGGAAATATCGTTGATAAAAAGCCAGGATCTTGCAGATATCCTTGGAGAGAAAGCGGCTCTCGAATCCCAGGAAGCAAGGTTATCCGGGGAAGAAGCCGAACTGATGTCTGAAAGCAAAGTTCGATCCGGGGAAAAAGGTGCATACATCGACAACCAACTTCTTGCAGAACTTGAAAAAGAGATCAATGAAAGGCGCCAGAGTATCGAAGAACTGAAATCTGAGATAGCTGCTGAACAGCAGGAGCTTGCAGTAAAAAAAGCCGAAATCAACCAGAAAAGGTCAGAGCGGGCAAAAGCATTGGGAATTACAACCCTGATACTCATAGCAGCAGTGATATTGCTCGTGGTTTTATTATACATGGTTGGCAGAAAAAGAAGAAGTTCTAACAAATAAGAATTATTAATCATAAAATAGAAATGTCATGACTAAAAATGAAAAAATGAAAAATAAAACATCAAAAGAGAAAAATGAACCTGGTTTCTGGGACGATACCAAAGAAAACATCAATGAAGGAGCAAGGGTGATCGGAGAAGAAGCCCGGGATATTGGAGAAAGGATCTCCTCCTATTCTGAGATCATCTTCGGAAAGATCAAAGAGAAAACCGAAGAGGTCTTCCAGTCGGGCAAAGACCTCACTGAAGATGCCGTTAACAGGGCCCAGGAGGTAGCTGAGAAATACCGCGACAGGAGCGAGATAAGGAAACTGAACGAAGAAAAGAAAAAAGTGGCTTCACAGCTGGGAATGAGCTTTTATCTTATCCTGAAAAACAACGACAACAAAGTTCCGGAAACCATACTCAGGAGAAAGGCCATTAAAACCACACTTCATGAAATGGAAGAACTGGACAGGAAGATCCTTGATCTGTCTGATGAAAATAATTAATTAAATGATGCAAATTATGAAAAAGAATATCCTTACACACATAATCAATTATACCATGGTTGTCTACCTGGCAGTCTGGGCTTATTATGCCATTTTCAACTGGGATGTTTTCTCCATAAAGCTGAATACCAATGCAGGTTTTTCAGTGATTGGCGGCTATCCGTTTGCCTTCTTCTTCCTGATTGGGATTGCAGCCCTGCTGATTCTGAAGTATTTCATCAATATGAATATCATAGAGTATGAAAAAAGAGAAAAAGACAGCAGGCACAAAATGGCCATCATGGAAAAAGACATTGAGTTGTTGAAAATGAAGGAGGTACTGTTCAAGATGCAGACTTCAGAAATGGGCAAGAACTCCTCACACCTTGACGCGCTTCATAAAAAGCTGGATGAGTTGTCAAACACAATATCACAGCAAAACAGTGAAGAGAAAACAGATGAGAACGGTGACAAGCCGGCTGAATAAAACACCTTAATCTTACATTCCATGAACTTGTTTACGCAGAAAAAATCAGGCTGGTACTATTTAATCCAGGGATTGGTTACAACCGTACTTGGTGTAATTTTCCTGATGAATTCCTCAATTTCGCTGATCGCTATCACCAGGATCATCGGGATCTTATTGCTGGCAGGCGGCGCATTCATACTTTTTGGTGCAATGTACAAAAGGGATGCTGAACAAAAACTGATGGTGTTCCAGGGAATAGTGAATATAGGAATTGGATTGGTATTCACACTGTTCCCGGCTGTTCTTACAGGAGTTGTGATCGTAATCATCGGACTGTTCACATTTTTAAGTGGACTATTTAACCTGTTGACTTATAGAAAATTATACGATAAAATGACTCCTACTTTACTGATCAGGAACATATTACTTATCCTGCTCGGACTCTTCCTGCTCTTCAATCCCATGAAAGGACAGGAAGCAGTGGCCGTGATCATCGGGGTGTTTGCCCTTGTATTCGGGATTATATCCCTTTACCAGGCATACTGGTTGTTCTTTAGAAAAAAAACCACTAATATTGAATAACAATCAACTTGTGGCAGAAAAAGCATGAACAGCCGTTCTCCAATGGTTTATAAAACTCAGCAATTCCTGCTCGACATCGCTGGGATCACCTCTTTTGTGGGCCTGTTTTTCAGGAACCTTTTCACCCGGAGATTTGAAGGAAGGGAATTTTTGAACCAGTGCTTCAGAACCGGCTATCAATCCCTTCTGCTGATCGGGGTCACTGCCATTATCCTGGGACTGGTACTGACCATACAAACCAGACCCATACTGGCCGACCTTGGTGCGGTGTCGTGGTTGCCAAATATGGTCTTTGTTTCTGTGGTCACTGAAATGGGGCCCGTAATTTTTGCATTGCTTTTTGCCGGAAAGGTGGGCTCCGGAATAGGTGCAGAATTAAGTTCCATGCGTGTAACCGATCAGATCGATGCCATGGAGGTTTCCGACACCTATCCATTTAACTATCTTGTTGTTACACGGGTTTTGGCCACCACCATCATGCTGCCACTCCTGGTGTTTTACGGGGATGCCCTTGCTTTTTTAGGATCATTCATTGGATTGAATGCATACAGCGATATCAGCTTTCAGCTGTTCTACTCCAGGGCATTTGAAGACTTTTTTTTCAGAGATATTTTCCCCGCCACCATAAAAACGATCTTCTTTGGGTATTTCATTGGCATCATAAGCAGTTATATGGGGTATTATTCTGACAAGGGTACCGAGGGAGTCGGACGATCTGCAAATTCAGCGGTGGTAGCCTCATCACTCGTTGTTTTCGTTCTTGATCTGATCGCCGTTCAAATCACTGATCTTCTTCTGTTTTAACAATGGGCAAAGAAAAAATCATACATATAGAAAATCTGAACAAGTCATTTAACGGAACATCGGTAATACGTGACCTGTCCATGTCGTTGTATGCAGGAGAAAATCTCGTGATACTCGGGAAGTCGGGATCCGGTAAATCTGTGATCGTGAAATGCATTGTCAAGCTTATGGAAGCAGATTCCGGTAAGATCAGTGTATTCGGTACCGAGGTAACTGCCTGCAGCTCAAATGAACTGTCTGATGTTCGTTCAAAGGTCGGATACCTGTTCCAGGAAGGAGCGCTGTATGATTCAATGAGCGTCAGGGAAAACTTACTGTTCCCGGCCCTCAGGAACTATAAAACAAGAAAACTGGGCATGCCACAACTCGATGAATTGGTGAGGCAGAACCTTGATAGCGTCGGGCTGCTGGAAGCAATAGATAAAATGCCATCTGAATTATCAGGAGGAATGAAAAAAAGAGCAGGACTTGCAAGGACCCTTATGCTGTCACCCGACCTGATCATCTATGATGAACCAACTACCGGACTGGATCCGTATACCAGTGAATCCATCATTCACCTGATTCTGAAGGTCCAGTCTGAATACAATACTACATCGATCATCATTACCCATGACATAAAATGCGCGGAGTTAACAGGTGACCGAATCTGCGTCCTTCATGATGGAAATTTCATCGCTGAAGGTGTATTTGATACAGTGAAGAAAAAAGATGATCCTGAGGTCAGGCTATTCTTTAAATAACAGATTGCAATCATGAAAGACAAACATCGCAAGAACTTACTGGTCGGAATCTTTGTAGCACTTGGATTCCTTATATTCATTTCAACCATCTACCTTGTGGGGAAGAAAGAGAATATTTTCGGTTCAACGGCCAATGTATATGCCATCTTCAAGGATGCCAAGGGCCTCAGGGCCGGGGATAAGGTCAGGCTTTCGGGAATAGATATCGGGACGGTAAGTACCATTGGATTTTTAGAGGACAACCGCGTGATTGTCAGCCTGAGCCTGGAACAGGAAACCATCAAATACCTGAAAAAAAATGCCCTCGCCACGATCGCCAATGAGGGACTGATGGGAAGTAAGGTTGTGAAAATCCTCCCTGGAACCATCACCGAAGACCCAGTCGGCAGAAACGATACCATTAAAACCATCGAGCAGATCGATATCGATGATATCATGCAAAAGATAAATGAATCAAGCGAGAACATAACGGTTGTCACAGAGGAACTGATTGATATCACACAAAAGATCAACCGGGGTGAAGGTATCTTCGGAAAAATATTCACCGATACTACATTCACCCAGAACCTCGATGAATCAAGTAAGAACATAGCAGTTATTACAAGCGACTTTGTCGATCTTATAGATAAAGTGAACCGCGGACAGGGAATTGTAGGTAAAATATTCGCCGACACTGCAATTACAGCAGACATCGATTCGGCAGGTCAGAACATCAACGAGATTGCCCTCAACATTATGAAGATCACCGATAAGATAAACCAGGGTGAAGGCATCTTCGGACGCTTGTTCACAGATACCTCCCTTACCAACAACCTTTTTGCTTCCAGTCAAAACCTTGAGATAGCCACCAGTAACCTTAAAAAACTAAGCGCCAAACTGACAAATGACAGCAGTGCATTAAACCTTTTCATTAATGACACTACCTTCAAAGATTCACTTGAAATCCTTATCAATAACCTGAATATCGGTATTCTTGAAGTAACAGAAGCTGCAGATGCAGTTGAAAAAAGCGGTATTGTAAGGTTGTTTTCCAAAAAGAAAAAGGACGAAAAGAAAAAGGACGAAAAGAAAAATGAATAAACGGGGTGATATGGAACACTTCCGCACCATACGGATGTAAAAAAACAGCCAAACAGGAATCAGGAGAGAATGAATGAATCTTGCCTTTTCCTACCAATTCACGTCCTTTCAAAATTAAATTTTCTGAGTGTAACAAAAATCACATTCAGATAATTTTATCCAACCTATTTTTGTAGCATAATTTACAGATTAATTATGGACAGAAAATTGTATGCGGAATCCAAAGTTGAATTGACACCTTTTATTGCCAGGAATTATGACACGATCATGAATTCCATTTCCTTCGGTAAATATGATAGATTCATCAGGAAGGCAGTTCAGGACATGAATATCGATAAAGAAGACCACATCCTCGACCTCGGTTGCGGAACCGGTAAAAATGCTGCACTGATGCTTGAATATCTTGGACCATCAGGACATTTAACCGGTATAGACCTTTCACCTGATATGGAGAGACAATTCCTGGCAAAGCATTCCAATGACAACCGACTGGAATTTAAAAAGCAACGGATAGATATACCTTTCGATGCCGGGAGAAAATATGATAAGGTACTTGTAAGTTTTGTGATACACGGATTCCCCCACGATGTAAGAAAAAAGATCCTGAAGAATGCATATGATCACCTGAAACCCGGCGGCCAACTAATGATTCTGGATTTTTCTGAATTCGATTTGTTGAACATGCCCTGGCATCACCGGCTTGTTTTTAAAACCGTGGAGTGCAAATATGCTTTCGATTACATTGAACGTGACTGGAAAGAGATATTGAATAACACCGGATTTACTGATTTTGAAGAGTACCTGTACTTCAGGAAATACGCCCGTTTGCTGAAAACAAAAAAAATTAGTCCAATTAAAAATTAAGAATTACAAACCGATTCGCCGCGGCGAAGAGCTCATGAACCCGACAATTTGTCGGGTGAATAATTACGAAATACGAAAAAATTATGAAATTATTACAAACACAGATCCACGAGATTGAAACGGAAACTGAACTTAAAAAGATCATCCAGGAAAATGAAAATGTAATGGTATGCTGCGGACGTATGGGTCCCATGTGCATCCCTGTGTACGATGTTATGGAAGAGCTGGAAGAAGAATATGAAAATGTCAAATTCTACAGTATGGCATTCGATTCCCCCGAAGCTGCAGTTGTAAGGAATGCGCCGGAGTGCAGGGGTTTTATGGGACTCCCCTTCACCATGTATTACAATAATGGGAAGGTGGCCCATGCAACCTCCAGCATACAGAACAGGGAACAGATCACCGGTATTCTGGAAAAACAATTCAGCACCGTGAAGATCTGAAAAACGCGATTTTTTGACACACTGTTTGCTCCATGGATATGCGGGATCCCTGTGGATTCTGCATATCCATCATAAAAAAACATATGAGCAACGATAATTAGTACCTCATTTTCAAGCATTCACATTATTAATGGAAGAAAAATTCGATCTTATAATCATTGGTGCAGGTGCGGCAGGACTCACTGCCGGCATCTATGCTTCCAGGGCGAAACTGAATACAGTGATCCTCAATGAAGGGGTCATTGGTGGCCAGATGGTTCTGACAGAAGAAGTTGCCAATTACCCGGGTGTTGAGACGACCAAGGGATACATGCTTGCCAATACCATGAAGGTGCAGGCAAAAAGTTTTGGTTGTAAGCTAAAATCCAACGTTAAGATCAGGGAATACAACCTCAAAGGGGAAGTTAAGTCAGTAATACTTGAAGACGGTCGCTCCTTTAGGGCGGACGCTGTTATCCTTGCTCCCGGGGGCAGACCAAGGTCACTGAATATTCCCGGGGAAGATACATTCAAGGGAACAGGAATATCCTACTGTGCAACATGCGATGGTGATTTCTTTACGGGAAAGGAGGTGATCGTTGTGGGCGGTGGCAATTCCGCCCTCGAGGAGGCAGTTGCCCTTACCAGCTTCGCCACCAAGGTGACCATTGTTCATCAATTCGATCATTTTCAGGCATTTGAACACGCAGTGAAAGAAGCAAAGAGCAATCCGAAAATAGAATTTATCATGGAATCGGAGCTGCGGGGATTCTTCGGCAATGAAAAACTGGAAAAAGTGAGCATTGAACACCTGCCATCGGAAAAAACCTCAGAGATGAATGTTGATGGTGTCTTTATATTCATAGGATACCTACCCAATACTGAATCCATAAAAGGACATGTGCCTCTCAATGACAGGAACGAGATCGTTGTTGACAGCGATATGAAAACCACCATCCCGGGTGTTTTTGCTGCCGGTGACTGTATTGCCAAAAAATACCGGCAGGTTACCACCGCTGTGGCAGATGGTACGATCGCAGCCCTGAGTGCCTCGGAATACCTTCGGGGATAGTTGTAGAAAATACCTTATCTTGAGGAAACTTTTTCCTCGTTAGAGATGTCTGTTGGAAAAGTAATATCGAAACAAAATTTCAGATCATTTCTATGGCATGCAGGATTCCTTGCATTTGCCCAAAATTTCATGGACATCGACACCGTCATTCCTGCAATGCTCGTCGAAGCAGGCGGGACACCACTCCATATAGGTCTGATGGCGGCAATACTTACAGGTGGATCAAGCTTTACGCAAATCATATTCGCACCCCTTGTGAGCAACGACCGTTTCAAAAAGAAATATTTGCTTCTGGGAATAAATTCAAGAATTCTTTCACTGATTATTATCTCCGCAATACTATGGAGAACAGCATCTGACGGTCAGTCAAATATCCTTGTTTTTCTGTTTATAGCCATAACCATATTTGCAGTGGGAGGCGCTTTTGCCAACGTAAGCTATACCGATATTCTCGGAAAAACAGTGAACCAGGAAAGCAGGAAGAAATTCTTTTCATCAAAGCAGTTGCTGACCAGCATCGTGGTGTTGTTTTCCGCATTCCTTGCATCAAGGGTTCTGAACATGGAAGCATATCCCCAGAATTATGCCATGATGTTCGTAATAGGATTTATTGCCCTCACCATCGCATCCCTGGGATTCTGGAGACTAAAAGAGAACATTCCCTCAAAACTCAGGATCACTGGTATCAGGCATTATTTCGAGGTAATGAAGGCCGAACTGAAGTCCAACGGCCGCATCAAGTATTTCCTGGGATTTATCAATACCCAGGGCATAGCGATCTCTTTTCTTCCTTTCGTCATCCTTT
This sequence comes from Bacteroidales bacterium, assembly GCA_021738565.1. Lineage (GTDB taxonomy): Bacteria > Bacteroidota > Bacteroidia > Bacteroidales > M55B112. The sequence continues at coordinate 47,232 of JAIPBT010000028.1, forward strand.
ACGCAAAGGAACTCTATCTGACCGGGAGCGCTGATACAGGTAAATTTCTCATATTTAAAGTGATTGGTGGAGTATTGATCAGCATGGTGATCCTTATGTTTTCAAAATTTACAAGGTACCGTTTGCTTCTCTACCTGAATGTGATACTTACAATATCAATTCCACTGATCCTGCTGCTCATTGTCAATAATCCTCCTTTCTGGTTGTTGTTCCTGCTCGGTGGATTGGTATTCTCCATTTACAGCATTACGATGAATGGTGTGTTGCTTGAAATATCCGGGGATGATAACCGAACCATCTACACCGGGCTTGCAGGTGCAGGGAATATAGTGCCCGCGTTGTTTCCCCTTGTCGGGGGATGGATCATAAAGACCTTCGGATATACTGAGTTCTTCATTGTCTATATGGGGATCGTATTGCTGGCCTTCTATTTTATTTACAAGTTGAAATGTCTCAAGTAAGGATCACTCCTGTATTTTCTTTTCCAGGTATTCACTGATCCTTGTCCTGATTTCGCTCACGGAAGGTGTTTTTGAATTGAATTCAACATTTCCATCCATTACGATTGTGGGTATCTTCTTAACTCCCAGGGTTGCCATCATTTGAACTCCCTGTGTCTCCTTGATCTTATACTCCTTATATACCACCCTGTCTTCAATACCTGCTGTCGCCCTTGCCACTGCATTGACCATGTAGTAACAGGGAGCACATGAAGATGAATCAAGGGTTACAATATCAACCACCACACGGCTCTCATCCCAGTGATTTGCAAGGTCCAGTTTTTCCACATCATGGACCGGCGCTTTTGAAGCCCTTAATTCCGACTGAAGGGCTTCATCCCTTACCAGTCTGGAGATTGCCTTCAGGTTATCCGGTGGGGTATCCATCGCCAGGTCACAACCGGGAGCAAGTATGAATCCCCGTTTCCCGCCTGTATCCATGCATTCAAGTGCATCCCTCATCGCCGTTTCCCTGCTTCCAAGCAAAAGTGAGACTGTAAGTTTTATATTACCGCCATAACTGATACCATTGGAGAGCGCCACATCGCGGACAAAATCCAGCGGTATGTTCTCATCAATTGAAATGTTATCAGGTTTGCACCTGCACATCACCCCGATGTTTTGCTGAGCATTACCGCAAACAAAAAATGAACCAAGTGCTCCCGATTTCCTGATATGCTCAAAGATCTCCGATGCAGCAGGAAATACAAAAGTCTCGAATGAAACTGGGTCGATCTGACTGGTCATTGGGTCCACCATGGCAATAACGTCGCAACCTGCATTGATGTATTCCTTTGCCATCATTATGGAAACCTTCTTAGTGAACTCCATAAGCTTTAAGATGTGATCGGGATCTTCCAGCATGCGCATAAAAACATCTGTTCCCATCAGGTGAAGAGCCAGTGTGAAAGGACCTGTGAACAGCCCGTAAAGGGCAAGGTCCGGATGTTCCTTCCTGATCCTCCTCGCCGCGTTCATAATAAGTGGTATTCGACCCTCACTGCCTGCAGGCACATTCAAATCATCAATGGAAATGTCCTCAAGCAAAGGATGAGAGACAACTGCCGGAGGATAGTCTTTTAACCAGTTCAATTTGCAGCCAAGCACCTCTGCTTCCACCTGCAGATCAAAAACAACCGGGATCCCGTCGGGTTGGTACTTATCTATGGCCCTGCTGACACCGGCAACGATATGCTTCTCTGATTTCAGGTATTCTTCCGCTGATATGCCAATCAACTTTGCTGCATGAACACCAACAAAAGGTACCCAGGGTATCTGCTCAACCTCCTCAAGCCTGATCGCCTTTTTTACTAGTTCTACACCTTTCATTAGAAAATAATTAAGTTATACTATTAATATTCAATCTATTATATCTTTAAAAAACAGATGTCTTAATCCTAATGCCATGGAACCCTCATGTTATTTTCATTCCCTGTTGCGAACGATAGTGCATGAGGGTTTCATTAGAAAATAATTAAGTTATACTATTAATATTCAATCTATTATATCTTTAAAAAACAGATGTCTTAATCCTAATGCCATGGAACCCTCATGTTATTTTCATTATCTTTTGCGAACGATAGTGCATGAGGGTTTCATTAGAAAATAATTAAGTTATACTATTAATATTCAATCTATTATATCTTTAAAAAACAGATGTCATAATCCTAATGCCATGGAACCCTCATGTTATTTTCATTCCCTGTTGTGAACGTTGGTGCATGAGGGTTTCATAACTGTATAATTTAATATTCTTTCATTTTCAACCTCCCTGGCACCACGCAAAATCTCTAACGATACAATAATTGCGTGTATCTCTCTTTAAATTTTTTTCAAGGACTATTTTTTAAAAAAAGTTATTTCACAAAGGAACACGAAGAAGTCACTAAGTTCGCCAAGAAATACTCCTAATCTAAACTATCAAAGACCTCAAATGATGTGAGGCTGAAAACATCCCCTAACATTCTCATAGCGAACCTTTAACGGGATAAAGCCCACTATAACGAACCAACCAATGGGAGGTTCCACTAACGCGACACAGTTGCCAGATATTCCACCAATCCCTGAGGATCAGGACTGTAAAAGTCTGCATTGATCTTTTTTCGGAACTCCTCCGTTACAGGCGCCCCGCCAATGCATATCTTCTGTTCGGGCAACGCTACCCTGATCCTGTTTGTGATCACCTCCATGTTTGTCATAGTGGTGGTAAGCAATGCTGAAAGGCCAATGATGCTTCCAGGATGCTTGCCGGCTTCTTCAATGAATCTTTCAGCCTGTACATCGGTCCCGAGATCAATGACTTCATAGCCGTTTCCTTCGACCATCATTGCTACCAGGTTCTTTCCAATATCGTGCAGATCACCCTGAACTGTGCCAACGATAAAAATCCCTTTTCTCTCAGCTTCACCAGAGATAAAATAGGGTTTCAGGTGCACCATTGATGCGCTCATTGCCTTGGCGCTCATAAGGACCTGTGGTACGAAGATCTTGTTCTCCCTGAACTTAACACCGACTTTTTCCATACCGGACATGAGTCCTTTGTTCAGTATTTCGTTTGGCGTAATACCATCATTCAACGCTTGTCTGGTAAGTTCATCAGCCCCGTCCTTGTCCTTCATATCGGCCGGATAAGGTGAGGTCCTGTTTATCTTTCCAAATTCAATGCAATGTGCGATCTGTTCCATTAAAGTACTCATGTTCTTTCATATTGGTAAGGCAGATAATGTTATTTTGCCAGTTTGACTATTATTATAAACAATGCTGTCAGCAAACTTCTAACCCTTCATTATTTCCAGGCACGCCCTGCTGTTGTGATAAGGGCATTTCCAGAATCCCGCTTTTTGCTCGTTCACTTTTGGTGTGCCATTCCGGTTCACACTCCAGTGCCACTCACCGTTTTTAGCATCAATGATATTTTCCTTAATGAATTTCCAGTTGTTCAGGGAGGCGCTCAGGAATTTTTCATCCCCGGAAATCCTGTAGGCATTGTAGTACCCGACAACAGCTTCCGCCTGTGGCCACCAGTGTTTGTCAGTGTCCCATTCATTCCTTGAAGGAGAATATTCATAGTACAAACCACCGTCTGAATCCAGCCCGATCATATTCTGCCCAGCAATAATGACTGCCAATTTTTTTGTTTTTTTAACAAGATCATCATCCTCCAGAACTTCAGCTGCTTCCTGTAGAAGCCATGAGCATTCAATGTCGTGTCCGAATGAAACCAGGTCCGACTTCAAATTCCAGTCATCATCAAAGAAGAGATTCAGGTGTCCTTTTTCATTGACAAACTTTTCAGTGAACAAAAGAACAAGGTTTCTTAGTTGACCGGCAAGTTCCTCATCTTTCCAGGCACGGTACAAATTTGTGTATGCCTCAAGAATGTGCAGGTGGGTATTCATGGTCTTGTTCTCATTCTGATCCTTTTCACTTAATCGCAGATCTTCAATCGGCTGCCAGTGGCGCGTAAATGCTTCAAAATAGCCGTTCCGGGTGCGGTCAAAACTATGCTTCTCAATATCCCTGAAAAGGGATTGCGAGATTTTCAGTGCATCATCCTCCCCTGTTGCCAGGTAATATTCAGCCATACCGTAAATCGCAAAAGCAATGGCATAAACCTGCTTTTTCGTTCCAACCAAATTACCCCTGAAATCCAACTCCCAAAACACACCTCCATGGACGGGATCCAAAAAACTCTCGGTTATATACCAGTAAGCCCTGTCTGCTGCTTCTCTGTACTCCCGGATTTTAAGATCACGGTATGCAGCAGAAAAGGTCCAAAGTATCCTCGCGTTCAGAACGGCACCCTTGTTGGCTTCATGCAGAATGTTGCCATGGAAATCGATATGACCGACAAATCCGCCATTCTCATTGTCCACGGACCTTTCAAGCCAGAAAGGCAGGATATTCCCGGTGAGCTCCTGCTTTACCTCCTCTTTTAAGTTTTGGATAGTTTCCTCTGATGTATCCATGATAGTTAGTGCTTGCAAGAAAACGCCAATAGCTGCGTTATGCTTGACTTCAAAACAGTCATCCCGATAATATATCGGGACTCCTGTTTTTCAGTCATGCGCCACCGCTAAGTCCTTCGCCAATGGCTTCGGCCGTCGGTGAAAGCTATGGCGGCACGCGGTCGATCCCGATGGCTATCGGGATGCTCTTGTCGCTTTCTTATCAAGCACTGCAAAATTATATGAGTTTTCTTTCTGACACTAGTGTCATGTCAATCATGAATTGACGGATATAGTCTATACAGTTTTACTCTTGCCTGATCAGTTGTGAACTGCCACTTTATCTTTGCTTTTTTGTTGTTTCTGTGATTTTGCCATGCCCTGACTTCTGCTTTT
>JAIPBT010000075.1 GCA_021738565.1 Bacteroidales bacterium
CCACAGCAGTTTTGGGCTTTCCTGGTTTGACCGATGGAGCACAAGGATCACGCAAGTAATCCTTCCTTTTTAATTCTACAGACTATTCCATCCATGAATAATCTGCCACAGCAGTTTTGGGCTTTCCTGATTTGACCGATGGAGTACAAGGATCACGCAAGTAATCCTTCCTTTTTAATTCTACAGACTATTCCATCCATGAATAATCTGCCACAGCAGTTTTGGGCTTTCCTGATTTGACCGATGGAGTACAAGGATCACGCAAGTAATCCTTAATTTATTATTTTTGCATTGTAAGCCCTAAACGGTTTTGAACTTCCATAAAACAAACCATTCAAGCTGGTTATATTATTGTAACCAAAAGTTAATGAAAGAGTAATCTTTATATCTAATTTTTAACTTATTTTCGAAGTCAATATTAGAAATACACCATATGAGAATTACTACACTCAGCTTTATCCTGTTACTGGCCGTTGTTTCATGCAACATAAATCAGGATAAACCATCAGGATCATTGCCCTACAGCATCAAAGCTGGTCCGGGCGAAAATCAGGCAAGGGGAGTTGTCTTTCATGATAAAAATGAAAATATGGTTTTGGATGCATCCGAAAAAGGAATTGAAGGGGTGGCTGTATCAAACGGCACAAACCTGGTGCAAACCAATAATAAGGGTGAATACGAGCTGCCTGTATCTGATGATGCAATCATTTTTGTGATCAAACCCAAAGATTGGATAACACCCGTAAATAGCAATAACTTACCTCAATTCTACTACCTCCACAAACCCAATGGTTATCCGGGAAACTTTAATTACAAAGGCGTGGCACCCACTGGCGAACTCCCGGAACAAATAAATTTTCCTTTATACAGTGAAAAAGGATCGAAGCAGTTTAAGATGGTTGTTTTTGGTGATCCCCAGCCTTACAATATCGAGCAGGTCGATTTCCTTGCAGAGGATGTTATTGTTGAGCTGATCGGAAGAAAAGATCTGGAGTTTGGCATGACCATGGGTGACATTGTAGGTGATGACCTTGATCTCTTTTCACCACTGAACCAGGCAGTCTCAAAAATTGGAATACCCTGGTACAATGTGCTGGGGAATCATGACATAAACTACATGGCTCCAAATGACAGGCTCTCTGATGAAACATACGAACGGGTCTATGGGCCGGCAACTTACGCATTCGTTTACGGGGACGTGCACTTTATTGTAATCGACGATGTGATTCACGAAGATTCGGTTGGGTCATGGCAATATGTTGGGGGGCTCCGACCCGACCAGTTTGCCTTCGTATCCAACTACCTGAAAATAGTGCCGAAGGAAGACCTGGTGGTCCTGACCATGCACATACCCCTGGCCCAGCACGGAGAAACCTTTCGCAAAAGTGACCAGAAAAAGCTGTTCGATCTGCTGAAAGAGTTTCCCCACACGCTCTCGATATCTGCACATACCCATGTTCACGACAATCAATTCTTTCACGAAGGTTCATCAGACTGGCAACAGGCCACACCGCACCATCACTTCAATGTCGGGACAACATCCGGCAGCTGGTGGAATGGCATGAGAAGTGAAACGGATGTGCCCCATACCATGATGAGGGATGGAACACCAAACGGTTATTCTTTTATCTCATTTAAAGGGACCGATTATATTATAGACTGGAAGGTAGCGGGAAGTCCGTCTGACCATCAGATGAATATCCATGTGCCCAGGGGGATCGTTGCCGGATCCCCAGATACTGTTCTGCTAACAGTGAACTTTTTCAATGGCAGTGAACAATCAATACTTGAATACAGGATACTGGAGCTTACGGATTGGCAAAAAATGGATAAGGTTGATAAATATGATCCCTATTACCAGATGATAGACCAGCGCTGGAAGAACTTAAATAAACTCAATATAAAAGAACATTGGAAATCTGACACAACCCTGGCAGATCAAACCTTCCCGGGGACAGACATGCCCCAACCCCGGAAATCGACACACCTGTGGGAAGCCAACCTGGGAACAGACTGGCCGGAAGGCAGACACATCATTGAAGTTAAAGCAAATGACAGATATGGCAGAACCTTCATAGCATACCATACCATGCGGGTAGTTGAAAATGATTAGAATTTCATCCTTCAGCTTTTCCTTCATTCTTCAATAAACCGAATAATCGCCTCGAGCATTCCTTCCCCATATGCAACATAATCTTCAATATCCAGGTAATCACCGTCCCCGGTATGTGCCTGTGTCAGCTCAAGTGTGCCGGCAAGCGAACCTTCCTGATCAGTAAAATAATCCAGGAAATTACCGCTTGAAGGATTGTATGGGATGTAGTACTGCTGAAGCGGCCAGAAATCGTTAACATGCCTGACCAGTGCTTCCATCCGCTCATCCCTGATATGCATGCAGTTGTACTTCAGGAACTGGGAATGGGAATGTACATCGATAGCCAGGTCAATCCCTCCTCCGGATTTTTTCCATTTCCCGATCCAGTTTCGTATGGCAAGGATCTCCGGTTCAACAGTTTTATTGATCGTATCGGAAATACCGTCATCCCACTCAGAATTCAGATCCTCCATGGCATAATTGTACCTGGAAATACCATAATACAGTCCGTCCGGATTCACCATCGGCACGATCTTAAAGATCAGATTATCCGGCAGTCCAGGGTGTTCATGGAGGGCATCGATCAAACCCTCAATAAAATATCCTCCGCAATTCTCACCTGCATGCTGTAATGCCGTAATAAACACAACCTGATTCCCGGGCGAATACACTGCATTACCGGGAAAGGTGAGCAGGTGTATGTCACGACCAAGTACAGAATGCCCGATCACTTCAATATCCGCACCTGCTTCTTTCATTTGCGAAACACGGTGGTCCCCCCTTTTGCTTGAATACGGATGTGCGTAGGCAATCCATGCTTCATTTTCTCTGAATTCACAAGCGAACGTTAAGGTATTGCTTGTTTCATCAAATACCACATCCTCTAACCTACCCCAATTTTCATTGTCATAACTGACCACCAGCTGCATGGGTGCAAGCATGATCTTGTGTTTGTTTCCCCTGTATGTGCCTGCCATGTTGGTCAATTCAAACTGGATGCGTTTACCTTTTACGTTTTCAAGTCTGAAATAGAACCAGTAAAACTGGTTTCCAAGCATATCACGCTTTATCCAGTGCATGGTCTGGCCCCTGACGAGCGTATCCCCATAGATCCGCACTTCACCCAGGCTGCCATTATCAAAGGAACTGTCAATTGTAATTTCTCTTGCTGATTCTGAGCAGGCAGAGAAAAGAAATGCATACATAACCAAAAGAAATGGAAATGTATATTTTTTAAGAGCGCTAAAGTTGATCATATGTTAGTAAGATAATGATTCGTAATTCTAAGTAAGGTGCTTCACCAACCCCCCGCTGTTCAAAATATCCAGCAATTTTTTCGGCAACGGTTCGAAATGAAACTCTTTTTCCCCTACCTTAACCATGCCCTTTTCAAGGATCACCTCAACATTGTCCCCTAAAGTATATGCCCCGACAGCTTCAGGAAGTACAATCAGCAAAAGTCCCTGGTTGACAGCTGCCCTGAAGAAGATACGGTTCACCGATTTTACGATCACAGCCTTTACACCGGCATGTGCAAGCCCAACGGCAGGGTGCTCCCGTGAACTGCCACAGCCGAAATTCTCTCCCGCTAAAATAATATCTCCTTCTTCTACATTTTTAGAAAATGAGGGATCAAAATCTTCAAAGAGGTGATCTCTTATTCCTTCCGGGTCTGAGCTCAGTATCTCATAAGTAAGGTGTCCCGCGAACATCTGGTCGGTATTCAGGTTATCGGCATCCGTGTAATTCCAGACATTTTGCATTTTACGGTTTTCACTTGCGGGGATGGTAACGTTAGCTGTCTGCGGACGGCTGAACGGGAACTTCTCAGCCCCATTAACCGGACGTGGATCTGTGATCTTTCCATGCAGTGCGGCATATGCAACTGTTGCAGGCGAAGCAAGATAGATCTCTGCATTTTTGTTTCCCATCCGGCCAGGAAAATTTCTGTTGGCCGTGGAAATGACTTTTGTTCCGTCTGCCGGTATTCCCTGTCCTGTTCCAAGGCATGGTCCGCAGGAAGCACTCAGTACATTTGCCCCGGCTTCAAGAAACGTGGTAACCAGCCCCTCTTTTATGGCCTGCAGGTATATCGCTCTTGAGGCGGGGATCACCAGCAGTTGGAAGCCCTTGTGTACTTTATTTCCTTCCAGGATCCCGGCTGCAACCCTCATGTCTTCTATCCTGCCATTGGTACATGTTCCGATGAGGCCCTGTTGTACTTCCTCGCCTGCGATCTCTGCCAGTGCAATGACATTGTCAACATGATGAGGAGCAGCAACGAGCGGGTATACTTCTGAGAGCTCGATCTCTATTTCCCGTTCATATTCTGCGTCTTCATCTGCCCATACTCCAGTAATTTCTTCCCCAATAAAACCGGACAATACCTCATCTGAAGGGAAGACAGCATTCTTCGCCCCCATTTCAGAGGCAAGATTGGCGAGGGTCATGCGGTCGGATATGGATAGTGTCTGCACCCCTGGTCCGTGGTATTCAATGGACAGGTAATTGGCGCCGGCAGAACCGAGAATCCCTATGATCCATAATGAGAGATCCTTTGCATAGACCCCTTTGTTCAGCTTGCCTGTAAGCGTGATCCTGATGGATCCGGGAACCCTGAACCAGGTCTCCCCTGTTTTCCAGATTCCTGCAGTTTCGGTCCTGTCGATCCCGGCGGCCATGGCATTGAATGCCCCGGCAGTACAGGTATGGCTGTCGCTACCCACGATTACCATTCCCGGCCTGGCATGATTGGACATCAACTGGTGACAGATCCCATCGCCGGCATCATAAAATTTTTTAACGCCCTGTTCCTTCACGAACTCACGTATCCTCTGGTAATTTGTTGCTACGGATGAAGTCGTGGGAGGTGCATTGTGATCCAGTACAACCATCAGTCGATCAGGGTGAAAAATTTTAGTCCCCCCCATTTTTGAGAATGTTTTCTCAATACTGGCGGTATTATCATGGGAAAGCACAATATCAGGTGATCTGAATACGATCGATCCTGCGGGGGCTTTGAAAATCTTCTCAACAAATGTCGCCATGGCATTTATGCGTATGATTAAAAATCAGGAAAGAATTTATTAATAATTAAATATCAATTATTTAACCGCTAAGAACGCAATGTAGTGCGCAAAGAAGCAATGTCAGCATTGTATACATAATCACGAACCATGAGCATGTCACTTATATCAACCTAATCCCGCACTTGCGGCAATGATCCACCATTTCGCCGGGCCATATTGCAGACTGTACCTCGCCGATGTGTGCCTTTTTGAGGTAGAGCATCGCTGTCCTTGATTGCCCGATTCCTCCGCCTATTGCTGACGGTAACTCACCATCAACCAACCGGCGATGGAAAAGTAGTTCAAGGCGATCGTTGTCACCTGTCATTTCAAGCTGCTGCAACAATTCATCTTTATCAACACGAATTCCCATCGAGGTAAGCTCAAATGCACATTCAAGGACCTTGTTCCAGACAATGATATCCCCATTCAATCCCTTGATTCCCTTTTCGGTCTCCGTGGTCCAGTCATCATAATCAGGCGCCCTCCTGTCGTGCGGCTTTCCATCGGGCAGATCCAAACCTATCCCTATGATGAATACAGCTCCATATTTTTCAGCAATTTTATCTTCCCTTTCGCGCGGGGTCAGATCAGGATACATCTCGTAAAGCTCCTCCGAATGGATAAAAGTAATTTCACGGGGCAGTTCCGGCCTGAGCTCGGGATACATGCTGAAAAGATAGAATTCCGTCCTTCTGAAAATGGCATAGATCTGCTGAACCACCTTCTTCAGGTAATCAAGATTCCTGTCTTCCCTTGCTATTACCCGCTCCCAGTCCCATTGATCAACGTATATGCTGTGAAGGTTATCAAGTTCCTCATCAGGCCGAAGTGCATTCATATCTGTATAGATACCGTTCCCCAGCTCTATATCATAATCCCTGAGCATCATTCGCTTCCATTTGGCAAGGGATTGCACCACTTCAGCCTCCTGTCCACGCATATCCTTAATATTGAAAGAGATAGGCTCTTCCACTCCCCGCAGGTTATCATTGAGCCCTGTAGAGCTCAAAACAAATAGAGGAGCTGTTACCCTTCTGAGCCGGAGTTCGGATGACAAACTGATCTCAAAATGTTCTTTCATCAGTTTCAATGCAGTTTCCGTCTGTTTCAACCCAAGTTTGGATTCATAGTTATCAGGAATAATTAATCTCATAGCTTAAATTTTAAAATAATCCATTGTTGTTGTAAATATCCATTTGAACATCAGAAAACGGGGTGGCTTTTATAACCCTTTTATTTTCAGTGGTGATCCTGCCTGTCTTCATATCAAATTCAATGATATCCCCGTCTTTCAGTCCTTCCCCTGTAATTCCTTCACAAGTCATCACAGGAAAAGCAGCATTGATCGCATTCCGTTCGTAAATAGCGCCAAATGATTCTGCAACGATCATCGCGATCCCCAGTTCTGCGAAACAATCCACAGCTTGCTGTCTTGAACTTCCGGCGCCGAAGTTCTTGCCTGTTATGATGATATCCCCGGGCTGTGCTTTTTCCGAAAAATCCTCATAGCCGCGCAGGTTCCCGAAAGCATACTTACCCATTAATGAACGGTCGGTGATCGCCAGGTGTCGATTGTGAAAGATCATATCCGTATCAATGTCGTTTTGCGGGATCACCCAAATCCTTCCCCTTATTACGGTATCTTTTTGATGAACTTTTCCTGAAGCTCCTCTCTTCCTTTTTGTGCTTTCATCTTTTGGAAAGGTTCGTGGTGGAATCTTGTCAGGAATATTATCAGGTGTTGTGATATAACCTGCCACAGCTGATGCTGCAACCACATCAGGTGCTGCAAGGTATACCTCTCCCTGTCCCTGTTTCCCGGGAAAATTCCTGTTGCCGGAACTTATGGTCACCTCTCCCGGACCATTCTGACCAACCTGACCGGCTGCACATCCTGCACATCCTGGATTGGAGATCATTGCACCGGCATTTTTAAGGATTTCAATATACCCCTGTTCAAGCGCCTGCTCCCACACCTTGTTGGTTGCCGGCACTATTTTCAATACCACATGAGCAGCTACTTTTCTTCCCTGTAATACACAGGCCGCTGCCTGAATATCCCGCAACCTGCCATTTGTACAGCTGCCTATAAATGCCGAATCGATCCATACCTTTTCTTCCGGGATGCTTACAACATCATGAGGTTTCCCCGGTTTTGATACCAGTTTGGAATATCCTTTAAGATCGATCACTTCTTTTATCCCGTATTCGGCATCCGGGTCGGCAAAAACAGGTTCCAGTTTTCTTCGTGAGCGCGATTCACAAAACTGCAAAACCTCTTTGTTCGGGGGAATCAAAATAACAATTGCCCCCATTTCTGTTGCCATAGAAGCGATAGTAATGCGATCATCCAGTGTCAGATCGTCAATAATATCACCGTAAAGCTCAACCGAATAGCCCAGTAATGAACTGGCTCCGAATTTTTTCAGCAGGTTAAGTACCATATCTTTCGGTGTTATGCCTGATGGTTTTTCGCCTTTGAATTCAATCCTGGCCGACGGAGGAACTTTGAACCAAATTTTTCCCTTGCTCCAGGCCGAAGCAATATCCCGGTCTCCCATTCCCTGTCCAAACGCCCCCACTGCTCCCAGTATATTTGCATGGGAGTCTGTTGATACTGCAGTTGAACCCGGGTATGCAAGACCTTCTTCAATCAGAATATGTGTACCGATACCGGCATTGATATCGAAAACCCTGATACCGTTCTCCCTGGCAAAGATACGGCAGATGTGCTGATTTGCCGCATACTTCTGATCCGAACCTGTAGGATTGCAGTCAAAGGTAAAGAATGTCTTTTCAGGATCGTCTATCCCCAATACATTCTCCCGTATGTTTTTCACTACATTGGCACCCCCGAAATCCCTTGCTACCCTTGCATCAATGTCAACGTCAACTATATCACCGGGATTTACATGATCCACAGGTGCATGCGCGGTAATTATTTTCTCAATAATGGTTGATCCCATAAAAAAACTCTAATAAGTGTCTGTCCATAATGTCCGTTTGCTGCGTTACGCTCGTCGGTAAATTGCTCATCCCGATGATATATCGGGACTCCGCATTCCCCAACTTCGCAGGCCTTGCAAACGAACATTATGATCCAGCCACCGGACTGTATTGACAAACACTAACAAATTGTAAAGATACAATCAGAAGCTTCACATAAAAAGTATTTTACAACAGTATTGAAGGGTACTACCCTGAATTATTCATGGGTTTTTCGTAATGGATCAATTCGTGAATAATTCAGGGTAAATTACTTATTTCAGAAACACTTGTTCAGAACATCCTTTTATCTTTGCCACATGGCTACGCATCCGAACATTCCCAGGTTGTATTTTATCAAGGTCGCCAAGTGGTTCATGTTGTATATGCCGATAGTTGTTCCCTTCTATGAAAGCAACAACCTGACAATGAAAGACATTATGGTACTGCAGGCGGTGTATTCAGTAGCCATAGTAATACTTGAAATACCATCGGGTTACCTTGCGGATGTCTGGGGAAGGAAACGGACACTTGTACTGGGTTCCATAATGGGGGTGACCGGCTTTTCAATATATGGAATCAGCCATGGTTTTGCTGGTTTCCTGATCGCTGAGATTATCCTGGGTATCGGGCAAAGCTGCGTTTCAGGTGCCGATTCAGCCATGCTCTATGATTCGTTGCTTGAGATAAAACAGGAAAAGAAATACAGCCGGTTTGAAGGTAGAATAACATCGCTGGGAAATCTTGCGGAAGCCGGAGCTGCCCTTATAGGCGGATTGCTTGCAACCATATCATTAAGAACTCCATATTACGGACAGATCATTATTGCAGCCATTGCCATACCTGCTGCGCTGACACTCGCAGAACCGCTTCGACACAAAAAATTGTTAAACAGAGGTTTTCGTGAGATCCTTGACATATCCAGGTTCGCACTCTTTGGCAATACAGCACTCAGAAGAAACATACTTTTTTCAGCTTTTACAGGATGTGCGACACTCATTATGGCATGGTTTGCCCAACCATTTTTTGAATACAATGAAATTGACATCAAATGGTTCGGATTGCTCTGGGCCGGATTGAACATCACTGTGGCCATAGCCAGTATATCTGCATACAGAATAGAGAGCAAACTAAAGCAGATCGGGTCGATCATTTTGATCATGATCGGGGTTCCGTTGGGATACATTGCACTTTCAGTTTTTGGTTTGGCAGGGGGATTGATCACCATATTTGTTTTTTACCTGATAAGGGGATTTGCAACTCCTGTACTGAAAGACTACATCAACAGGATCACCGGATCGGATGTAAGGGCCACTGTATTGAGCGTTCGAAACTTCATCATCCGTATTAACTTTTCCCTATTTGGTCCATTGCTGGGGTGGGCAAAAGACTATTACGAATTGCCGCAGGCCCTGATGATTGGAGGTATTACCTTTTTTGTCCTGAACATATTTACAGGGGCTCTCTTCCTGTCATCCGGTAAAAAAATAAACAATCCTGCAAATTATATCTCAAGACAAAGACCATCATAAGCGGCCGACAAACCTTCTGGCATCAGGGTTTTGTAGTCTCTTTCCCTTCCCATCTGATGAGATATGTGTGAAATGTATCCCTCTTCAGGCTGAAGCTCCGTGAAAAGTTCAATGGCCTCTTCAAGTGAAAAATGGGAATGGTGCTTCTCTTTCCTGATTGCGCCAATGACCACCTGGCTGATCCCCATGAGTTTTTCCTTTTCTTCGGGCGCTATGTAATTGGTATCAACCAGATAAGCAAAATCCTTTATGCGAAATCCGAGAACAGGCATATCATGGTGCATCATGCGTATGGGTATGAAATGTATGTCACCTACAGCAAACGAACCGGTGTCTATCTCGTGGAATTGTACCCTTGGAACACCGGGATACTTATTTTCCCTGAAAACATAAGGAAATGAAGTCTCCAATGAATGGATAACCCTATTCTCTGCATAAAGATCCATGGGCTTGTCCTGCAGGAAGTTAAAGGACCGGATATCGTCCATGCCTGCAATATGGTCCCGGTGCTCGTGTGTATAGACCACCGCATCCAACCTGGAAACTTCTTCCCGAAGCATTTGCTGTCTGAAATCCGGACCTGTGTCAATTACCACAGAGATTTTCGAAGATTCAATAAGAACGGAGGAACGGAGTCTATTATCATGTGGATCATCTGATGTGCAAGCAGCACACTTGCATCCTATAACCGGGACCCCCTGGGATGTACCTGTTCCAAGAAATTTTACTTTCAAAACACCTCTTATTGGTATGTCCGAAGTTAATTATTTAAGGCAAGCAATGTATTGGTTTTACAATTTTTTATTTTTATTACCGCTATGCATTTGCAAATGAACCATAACAAATAAATCGAATGAAACCCTCATACACTATCGTTCGCAAAAGATAATGAAAATAACATGAGGGTTTCATGGCATTAGGATTAAGACATCTGTTTTTTTGAAGATATAATAGACTGAATATTAATAGTATAACTTAATTATTTTCTAATGAAACCCTCATACACTATCGTTCGCAAAAGATAATGAAAATAACATGAGGGTTCCAT
>JAIPBT010000029.1 GCA_021738565.1 Bacteroidales bacterium
AGATAATTAAAAACTAAAAAATTTGATAATTTCGATATTGATACCGTGGAACCCTCATGTTATATTCATTCCCTGTTGCGAACGATAGTGCATGAGGGTTTCACTAGTATATAATTTAGTTAAGCATTTATATTTCAGATAATTAAAAACTAAAAAATTTGATAATTTCGATATTGATACCGTGGAACCCTCATGTTATATTCATTCCCTGTTGCGAACGATAGTGCATGAGGGTTTCATTAGAAAATAATTAAGTTATACTATTAATATTCAGTCTATTATATCTTCAAAAAACAGATGTCCTAATCCTAATGCCATGGAACCCTCATGTTATTTTTATTACCTTTTGCGAACGATAGTGCATGAGGGTTTCATCTGTATATTTTTTGTGAGAAATATAATCAACAAAAACTCATAATTTTGCCTTGTACCTGTCTTTGTCCTCAAAAACATCCATCAAATAGGTTTTTGTTTTGAAAGTTGCTGAATGCATCACACCCGCGGAAACAAAATACTGATCACCTTTTCTGAGTACCCTGGTTGTATCCCCGGTGGTAAGTTCCATTTCACCCTCGAAAATAACACCCCACTGGTCTCCGTGTTTGTGTGCGGGGACTTCGCCGATTGGTTCGATCTCAAAATACACAACCTGTTGATGCTCACCTTGAAGCAAATATCCTTTTACACCATCGAAAGGAATGTCAGCTTCCGGCAGTTGTTTAATAATATCCGGATAGTCCATAGTACCGTGAAATTTTTTTTGTTAAATATAATGGAAGTAATTAGCTTCAGCATCAATTTAACGCTATAAATATGATCAGGAATTTAATTTTATGGACCATGACCGCGCTCTTGTTCGCGGGATGCGCGGATCAGTCCGGAAACAGCAAAAAACAACAGACTATGCCTGATAGCAATGGAATCATACACATCGGTGTGGTAGTAAAAGACCTTGAAGAATCGTTGTATTTCTATCACCGGATACTGGGTATGAAAGAGGTGAGGGAATTCAGTATTGATGAGGATTTTGGCAATCGGTCGGGACTTTCAAGGGGTGTTCCCTTCAACGTGAAGGTTCTCCAGTTGAAAGAAGGAGAATATTCAACAAACTGGAAGCTGATGAGCTTTGAAGAGCAATCCGTGATCCCGGAAAAGCAAAACATCCAGGATGATATTGGGGTTCAGTATGTTACGATTAATGTTGAGAAACTGGAGCCTTATATCCGTCGACTTAAGGAGAACAACATTCAACTGCTTGGTAAAACCCCGGTTCCTTTGAGCAGCGACCGCCATTTTGTGCTGATAAAGGATCCGAACGGCATCTTCATTGAGTTGATAGGTCCGATGGAGTGATCAATAGACCTGTGGGACAAACGTTTGTTCCGTGATCGGTGGTCTTACATACCCTTCTTTATTGATTGGGGGAAGGCCCACTTTTTCCTTTTTGACCTCCTTGTAGGGGATTACCGAGAGCAAGTGAGAGATGCAGTTCAGCCGGGCCCTTCTTTTATCATCCGCGTTTACCACGTACCAGGGGCAGATCTTGGTATCGGTATAGGCGAACATCTCATCTTTTGCCCTTGAATATTCTACCCACCTGGTCCTGGATTCAAGGTCCATAGGACTGAATTTCCATCTTTTAAGCGGATCATCTATTCTGTCGCGGAACCTTTTTTCCTGCTCTTCATCACTTACGGAAAACCAGTATTTAATAAGGATTGTTCCTGACTGGATCAGCATCTCTTCGAACCTTGGGCAGCTGCGTAGAAATTCCCAGTATTCTCCATCATTGCAAAAACCCATAACACGCTCAACCCCGGCCCTGTTGTACCAGCTTCGGTCAAACAAAACCATTTCACCGGTTGCCGGAAGGTGCGCGACATACCTTTGGAAATACCATTGAGACTTTTCTTTTTCGGTAGGTACACCAAGGGCTACTACCCTGCAGATCCTGGGATTCAGTCTTTGAGTGATCCTTTTTATTACACCGCCTTTACCTGCGGCATCTCTGCCCTCAAAAAGAACCACCACCCTGAGCTCCTCTTTTTTTACCCATTCATGAAGTTTTACCAGTTCCAGCTGAAGTTTCTCCAGTTCCTTGAAATAAAATTTCTTATTCAGCCTGCCGGTCCTGGTCTCAGGATGCTTCTGTTTTTTATCTGATTTTTTGCTGGCCATTGTGCAAAAATTTGAATACAAGTTACAAAAAAACTTATTTTATCTTTATCCTCTGTAAATTATTGACAGACTCTAAATAGTATGAATATGAAATCTGACCGCTTACTTTCCATAGATTTCTTTCGCGGAATTACCATGTTCCTGCTCATAGGTGAATTTACACATATGTTTGCCTCCATGGCCGAACCGCGATTTGAAGGAGGGGTACTCTATTTTATAGGCACCCAGCTGCATCATCACCCATGGAACGGTCTCAGGTTCTGGGACCTTGTTCAACCTTTCTTCATGTTCATCGTGGGGGTAGCGATTCCTTTTTCATCAGCCAAAAGGTTGGCAAGGGGTGACAGCAAGGCAAACCTTCTCCGGCATGCGCTGGTCAGGGCCGGGTTGCTGCTTTTTCTGGGTTGGGCACTCTATTGCATTGGCCCGGGCAGAATAACTTTTCGTTTTCAGAATGTCCTTGCCCAGCTCTCGGTTACCTACCTGGTTGCATTTCTTATCAGGAATAAGAAAGACTGGATCCAGGTGGGGATTACTGTTTTACTGCTGCTGTCAACAGAGTTGTTATACAGGCTTTTTCCTGTTGCTGGTTTCGACCAACCCTTTACACCCGATAAGAATTTCGGCGCCTGGTTCGATATGCTTATTTCGGGGGAGTTATCAGGAGGCCACTGGGTTTCATTTAACGCGGTGCCGACCACGGCCCATACCGTGTGGGGAGTGCTTGTTGGAAAATTGCTGATGAGCAAACGCCCAAAACAGAACAAAATGGTGATCATGTTGATTTGGGGTGCGGCACTGGTGGTTGCCGGATACCTTCTTGATCCTGTAACACCCATTATTAAAAGAATTTCAACAACTTCCTTTGTTATTGTATCCGGAGGATGGAGTATCATTGCCATGGCTGTCTCCTATTACGTGATTGACATCAAGGGATTCAGGAACTGGTCGTTGTTTTTTGCCATCGTGGGGATGAATCCTTTGTTCATTTACCTGTTTGCCCATGTGGGCGGAAGCGATCTTGTTTACAATGTATTCAAACCATTTACCTATTTTATGTTCAGCTGGACAGATGAGATATACGGCAGGATATTCACAAGTGCGGTTACATGGATGTTCCTGTGGTATATCTGCTACTGGTTGTATAAGAGGAACATATTCATCAGGATTTAATCATCCTTCGTCCCGATATTTCATCGGGGCTACGGAGGACGCGTAGAAAGATGTTTAATACCATGTTATTACAATTGTTAACATTATTTCCTGGAGGATGTTGTATTAACAAAGGATTGAGCAGTTCGTTATGAAAGCAGTTTATATAGAACAATACGGCGGGCCGGAAAACCTGGTTTATGGAGAAATTGACCGGCCGGTTCCGGGGAAGCACGGGTTGCTGATTAAGATGAAGGCTGTATCGGTGAATCCTGTCGACTGGAAAGTCAGGAATGGCAGGCTGAAATTCATTACCGGAAAGAAATTTCCGTTTGTCGTGGGTTCGGAATTATCAGGAGTTATTGAGCAAACCGGGGAAGGAGTTTTGAAATTCAAAAAAGGAGACAGGGTTTATGCGTTACTTGGATACAGGGGTGGTGCGTGTGCTGAATATGTGGCAGTGAAGGAAAAACAGGCGATCGGGATACCTGATGAAATGTCGTTTGAAGATGCTTCAACAATTGCCATTGCAGGATTGGCAGCCTACCAGGCCTTTACCATACATTACCAGGTTAAGCCCGGGGATGAAGTGCTGGTGAACGGGGGATCCGGCGGAGTAGGATCCTATGCGGTCCAGATCGCGAAAATACTTGGTGCCAGGGTAACAGCGGTTTGCAGTGAACGCAACAGGGAATATGTTACGGAACTTGGCGCCGATGAAGTGATCAATTACCGGGAAGAGGATTTCAGGGAGCGAATAAGCGCTTATGACGTAATTTTGGATGCGGCCTCAAATGCATCTTTTCGCGAAGTGAGGAATTCACTTACGAAGGGGGGGATGCTCATCAAGTTGAATTTATCATCAAGGTCCCTTGTAACCCAGGTTATGACAAAGTTGTTTTCTTCAAGAAAATTAAAGCTTATCCTTGTTAAGAACAGGAAACAGGACCTACAGTGGATCATTGACCAGATTGTTGAGGGAAAGATCCGCGTTTTCATTGAAAAAGTCTACCCGCTTGAAAAAACGCGTGAAGCCCAGGAACAGAGTCAGACCGGAAGGGTACGCGGGAAACTGGTAATTAAGTCTTCTTAGTGCTTGTCAATAAAGTTGGACTTTATGGACAGACACTTCTTAGACATTCAGGCTATCCTCTTTTAGAAGCAAAGGAAGAATCTACTCAGGGCCCTGTTTTCCGTAAAGCCGGTCAACCTTTTGCAGCAATTCCCTGTACATTTCCTCCCGCTCATCAAGGAGGTGCTGGTAGCTGGCTTCAATGGCTTTTCCTGCATGTCTCCATGTATTGATCGGATCATCGTGCTTGTATTCGGAGCTTCCTGTCACATTGGTCCAGTAATTGGGCCGTGAATCAGGGAATGGCTGTTCAAAAATACCTGCCCAGGAACCACGTGCCGGGTTGTCGGGATCATTTTCAGGGTCGATCAGGTACAACACCGTGGGTGTATCGCCAACCCGGAAATAATAGGCCCATTTAACACGGTCGGGCGATACCGCTTCTTCTATATGCTGACCGAGATTGCCGGCTTTTTCAGAAAGTTCGGTCATGATCTCGTATGGCCTTCCTCCATTGGGTCTTCCTCCATCTTCAGGAAGGGTCAGTTCTTTGAACATACCGTTGTAACCCCAGTCGTTTTCGATCCACCACATCTCATCAAACCGCGGGTCCCCGAATATTCGGTTCCGGCCCGGACCATTCCAGTTGGGCAGTGTCCCGTCTCCTCCGTCTGATGGTGCCCTGAGGTTTGTGCCAATGGTAAGAACGCGAATGTTTTCGCTTATTTCAGGTGCTTTTAGCAAAGCATCTTTCAGGATGTTCATGTTTCCCCAGACCAGGATGTACAGGGGCCTTTTATCCTTTGCATTTGCTTCCCTGATAATTGCATTGATCGCTGAATCCCGGTTGGTTTGAAGGGCCTCATTGAAAAAATATTCCGGCTCCGGAAAACCCATCTCCCTGAAATTATTGGCAGGATCATTGTAATCAAGCCTGTAATTTTCAAGCACCCGTTCAGCAGCAGTGATCCCTCCAGGTTGTTCTCCCCGTCCGAATTTTTCCGGTATTATTGCTTTGATATCCAGTTGGTCTGCGTACCACAGTACATGACACAGGCTCTGGATATCATCCGGGTCACCGCAGCAAACCTGTATGTCGGTGGTGATGATCACCCTGTGTTTTACAGGTTTCCTGTTACAGGATGTTCCCGCTATGATCATTGTCAAGATGAAAGAAAGCAGCAAGGTTCTCATTTTTCTAAATGGTTTTCCATGAATGAAATTGCTTTATTAGCGACTGGCAAACCTGCAAATTTAAAAATTTATTGCAAACACTATATACAGACATCACCTGGTACCGTACAGCCTGTCCCCTGCATCTCCAAGGCCGGGTAATATGTAGCCTTTTTCATTGAGCCTTTCATCAAGGGCCGCCAGGTATATGTCTACATCAGGATGGTCGGTTTCCACTTTTTCAACACCTTCGGGCGCTCCAACGATACAAACGAGTTTTATTTGTTTTCCGCCCTCCTTTTTTATATATGAAATGGCTTTTGAAGCGCTGCCTCCCGTTGCAAGCATAGGATCCAGCAACATGATCACGGCATCATTCAACAAAGGGGGAAGTTTTGCGTAATAGGACCTGGGCTCAAGGGTTTCATGGTCCCGGAACATTCCCAGGTGCCCCACTTTGGCCGTGGGGATCAGGTTGTTGATGCTGTCTGTCATTCCAAGTCCTGCTCTCAATATGGGTACAATGATCACCTCCCTGGCAAGTTCCGAGGTGGTGCAGGATTGCAAAGGGGTTTCGATCTCTATTGTTCTAAGAGGCAAGTCCCTGCTTATCTCATAAGCCATGAGACCGGCAATTTCACTGAGGGTCTTCCTGAAATCTTTGGTACAGGTCTCTTTTTTTCTGAGGAGCGTTAGTTTGTGAGTGATCAGGGGATGTTCCAGGAGGTATAACATAGCTGTTTTTAATTTTAAATGTAAAAAGAAAATCCGGAGTAACGGCATAAAATGGTTTTGTAGGAAGATGAATTTCCGCTGGCAGGGTTGAACTGAAGTTGCATGAAGTGATTTTTAATGTTATCTTGAACAATATTCAGATTATTTCAAACCAAAATACAAGGAATGATGAAAATTAAAATTATGTTGCCATTGCTTGCAATTATCTGCTTCAGTTTGAATACTGTGGCACAGGAGTGTCCCAACCCTTCCGGAATACCCGAGGGGTTTGAAGTGCTGTTCAATGGTGAGGATTTTACCAACTGGATGGTACCGGAAGGTGACAATGGTCACTGGAATGTTATTGATGCAGTGATCGATTATGATGCCCAGAGTGAGGCAGCGGATAAAAACCTCTGGTCTGAGAATTCCTACGGTGATTTCATACTTTATGTCGACTGGAGGATCAAGGAAACGCCCTGGGAAAATCCAGGTGTACCTATTATTCTTCCGGACGGGAGTCATAAACTGAATGAAAAGGGGGAGGAGATAAGGATTCGGGTTCCCGATTCAGATTCCGGGATATTTCTCAGGGGAAGCAGTAAGTCACAGGTGAACATCTGGTGCTGGCCGGTTGGTTCAGGCGAGGTTTACGGTTACAGGATGGACAAAAACATGCCGGTTGATGTCCGTGCCGGTGTAACCCCGAAAATGATAGCTGACAGGAACATCGGTGAATGGAATACCTTCAGGATTGAGATGAAAGGGGACAGACTTTCGGTGGACCTTAACGGTCAGCGGGTAATTGACAATGCCCAATTGCCCGGGGTTCCTGAAGAAGGACCGATCGCATTGCAACACCATGGAAACAAGCGGGACGGTGAATGGGTGAGTCCCCCTTCGCTCGTACAGTTTAAAGATATTTATATCAAGGAACTTTAGCCTGAAATTAACTTTTAAAGGCATATTTCACAAGGTTGGACAGTGAAGGTTTCTGCCCCTGGATGAGTATTGCCGTTCTGAATATCCGAGCCCCTGCCCACACAGTGAACAATGTAAACAGGATAACCCCCACCAGGCCTACAATGGGTTGCCAGGTAGGTATCGTTACAGGAGTTGCGATCCTTATCATCATGATTGTGGGGGTGAACGGTGGTATGAAGGCAAGGGTAGTCGCCAGTGTCCCTGTTGGATTGGAAATAATTGGAACGATAAAAAATATAGGAAGGATCACAGGAAACATGGCAGGAAACTGAAGAGACTGTGCGTCTTTGTTGTCGTTGCACATGGCTCCGAGTGCTGCCATTGCAGAACCCACCATAATAATATAGAAGAACAGGTAGATAAAGAACCATACAAGGATATCCATGGGAACAATGTCGCCCACATCCAGGAAATTTACTGTGGCAATGGCCCCAAAAATGTATACACCTGCAACAGTAAGGCCTACACCTATCCCTCCCATTACTTTGCCTGCCATGAACTGGAAAGGTGTTAATTTTCCGAGCAACACTTCAGCGATTTTTTCAGACTTTTCCTCCATTACCGAAACCAGCAATGGCACAGCACTCATAAGTGTCATCATGAACATGAGGATAACCACCACATAAGGGATCAGGAAAGTCTGCAATTCACTGGATTCTTTTGCATCTTTTGTCTCCCCTGTTTTTTCATCAACTTTTGCAAGGCCCATTGATTCAATGTTGTGCCAGGCAAACAGGACTGAGGTCATTTCGGGATCAAGGTTGAGTTCCTTTAGCCGCAGTTCCCTGAGGTAATTGTTTATGTTGTTTGAGAACCAGTACCTGGTATCATCCATAAAACCATGCTCGGAATAGAATCTCAAATAATCTTCCTCAGTGGAATCTCCGGGATGAAGGATGTCTTTTCCTATTTCGATCAGGGCATGGTATTTTTTCCCCCTGATCTTGTCTGATATTTTCAGTTTTTGCTTAAAAGGTTCATCATAATCAGGTTCTAAAAAATCGAGCAGGTAAGCCGGGGAAACCTTTTCACCTGTTTCGGAATAAATATCATTGCTGTTTCGCTGCTCTGCCTGTTCTGCCAGGTAGTCTTCAATAAGTCCACTGTGATCGATCACTGCAAAAGACTTATCATCGGTGTTTTCATTGTTTTCAGTTAGGAGCGTAACAATCAAACTGCCGGCCATAAGAACAGGTACCAGTACAAGGCTGATGATAAAACTCCTGGTCTTTACTGCTGCAATGTATTCTCTCTTAAAAAGAACAATTATTTTACGCATGATTGACCTCCTTTCTATCAGGTGCGGCTATCCTGATGAAGATATCATTCAGGGAAGGCCGTGTAATTTCGAATTTTTTGATAGCAGTGTTTTTCATGATCTCTGCAAGTATTTTTTGGGGATCGGCCCGATCCTCCAGTTTCAGTTCCTGCAATTTCCCGTAGTTGTTTATTTTACTGATTCCCCGTATACCGGTCAAGGCACTTTCACCCTTTTCAGTTTGTACAACGAGGGTATCTGCTCCGTACCTGTCCTGAATTTCATACAATGTCCCGTCAAGGACCTTCTCTCCTTTATAGATCATAAAAATATTGTCACACATTTTTTCTGCCATGCCCATATCATGGGTACTGAAAATGATGGTTGATCCCTTTTTTTGCAGGTCGAGAATGACATCTTTGAGAATTTCGGCATTTACCGGATCAAGTCCGCTGAAAGGTTCATCCAGGATGATGATTTCAGGTTCATTGATGATTGTTGCGATGAACTGTAGTTTCTGTGTCATTCCCTTGCTGAGTGTCTCAACCTTCTTTTCAGAGAATGTGGCAAGGTCAAGCTTGTTCAGCCAGTAACGTATCTTTGTTCTGAGATCGGATCCGCCACCCAATTCTCCCATAAACATCAGTATATCGTTCACTTTCATTTTTTTATACAGGCCACGGTCTTCCGGCAGGTACCCGATATTATCGGTTACGATACCATTCCGATGGTTGCCATGGATCTTGATCTCCCCGGAATCCGGATAGAAGATTTTCATGATCATTCTGATGGTGGTGGTTTTACCGGAACCATTGGGCCCGATAAATCCATAAATGCTGCCTTTTGGAACTGTCAAAGACAGATCTTTTACTGCCACTACCGATCCGAAAGTCTTGGTAATGTTGTTCAGTTCTATAATATTCATTTAGGAGTGACTTTGATATGAGGTACCAAATTTAATAAATAGATTCATATGACGCACAGAGATGATTCAGAACATAAGGGTATGGTGTTTGTTTATTGCTATGAATTTCCCATTTCATACATTTGAAAGCAAGCATCAATTTTCAACTTTTCACTCTCATCTTTGTATTGGGATTGGTACCGCCTTTGTTTTCCCAGGATTCGGGGAGATCCTTTTATCAGGCATCAGACATCATTTATGAAAAAATATACCTTCATGTTGACAGGGAATTCTATTCATCCCATGAGAATATATGTTTCAAGATTTATCTTTTAAGCGGCATAGATCATAAACCTGTGGAAGGATACAAAAATATATATGTTCAACTGGTGAATGATTCAGGCAGTGTGGTTGACGAACGGCTTATTCTTTTAAGTGATGGTGGGAAAATATGTACAGGCCCGGCTGATTACTCTGTAAGTAAATTTAGGATGAATCTATGGAATTTTTGATTAGGTTTGTCAGGATGCTTTGATATTGGTGATCTGAAAGCGAATTTTAATCCTTTTGTTAAAATGAAGAAACTGTTGTTTCCATTGGTATTGCTATTTGTTAATGTACCCTTGTTTTCACAGGAGGATGGCTACATTCCGGCACTTGTCAATGAGGCTGTTTATGAAAAGGTTTACCTGCACATTGACAGGGAGAATTATGCACCCCGGGAAGACATATGGTTCAAGGTATACCTGGTGAGCGGGATCAGCAACAGGCTCATAGATGGATACAAGAATGTTTACGTACAGCTTGTCGATGAGAAAGGGGAAATACATGACAGCAAACTGATCCTGGTCAGTGATGGTGTGGGTATCGGAGATTTCAGACTACCTGCGACTATTGGGCAGGGGCAGTATACCATACGTGCGTTTACCAGGTACCAGGAAAACTTTGGCGAAGAAAGTTATTATCATAAAAAGATATGGATCTCCGAATCAAAACCGCAGGCAGAGCTGGTCGATGAGCACGACCCCAATGCCATCGATGTTGGATTTTACCCGGAGGGCGGAAATTTAGTGCTGAATTCTTCGAATACCATAGCATTCAAGGCAATAAATAGCGAAGGTTACGGGATATCCGTAGACGGATTTGTTCTCAATGACATGGGTGATACAATCACACCATTCAGTTCGGATTGGATCGGTATGGGTAAATTTGCACTGATGCCTTCAGAAGGACGGTCTTACCATGCCGTCCTGGAAGCCTATCCAGATTTTAAATATGATTTTCCCCGTGCACAGGTTAACGGCATCAATCTTTATTGCAGGGATGAGACCACACAAATAAAATTTGGCGCCGGCAGGAACTTTAATATTGAAGGCCGGCAGGACCTGATTTTACATGCATCCCATAAAGGCATCGAATTGTTCAGGAAGGAAATTCAGCTCAATGGATTTTATGGAGAGATTACCGTACCCAAAGAGCGGTTTCCACTTGGCATTTCAAAAATCACCCTGAAAAATACAAATGACCGGATACTTGCTGAAAGGCTTATTTTCGTAAAAACAGATGCACCTGCACTTGATATTGAAACATCAAAAAGTTCCTATGACAAGCGAAGTGAGGTAAATATCAATATTCAATCATTGCTGGATGGGAATGACAGTCTAAATGCGGGGGTCTCCGTAGCAGTAGTTAACAGAAATTACCTGTCGAGAAAAGGTTATCAGTCTGATATGCAGAGTTACCTTCTTATTGATTCTGAACTTAAAGGACCGGTTGAGTCTTCTGCTTCTTTTTTTACTGATAGTGAATGGATCAGCTCATACGAAAAGCTTGATCTGCTGATGCTTGTGCATGGTTGGAGAAGTTATTACTGGCCGGATATCATCATCTCGGAACCGGATGATCTGGAAGGTTGGGAAGATATTGGGATCACCATTGAAGGCCGGGTAAAACGTCACCTGGGCAGGAAAAGGGTTTCAAATGGTAAAGTTGTGGTAGGACCTTTCGGACCCAACATGACCTTTATAGAATCAGTTACCGATAGGGACGGGAATTTCAGGTTTGACAGGCTTTTTATCCCTGATTCAACCAGGTTGATCATTCAGGCTAAAACCGCAGGTGGCAGTAACAGGACTGAAATATTGGTAGATCAGATTTACAAAAAAGATACCAGAACAAGCCAGGAACTGATCGACAGTGTGATCTATGACCTCATCGTACCCAATTCGTATTACAGTTTTAATTTTTCAAAACTGGAGGCAGAAAGGAAGTATGCCATTGAATCCGGTACATACTGGCTGGATGAGGTGGAAGTAATTACCGGGCAGAAGAAATCGGTTATCAATCTGACTGAAGAGGCTGACAGGACCTATGGTTCTCCTGACCGGAGGTTTGAAATCTCTCCGGATGACATGAACTATCTGAACATTTATGATTATCTTGAGAACAGGATCCCCGGGATGGTGGTCCAGGGAAATTCCATATCCATTAGGGGAGGGCAATCACCTACAATACTGCTGGATGATGTGGTAAATGATCTTGTTGAGATCGGTCATATACCCATGGGTGATATCGATCATATTGATGTATTTATGTCGGGCGTTAACACTGCAGCATTTGGTTCACGAGGAGCCGACGGCATCATTGCCATTTATACAAAGATGGGGAGTGTAAATAGCGATTTCCACCGGTATGTGAAGGGAAGGTATTCGGAAGTGGTGGACGGGTTTCAGCGCCCCAGGCGTTTTTATTCTCCGAAATACAACATGCATAACATAAACAGTGAAGTTCCGGATTTTAGGCCCACGCTTTACTGGAATCCAATCGTTGATTTCCAGGATGATCATGCATCAGTAAGTTTTTTCACATCGGATTTCGTTAGCAAATACCTTGTTATCGTAGAGGGGATAAGCGACCAGGGAGAAATTTGTACCGGAATTGGCGAATTTGATGTCAAATAACACTACCCCGTTTCACTGATCCTTTGCAATCTTGAAACATCGGTTACCTCAATATTTTTTCCATTCATCCTGATCAGGCCATCCTCACTGAATTTCTTCAGCATTCTGACCGCTGTTTCGGAACTCATACCGGAAAGTTCCGCAATTTCCTTTCGGGAAAGGGGCAGGTAAAAATTATCCTGTTTGAATATTCTTTCAGAGAGGCATAAAATTATATCGGCAAGACGTCCGTAAGCCTGTTTGAAAGTCATGCAAAAAAAACGGCCGTAGATCTGAACGCTGTTTGCACTCAGTATGTTAATGATCTCTTTCGAGAAGTCGTTGTTTTGTGCCAGCGCCTGGCGGAAAACTTTTACATCTATCTGGCGGACAACGGAATCGACATAAACTTTTGCAGAATACGGGAATGTGGCAAATTCTTCGGAAACAGCTGATAGTCCTATGAATGATCCTCCCGGGGTCAGCCTCAATAACAGGGAGTTTGTGCCATTGTCAACAAATACTTTGGCAAGACCTTCTTCCACATACATGATCTGTGAGACAAAGCCGCCCTGTTTGCAGATCATCTCGCCTTTTTTGTATTTGATCCTAACGGAACTTTCATCAATGATCCTGCGTTCTTCATCACTCAGTTTATCAAAGCATTTACAGTCATACGAACTGATGGTACACCCTGAAAACTTAATGCTGTTTTCCATTCTATCCAGTGTATTTTACGTAAATATAAAAAAGAATCAATTAATATATTGTTTTAGGACATTTAAAGTAGTGAGATATATCATTTTATTTTATAGTGTGTAACAGCCTGCAATTGTAGGAAGAGTCGGGAGAAACGAACAATTTAGTACCATATTTATATTGTGAATTGAAAAACAAAACCTGAGCACATGAAAACAATTCTGTTTGGGAGAATATGTTTGATTCGGATCATGTTGTTGCCTTTTTTTATAATGGTTAGCTGTACGCGGCATCAGATTCCCGATTATAGTGATGTAGCCTCTTGCGTGGGGTGTCACACCAACCAGGCACATCTGGAGGCGGTTGCTTCAGATGAAGAACCACCGGAAATTGGCGGCTGTGGTGGTTCTGCTCCATATTTTCCGCCGTACGAGCGGGTATACATGGACGAGGAGGGTTATAAGAAATTCAAAGAAGGTTACCATAATATAGGGTGCACCTCTTGTCACGGTGGTGTTAACGGAACCCATGAGAAAGACCTGGCACATTCCGGAGATTTTTTGAAGCATCCTTCAACAAAGTATGCAACAAAATGTGGTGCATGTCATGGGGAGATTGCAGAGAACTTCACAACAAGCTTGCACAATGGCACCGGACAGAAAAGAAAGGTGACCATGCGAATGGGGCTTGAAGGGGCGCACCAGTTTGATGAATTGCCTCCTGAGATGATAGATGGATACAATTCCAACTGTGCAACCTGCCACGGAACCTGCGGTAACTGCCATGTGAACAGGCCTCCGATCGGAGGTGGGGGGTTGGCCAACGGACACGCATTTACTAAGAATCCGGATATGCTGAATACCTGTATTTCCTGCCATACTTCAAGGGGAGGCCATGCATACCTAGGTGTTGCATCGGGTACCGATCCGGATGTACACCTGGATGATTACGACTTTGAATGTATTGATTGCCATAATGGAATGGAGCTTCACGGGAATGGCGACAGCACTGTGACACACCGTTATGCCTACTCAGAACTGCCCAGTTGCGAAAGTATGAATTGCCACCCGGATGTGGCTGCCTCCAACGATTACCATACACGACACATCGGTGATTTCAACTGTCAGGTTTGTCATTCCCAGGATTACAACAACTGTGCAAGCTGTCATATTCACGGGGAGGGGGCACGCGTTCCTGCATACCTTGATTTTAAAATTGCCAGGAACCCAATACCTGAAACCAAACCGGGATTTAAGTATGCACTTGTAAGAAGAACGCTTTCTGCCCCGGATAGCTGGAAAGAGTATGGTGTGGATGAATATCTTGATTTTAACGCACATCCGACATTCAATTTCACAACACCCCATAACATTTTAAGGATCACATCCAGGACAGATGTAGGTGATGGTAACTGTACATCAAAATGCCACATATGGACCGATGGCGATTCTATCTATAACAGGAATTTGTACCTTTTTGAAGATACTGAAATTGAAGGAATGCAATTATTTGACTGGGACAAAGAAGCTTCAGCGGATATTTTCGTGAATGAATCAGACCTTCCTGCAAGTTGGTTCAACTAGGAAAAAATCTATGAAATAAAACTATTATTAACATTTAAAATTTGAAAGATGAAGAAGATTAAATTATTGGCATTAAGCTTTGTAACAATCTCATTATTGCTGGTATCATGCAGTAAGACCGTTGATGAATCACTGGTACTGGCAGAATACCTTGAATCTACTGACAGTCCTGTTGATGTACAATCACTGAACAAACTGATCTCTGCTGCTGATCTGAATGCACTTGTTTTAACCGGCAACCCCTATATTATTGACATCAGGGGTGATGAGTACAATACACCCGGTCACATTGAGGGTGCCGTTCATGTTGCTGCCGGAGATGTAATCTCACATTTGGACAACATAGATGTTTCCGCTTATGATAAAGTGGTAATTGCCTGCTATACAGGGCAAACGGCCGCTTTTGTGGTTTCACTTGCCAATCTTGCCGGTTATGACACCTACTCTCTGGCATTTGGAATGAGCTCATGGAATGCTGTTACAGCAGGACCCTGGAACAGCAATGCAGTGAATACCTTTGAAACACAATTGGAAACCGCTTCAAATCCAAAGGGAGAAGAGGGAGCAATGCCGGTGTTTGAGACAGGCTTTGAAGCAGCAGAAGATATCCTTGACGCAAGAATCTCAGCAGTGAACGAGGATGGATTTGCCAATTCCTCTATTGGCGCTGCAGATGTTTTTGCCAATCCGGATCATTATTATATTGTCAATTACTGGCCTGAGGAAGCATACAACAAGGGTCATGTACCGGGCGCTATTCAATATACTACCAATACGAGCATGTTGACTACAGCGGATCTGAAAACACTACCGCCAGACAAGCCTATCGTTGTGTATTGCTATACAGGCCAGGGAAGCGCATTCCTGACTGCATATCTTAAAGTGTTGGGTTATGATTGCTTGTCTTTGAAATTCGGGATCAATGGTATAGCAACCGACTGGGCGGCAGAGAACGACTTGACCGCATGGGGAGAAGGGAAAATAGGTGATTATCCACTTGTGACGGAATAGAGACCTTTTCCCAAACAATACAAAGGGTACCGGTTCCGGCACCCTTTTTTTTATCTGTTACATTTTGTTTTTCGGGAACCGGCATTTACTGAAAGAATTTCAGGTTATGTAACATTATGATTAATAATCATCATGTTCGGTTCATTTATATCTCGAGATTTGTCAATTCATGGGTTACCTGAAAATCATATTCGGGGTATTCGTAAATGGGCATCCTGCTTTCGGTCTGTCCGATTGAATAACCATACAGTCCCTGGTAGTCATCCCGCTTTTCGCCAAGTTCTTCCATTTGGTTGAGGTACTCATGGATTGATTTTGATTCGATGATGATCACTTTCCCCATCTTATTAATGATCGGGCTGTGGTTCCTGGTTTTGTCATGATCAAATTCAAGGATCCTTCTTCCATATCTTGTTATGCCTATAACCCTGAAAGACAGACTTTTACCTACTCCCGGAAGATTTAGTACATTCCTGTCACATGCCAAAAAGGGCAGATCAGCATTGCTCCTGAGTGCCTGGATATTTTCTGGCATCCTGGTTGGTTCTTCTGAGAATTCCCTGATGGTTTTATAGTACTTTTCATCAATCTTTCCAAAATATTTCTCTTCGAGTTGTTCCTGTACAACCCTGGCATTGGGGGCAAATCCAAAACTATTTTCCATGTACCCTTTTACAGTAAAAGTATAATAGGGAAGCACGCCTATATCATTTAGGGCCTGTCTTAGTTTGGCAGAATGACCGCGTCTTGATGCAGGTGCTGTAAATACTTCCTGGTTTGTAATTATCCATCCTGCTCCAATCAGTTTTTGGATTGCAGTATTGGCTTCTGGGGTGACCTCCATTGGGGAAATGAAATGGGTTTGTATCACAAATTGTCTGATGCCAACTTTTTCTGCCTTCTGTTTGAAATCGTGCAGGATAGAGACAAGCTTTTGGGTAATCCTCTGGGGAAGATAAACGGGAAGTCTGGTACCAAAACGTACCCTGACAATCTCAGCTCTTTTTTCACCTTCCGGCAGCGCTGAATTCTTTTCACGTTTTCTTTTTGCCATCTGGTAGACCTCTTCAAGGATATTCCCGAGTGTATTGTCAGAACTCATAAACGCATCCCCCCCTGTGATCAGTATGTCCCTTAGTTGCGTATCTTCCTCGAAGTATTTTAAAAGCCGTTTCAGCTTGTCGGGCCATTTTTCATTCGGCATCAATTTGTCGAGATTAAAATTAAGGCGTCCCGACTGGAAATCATACATTCTCTGGCAGGAGGAACAGAGGCCCCCGCATGCACGACCCATTGAATCAGGTATCATGATGGCCACTTCGGGATATCTCCTGTGAACGTTATTGTGTGAAGGAAGGATCCATCCTGCTTCATTTGGTTTGCCGGGTTCAACCTTGTCTTCTTTCTCCCATGCAATGATCGATCCGAACTCATTTACAAGTTGTTTGCTGTAAAGTATGTAGTATCTGATGGCAAGATCAGCTCCTACTGCAAAGTATGGAACCCTGACATGCAGGAGGGACAGGTAGTAGGGATTCACAAAAAATGGGATGCCCGCTTCTTCGGCTTCCTTCAGTATCTTTAAAGTATCCGGATCCAGCGAGTAATCCAGCATTTCATTGATCAGTTCCGGTGAACGAAAAGCAAAATGCAAGTGAAATTTTTGTTGTTCCCACCAGCGTTGTATTTTTTCCAGTTTGTCTGCTTCTGTATCGCTATTGTTAAACTGGTATTTATCGCTTTTTAGTTCTTCCTTATCCAGTTTTCGGGCAAGTATCTTAATGATCCTTAATTTGTTTTCTTCCCTTAGCTGAATGATTCTGGGATCAAGTCCTGTAGGAAACCTGTCCATCCACTCCTCCACTTTTGACCTGGAAGGTTTTTTCCCCCTGGTTGTACCATTCAATTGCCTGAAAAGCTGGATCATATCCTTGAAAAAACCGGGTTTTGCACCTCCTGTGCCTTTGTTCACTGCCAGCCAGAGTAGACGGAGAGGATTGCTTACAGCAATTTCACCATGGAGATTCTGGTCCGGATATTCCTTTCCCGCGTTGTCAATGTAATCGAGGATCCTGATGATCGCGTAATCCTTCCATTTCAACTTGTTGAACATTGTTCTGTCGGATTCACCGGAATGATAAAAATTAAAAGCTGCTTTGTGTTCTTTAAATGATTTTTCGATCCATTCCCTTACGCCGACTACAACTTCGGTTTCGTTTTTGGAATTTCGCAAGATGGTTTCCAGGGGAGGGTTTTCTTCCAGCAGTTGCTGCAGTAACCTGTGGGATTCCACGTTGATGGCGATCCTGTCCAGTTTTTCGATTTCAGTCATGATTTCTTGAATTATCTGATAAGTTACTTAAAAAACAGAAAGAAAGGAAATCTGCAGATATAGAAAAATTTTCTTATTGATATTGTAAAATCAACCAAATGCTTGTTTTACTTTATGGAAAAGGTCCGTGACTTTTTGATACGGATCGCCCTGTCCCAGTGTTTCTATAGGTATATATCCTTTAAAGTCAGATGCTGCAATTATTTTTATGAGTTTTTCAAGGTCTACGGGAGTTACTTTCTTATCAAGATAGACATTTTCCTTTAACTGCCAGCTGACCGCATGTTGTATTGTTGATGCAATTTCTTCGTAGGGATTCCCGGTGCGGAAAGATCCAATATCGAGTTTTAAGCCCACCCAATCCGATTCTATTAATTTCAGTAGGTTGTTCACATGGTCGGATGTTTTCAGGAAGGCATTGTGGTTTTGTATTTCAATCACCACACCGTGATTCCTGCCAAATTCTGCACACGCTTCAATTTCTTCACTGACCCATTCTGCAATTTCATTCCAGCTGTAACCTTCCGGTACATTATGACCGGCAAAGATCCTTAAGCCCGGCGCTCCCAGTTTCCCGGCAACGATGATCCAATCCTTTACAAGCTTTTTTTCTGCATTTCTCTTCTCAGGGTCAGCATAACAAAAATCATTCCTTACACCTGTGCCGCAAATGTGCAATCCAAGTTCATAGGCATATCTCTTGATCCTGTATACATATTCATCCGGAGGTATGGCGGGATAGCCCGGAAAATAATACCCGGTGAGGTCCACACCGTCCAGTCCCAGTTCGGAACTGAACTTCATCAGGTCAAACAGATTCATCTCTCCATTCCTTAGCAATGTATTGAAAGAGTATGCATTCAGGGCTATCTTGTTTCGCAAGGGTATATTTTTTTTTGACTTTGGGTTTATTTCAGAATAACCCCGGGCTACCAGTGATTTTGTTCCTATACCAGCCAGCAAGGCTGTTGCTGCGAATTTTCTTCTGCTGATCTTTTTCATGGATCTTTATGATTTGATTGATGAAATCAGAAACGATCATTAAAACCTCTGATTGACAATGTTATTATATATTGAACCAAAAGTATAGCTGATACCGAATTCAGCGGAGAATTCGTAATCTGACTGTAGTTGTCTTTGTCTTAAAAGCAATTCTTCAAGTGTGACTTCACCGGCCGGCAGGTAAAGCTGGTCATGAATGAGTCCTGCATTCACCTCAACATAGAAGGAGAGTCCCTTTGTAACATTTACTGATAATTCAGAATCAATGGTAAGACTGTTTTTTGACAGGTCATGAAAATAATGTGCTCCTTCGATCCTGGTTTCAACCTCTCCCCATGGTTCCCGCAGGATAAAGGTGAGCCTCAGGGATTCAGATAATCTTAATTCCTGCAATTCATCGTAAACGGTAAGGTCCATGTAATCATAATAATGATATTGAATATGGTAGCCAAGTGAAAATATTTTTCGATCGGACTTGTCCCAGGGAAAAATGTTGTATTCAATGGCAGGTCCGAGCCTGTGTGAAAGATCAATGTTTTGATACGTGGAGGTTCTGATCTCATTGAAAATACCTGCAGACCAGTGTGGGCTCAGCGAAAAAACAGCCTCAGCATCAGAATCAATCTCCTCCCTGAGACTTTCAATGATTTCTGAATTATCATTAAAGCGTTCAATATTCCTGTAATAGGAGATATCTGCCCTGAATTTCAATTTTTCTGTTATCCTGTCCAAATCAAACCTGCCTCTTATGGAGAATTCATCCTTGCTTTCCTCCGTTTCAAAGTCGCTTCCTGCCGCAACCCTGAAAACCCAGTAATTCCAGTTATCAAAATTTTTTTGGTCGGGATCCGCAATGGTGGAATCATTGAAATAAGATATATCAAGCTTCTCAATGTCATCAGTCCTTGTAATGAAGGGCATCAATCCTGCCCTGGTGGTTTTTAAAAGACGGTTCCAGGTTTGCAGCTCAGTATCAGATTGGGGAGAAATGGTTACAAGCTTGTAATGGAGGTCTTTAAAAGCTCCGGAACCAATAAAATTGAGGCCATAAGCCCTTCCATCACTTGCGGTTCGTTGTTCTGTTACAAGCAAATGGAGATCAGAAGATTTTTGATCCCTTACAAAATCGACATAGGGAAGGTTTCTTCTGAAAAATGAGAAGTCACAATCCCTGCAATCCATATAAAGTTTCAGTCTCGAGGAATCAGGAGCGGGGATGTTGCTGTATTCCTGTCCACTCAGAGGTATAGAGTGGATAAATATGAATAAATAGACGATCAATGAGTCAATCTTTTTCAATAACATGTGTCTACAATATTTGGTTCTGCATTTATGGGTTGTTTATAAATATTAAAATACGTAATATTGAACCCTTCAAAGGTAGCAATATATAAATTGAACCAGAGATTTAAAAATGAACGACATGGGTCATTTTCTTTCAGAGGTGTCTAAATTTTTACCCGGTTTTTTCGTTTAGAAACTATACCCGTTTAAGAATGGTTATGAA
Source organism: Bacteroidales bacterium (assembly GCA_021738565.1). Lineage (GTDB taxonomy): Bacteria > Bacteroidota > Bacteroidia > Bacteroidales > M55B112. The sequence goes on from JAIPBT010000029.1 coordinate 20,509, forward strand.
AAAAGTATCGAATTTGATCATTGTTTCAGTAATTGGACTCCTGATTTCTTCTGGTTGTTCAATGATTGAATCAATTGAAAACGATCAATACGGAACGCTAAAAATCTCAATAACGGATGCGCCTTTCCCCTTTGACATGATCGATTCAGCAGGTATAACCATCACAAAAGTTGAAGCAAGGATATCGGGTGACAGTTCGGATGCTGATTTTATTACACTTGTGGAAGACACCATGGCTTTTAACCTGTTGGAACTGCGGAATGGAGTGAAAGAGCAGTTGGGGAAGGTGGAAGTTCCAGCCGGTGAGTACAGTCTCTTCAGGTTGTATGTGGACGAAGCCGGTCTCAAGGTGAAAGACGGTGATACCTATAAGGTTAAAGTGCCAAGCGGTGCCCAAACCGGGATTAAATTGTTTGTAAAGCCTTCCTTGATAATCACAGGCGGAGCAACTTCAGAACTTTTGATCGATTTCAGTCTGGAGAATTCATTCATTCTTCTGGGAAACATAAACAGTCCGGCGGGCATCAAAGGTTTCAATTTTAAGCCTGTAATTCGCGCGGTAAATAACTCTGTTTCAGGAATATTGTCAGGAACAGCCACGGATACGGACTCGAATGTCATTGAGAATGTCAATGTGGTGGTCCGTGCAGACACCACCGTAGCTTCAGCATTTACAGATTCCGGGGGATATTATGCCATTTCCGGTCTTCCGGCAGGAACCTACACCATTTTTACGGTTAAAGAGGGGTATGACACATTCACAGCTAAAGGGATTGAGATCTTTGCGGGGAACATCACCCAACAGGATCTGTTGCTGGTTCCATCTTCAGAACAATAATTAAATTTATTCCACCTTAACCACGGGGCAATTAACGAGCATTACCCCTGATGCCAGCAATGTGGCATTTGAAGCACTTTCCCAGTCGTTTACATTTTCGAAGTCCTGGTTGTCATACACATTAACACTCCAGAGGGGTGAATAGTCTTCATCTTCAGGGATCGTTTCCAGTACATTGTGGGTTTGAGAAGTCCCCGGTTCCTGGACAAATCCCGATGCAGGCCCTCCGTCTTCCTGATCCGGATTTATGTTGAAGGTTACAAAGATCCCGGAAATCGGCATCAGCGGCTCTCCAGCCTCCGGCAGGCTGACCGTTATCTCTTTTTCTTCAAAAGTAAAATAATATACCAGTTTTCTTTTATACCATCCCCTGTGCAGAGCATCTGATTCCGATGCCCTGTACCTCAGATCCGCAGTGGAACCATCAGGTACCACCGGACAGTTTATCACTTTCGTGGTGGCCAGTATCTCATAACCGGATTCCAGAATTTCATCGTAGCTGGAAATACTATTGGGAACGTAGTCTTCCGGAACCATTACTTTTTTCATGGACCAGAAATCTGTATATCCCTCCTCACCCGGTATTACATCTAATATATTCAACTGGCCATCCACTGGGGATTCTTCTCCTTCCCTGAAAAACACATAAACGGGGGCTGTTGTAAGTGGCTGAACATCAAAATCGTAATATTGGACGTATTCACCATTTGGTCCGAGTCCTTTGGCAAGGAAGCGCGGCACATCGAAATCAATGGCTTCACCGGGATCCGGAAGGTTGTTAGAACTGTCCCTAATATGGAGTGTTCCGGCTGATTCACTGAACCTGTCAACAACAACTTTTTCAGCTGTATTGGGATCGTTTGGTTCCTGCTGGTAACTATTCTCACATCCCACAACCAAAGCCGGGAGAATCAGCAGGCATATGTATTTTAATGGTTTCATGATGATTTGGATTATGTGAATATGTGAAAGCTAAGAATTTAATTTCATATTTTCAAATGAGTAATTTCCCTGGACATACCCTATTTTATAACTTGGTCAATGTTTGGTTGTTTTTTACCTGTCGGTGAGCTCACAAGCTCAGTTCCAGCCTGTTTTTGAACCTATACTGCACATGGGAAAGTAAACCGCAGAGTGAATTTTCAGGCAAACCTGAATGGAGTCGCTCACGCTTATACGCAGAGTACCGGGGAGTTTTTATAACCAGGACGTCCAATTGGAGTTCAGCAGGAGTCCGCGATTGCGATGCAAAATCACCCAAAGATTATAACAAGAAATTATATTTGTTATATGATAGTTAGGAGATAAATCTCCAAAAGAAATCATTCGGGAATTTTGAGGATGTCCAAAGTAACTTGAATCTAGTATGGTGAAGATAATTTATAGCGTGCAGTAAACCGGATCGTAGAAAAATTATAATCATTAAGTCCCTGTTGAAACATCACTTTAAATGAAACCTTTCTTTTGGTGTCTTTACTCAATATCAACCTGTAAACAACCGGGTGATCACCCAACTTAAAGTACCCGTAGTAACCGGTTATTTGGTTTTGCAATGAGAAATCACGGAATTTCAGCAAAAAGCCTCCTCCGTACAAAAATGCATCATTCTGAAAATTACGCATGCTGAATGTCTGGTATGCATAAAATCCTGCTTTACCATAAATATGTAATTGCTGCAATCCTGTTTCTGAAATTCTGAAGCCTTTGCCGATAGTAGCGTCTGCCCAATATCCAGGGGTGTCGGTATGGCGTGCGGCATAAAGTTTGCTTCCCGAAGCGGTCTTTATGTTTGCAGAAACCATAACATCAGGGAGGTAAGCATGGTCTCTTATCAGTTGAATGTATGTGCTCATGTAAAGATCGCCGCTGCTTCTGCCTGCAGGATCATATTCCCTGGACCTTCGTAAGTCCCTGGTTATTGTATCCGTTTTATAGAACTCAACCGGACGGTACGTCAACTGGAAAGTTGCTTTATCAGTAAAAAGCGGCAGGTCATAGTTTAGATAAAGGTTGGCTGTTTGATCCCCTTTGCTGTAATGTCCTTCTGCACCCATCTCAAAAAAGTGTCTTGAAGGGATCCTTCCGGGATACATTTCCGGGACAGGTAATGCATTGGGCCCAAGGTAGGCGGGTGTAATGATCATATAGTGTGTCCAGTGTGTTGAACCGTCCCAGTCGTGTTTTTCATTCCACCACTGGTAATCGGTTTGGCAAAATGAATTTTTTACCGTTATTACCAGAAGAATTATGATGAGGTATTTTAGATTTTCAGCTTTTAATAACATTTGGATTGTTGGTATGAAAGCACAAAGAAAATTTTTTGCCTGTCTAAGATAAATAATTGCTCTCCCACATAATATTTTCTGAACGTATGGCTCCTGGCCCTAATAATTCTCCAGCAGCTCAATGATCAGGGCCAGCTTTGCACTGCCGTCCATATAGGCATATTCCCCGGTTCCCCAGCCTCCTGACTGCACCTCCGGTACACCGAATTTTTCAAATTGTCTGACCGATGTTTTCATGTCATCCACATGGAATGCAATGTGATGAATTCCCGGTCCGTTGTTATCCAAAAATTCCTGCCACGTACTGGGTGTACCGTCGGGTTCTATGAGTTCGATGGTAATGTTGTCCAGTTGAAAGAATGCAAGTTTGGCTGTGGCATCTGAAGGCTTGCCCCGGAATGAAGTGGGTTTTGATTCATGGCCGGCAGCAACACTTATTGAAGGTACTTCTTCAAGGCCAAAGAGTTCAGCCCATGCAGCAGCCGATTTTTCAATATCATCGACAATAATGCCCACCTGGGTCATCTTCTTTTCAGGAATGATCGAATCTGATTTTTTCCTGCCGAGGGTGAGCCCCATCAGGAAAAAGCTTGCGAGTAGCAGAATTAACAGTGATTTTTTCATATTATGATTGTTTTGAACCATGTAAATATAAAAATATAAACCAATTGTTCTCTTTTTCTGAAGGGAGGTCATTTTACTCGGTAATTATTTTGTAACTTCAGGATTTAAAATCCAGGCTATGAAAAAACTAATGAGATATTCAGTACTAATTGCCGCAATTTTCATTTCTTGTGGATGCAGCAGTAATGTGAAACAGATCTTCAATGGAACGGACCTGGAAGGATGGGAAGTTCTTCCGTCAGAGCAGGAGTCTCACTGGAAGGTGGAGGAAGGAGGGATCCTGATGGGTGAGAATATGGATAAGAAAGGATCGATCATATGGACAGAAGATACTTATGGGGATATTGAACTTACCGTTGAATACAGGACTCAATCGGATGATTATGATTCTGGAATATTTCTGCACGGAGAAGGACACCAGGTCCAGATAGGCATATCAAGATCGTTGCAACGAGATATGACAGCCTGTATATATGCCCCGGTAGATGGCAAGGGGCCTTATCCCGGTCAGACTGATAAGATACTGGAATACCATCATCCCGGAGATTGGAACAAGTTAAGGATCATCGTTGAGGGCAATCGAATCAGGACTTTTCTAAACGGCAATTTATGCGTTGATTATAACAGTGTAGAGCTTGCTGAGGCGGGACCAATAGGGCTGCAGCTGCATGCAGGGGTCCACATGGCCATTGAGTTCAGGAATATTGAACTTCGGGAGATAAACAGTTAATTGATCAAGAGCCTCTCACGGGACTTGAACCCGCGACCTGCTCATTACGAATGAGCTGCTCTGCCAACTGAGCTAAAGAGGCTTAATAAAATTATCGCAATTTACAAATATTTAAAAGAATTTGATGCACCATCAGTGCATCCGGTTGAGATAATCAAATTGCCAATATTCAGTCAAATTTTAGAATAACAGATCGTTTACAAAACCCGAGGATCTTACGTTGTATCATGGGGCTTTCCAAACTGTCTCCTATTATTTCGCTATATTTTGTCTCATTTCCGGAACTTTTTTATGTAAAAATCGTTAAAGCATAGAGACCAATAAAATTTATTACAGATATGAAGGCGAATCGATTTATTGTTGTTTTGTTGTTGTTGGCTGGACTGGGATTCAGCAGTTTGAATGGCCAGGCACTGGTTGAGAAGAATCAGCGCTGGTATTTACTTACCAACGACGGACTTTATCCATCGGTAGAGATGATGGGGGTATTTACACCCTCGGGGAATGTATTGCACAAACAATTGTTTATGATCAGTACTGACGATTCTCTTGTACCTGAAAAAGGAGTGAACAAGGTTGCTTTCCGCACACACTTCTGGTACATGGGTGTATATTATGAAATGGTTAGTGTTGAAGGCAAGGTTTATCCTGATGGTAAAGTGTTTATTGTATTTCATACCAACGGGGCAGGGACCACAACCCCGAAGAACAAAGATCATTAGCAGCAGTTAAACATTGAGTATTGCCTGATGTATTCAGGCTTTAATCCATTACCCCTGCATTGAGGAAAATCAATTTGCAGGGGGTTTTTATGGTACGATATTTATTCGGATACTATTTTATTATAATCAAACCTTTTGACAGCAATAGTGAAAGCAGCAGTGCATGTGTCAGATCCCCGGCAATGATGATCAGGTTTATATATCTGTAGGGGTATCTTATTGAGGCAAGAAATAGCAACAGCCAATCGTTTGGAAGCGGTATGTACCCAATGTAGATATATGAAAGGAACGGTAAGTATTTTTGTCGGTTCCTGCGATTGAAGAATCTTGCCATTCCGTTGATCTGCCTGTCGAGTTTACCGGAGATCAGATCCCTTCCTTTCCGCCCAAAGTAGAACAGGAAAATATCACCGATTGATAGACTTACTCCTGTTACGGTTCCAAGCAGAAAAGGATCCAGCCCCCCTGATATCAGCATGATCAGGACACTGTAGAACGAAATTGCCGTTAAAGCTGAAAATCCTGCGAAGAAAGCAACAATGAAGGCAATGATATAACCATTTCCGGTTCCTATAATTTCGACAATCCTTTCTGAATTTAAAAAGGTACCGGTGCTAAAAAAGAGGACCAGGAGTACTGCAAGTAAAATAAACAAGCCGACCTTCTTTCTGTTTCCTGAAGTTTCCTTCCCGTTTACAGGTATTTCCCGATCCTTGAAATGGTTCATTTTATCGAGTAACAGATCATTTCTTTAACCTTGGAAATGAAAGATACAACAACTTTGTGCGAAATCAATAGAATCTCTATTTGTACATGGGATTTCAATACTTTGTGCGCCTTGATCCCGAACAATATGACCCAGCCACTGCACTGTATTGACAGACTCTATTTAGCTGTGCTTATTTGACTTCGGTATATTCAATCCGTAAATTGCAGAATCACCAATAATTATTATCATGAAAGCATCCGGATTATTTTTGATAATTGTTTTTTGTCTGGTCGTGCAAGGTGAAAAGCAATTAACTGCCCAGGTTCCACAGTATTTTAATTACCAGGCAATACTGCGTGATGGCCAATCCCGACCATTGGCTGATCATCCGGTTTCGTTGCAGATTCGCATCAGGATCGGAGGAAAATCAGGGGAACTTGTGTTTAGTGAGACTCACAGGGATACAACCGATGCAGCAGGTATGGTCATGTTAAAGATAGGTAACGGGCAGTCTGACATTGGCACGCTTGCTGAACTTGATTGGGAGAACCAGCAATATTATCTCGGTGTTGCGATCGATACAGAAAATGGTTCAGATTATGAAGAGCTTGGTTATTCACAGCTCGTATCGGTTCCTTATGCAATGCATGCAGGAGATATTGATATGCCTCTTGATAAGATGGAAATCTCGGAACCTTATGATAATGCAAGTGGTGAAGCCCTGTTTGAAGTGAAAAGATCAGATGGTTCCACTGTTTTTGCTGTATACAATGAAGGTGTCAGGGTATATGTGGATGATTCTCAGAAAAAGGGAATTAAAGGTGGATTTGCGGTTGGAGGTTACAATAAATTAAAGGGATATACCAATGAGTACCTGAGGGTTACACCGGACAGTGTCAGAATATATGTTACCGACCCTGTTAATCCTGCAAAAGGAATTAAAGGAGGTTTTGCAGTAGGTGGTTACAACAGGAATAAATCTGTTCCCAGTCAGTTCATGCAGCTTGATCCTTATAACTATTACATAGGTCATGAGGCGGGATATTCCAACGACAGCGGGTTGTATAATTCTTTTATCGGTTATAAGTCGGGATGGTCCAATACAAATGGAAGTAAAAACATTTTCCTGGGTTACCTTTCGGGATTTTCGAATACAGATGGTAAAAACAACATTTTTATTGGAGATTCATCGGGTTATTCAAACACTTCCGGGAAGTACAATATTTATATAGGCAACCAGGCAGGTGAGAACAGCATCAGGGGATTCCAGAATGTTTTTATTGGAGAGAGCAGTGGATGGTCAAACCATAATGGTAACCGTAATGTTTTCGTGGGAACAGTTGCAGGTTTATATAACACAAAAGGAATTAAGAATGTATTTATCGGAAACTGGGCGGGGGGATACAATGAAACGGGGAATTCGAATATAATGATTGGTAATGCAGCAGGTATTTTCAGTGTTTCAGGTTCTGACAATGTCTTTCTTGGATCAAGTGCCGGCGCATACAATTCTGCAGGAGTGGATAATATTTTTATTGGACAGAGTGCCGGGTACAACAATGATTCATGTTCGTCCAACATATTTATTGGTAAAGAAAGTGGTTTTAATAATTCCAGGGGATGGGAAAACCTTTTTATCGGAAACCGTTCAGGATATGATAATGTAAACGGGTATTCCAATACCATCATTGGTCATGAGGCAGCACACAGTCTTAATGGAGGAAATTCAAATGTTATCGTAGGAGCCTATGCAGGGAGTCAGCTCACAGAAGGAAACCATAATATACTGATGGGATTCAGTGCCGGAAATGTGATTTCAACAGGGGGAAGCAATGTCTTTATAGGCTCTTTTACAGGTGCTTCCAATGAATCGGGGAACAGCAATGTATTCCTTGGCAGTTCTGCAGGCGGTGAAAATGTCGATGGGAGTGAAAATGTATTGATTGGTGAATCTGCAGGCATAGGCAACCTTTCAGGATATGAAAACATATTTATTGGTGCGTATTCGGGGGGCAACAATACATTTGGTACAATGAATATTTTTATAGGAAAGAACGCCGGTTTCAACAATGATTCATCATCATCAAATATTTTTATCGGCAGTCATAGCGGATTCAATAACAGCAAGGGCACGGAAAATCTTTACATTGGCAATAATGCCGGTTATTCAAATACCACAGGAGGGTCAAATATCTTGCTTGGTCATGAGGCAGGGCATTACCTGGAATCCGGCAACAACAACATTTTTATTGGCCCTTATGCGGGAAATGAAGCGACCGGGGGAGACAACAACATTTACCTGGGATATGGTTCAGGCATGGCCAACCAATCAGGAAATGAAAATATATTCATTGGGCCGGAAGCCGGAGTAGCAAACAGTACAGGGAGCAGAAACATCTTCATGGGACAATATACCGGGTCTTTGAATACAGATGGTGAAAAGAATATATACATTGGTGCCGAAGCCGGTCAGTTCAATACTACAGGATCAGAGAATGTAATCATTGGCGACAGGTCCGGGAATTCCATCAAGGCAGGTATCGGAAATGTATTTATTGGTACCAATGCGGGAATGGGTGTGGATTCAAGCGACCTGAACGTTTTCATTGGATTGAATGCAGGAATGAACAATGTTTACAGCCTGTACAATGTGTTCACCGGGGCATATGCAGGACTGAACAATACCACCGGCACCAACAATACTTTTATCGGCAGGACATCCGGAAAGGACAATACTGTAGGATCCGACAACACCTATGTGGGGGCAAGTGCCGGATGGGGAAATGCCACAGGATCGAACAATGTTGCACTGGGCAGGAGAGCAGGAATAGACAATGACGGCGGAAGCGGGAATGTTTTCCTCGGGAACAATGCGGGCCAGGGGTCAACAGGATCAAACACACTGTATATAGAAAACACATCGGCCAATCAGGACAGTGCGCTTGTTTATGGAGAATTCGACAGCGATATACTGAAATTAAATGCAGTGGCACATATAAGAGATGCTATGGTTTTACAGCCAAGGATTGATGCGCCCGCGGATCCTGTGCCCGGAATGATTTATTTCGATGCCAATGACAATACGATGAAGGCATTTGATGGTACTGTCTGGAGGGCATTTTGGTAATTACAGACAATTGCGAACCTTGAAAACAATCGTATCTTTATACCAATCTTAAACCACATTGGTATGGCGCGGACCAACCTGAAGGAAACGAATACAACATCCCTTAAAAAGATAAGGAGAAATAATTATCCGTTGATCGTTGTTGGAATCCTGGGTGCGATCTACCTGTTCATTCGCTACTTTCAAGGCAATGGAGCGGAACATTATCTGGTCGGAGGAATTGTATTTGCCTCTGTAGGAATTATTGTTTTATACCGTACCATCCTGGTTAGCTGGGAGATCAAAGGAAGGGAAGACAAATAGCACATTCATTTAAATCTATAACATGAGAATTATTAGTTTCTTTCTTTTGATGACCATGATGTCTGTTTCATGCTTATCAAGGGAGTATTTCGTGTCCCCGAAGGGGAATGACAACAATCCGGGCACCCTGTTGCAACCATTTTCAACCATACAGAGGGCGGTGGATGTAATGATGCCGGGTGATGTCTGCAATATTTCCGGCGGAGTCTATCCTGAATCGATCAGGATAGCGAATTCAGGAACCAGGGATCAGCCGATCGTATTTAAACCACAGACAGCTGATGACCAGGTAATTGTTACAGGGGCTGATCCGGTTCCTGCAGAGAATTGGGAGAAACTGGACGACCACATATTCAGGATTGGTATAGAATTGGAGCTCGGCCATGAGAACCAGGTATTTATTGGCGACAGGACCATGGTTGAGGCGCGGTGGCCCAACGTGGGTGATGACCTTTTCAAGCCTGGATTGTCGGTTATGGATGAAGCCACCAGTCCGGATTTAATAGTGGATGATGACCTGCCGGTTTATGACTATTCAAATGCCCATGTCTGGATACATGCCCCAAAATACTGGTCAGACTGGACAACCATTATTACCGGAAAACCGGACAGGAATTCAATACAAATTGAAGATATCGCTCCCTATGGTGATCCATACACGCATGTTGCAACTGAAGGAGCAGAGTTCTTTATTTTTGGCTGCAAAGATGCCCTGGATGCTGAAAATGAATGGTATTACGACAAGGAGAAGAGGGAGTTGCTGATATTCAGAAAAGATGGAAAACTGCCGGATGAAGGTTACACTGTTAAAAGAAGGATGTATGCATTTGATCTTTCCGGGGCAAGCAATATTGAAATACATGGTCTTACCATTCACGGATCAACAATTACTACGGATGAAACCTCGGAAAACATCCTGCTGAACCGGCTGAAGATCTATTACCCCTATTATTCTTCACAGGCTAACAGGTATTATGGCAGTCAGACGGATAAAGGGATTGATTTTCAGGGTAAGAACTGTACGATCCGGAACAGTGAAGTTGCTTACAGCACGGGATGCGGAGTTATTCTTCAGGGAGAGAACAACAAGGTGCTGAATTGTTATATCCACGATACTGATTTGATCGGAACTTATGCAAGTTGTGTACAGCTGAGGGGAAAGGGGAATGTGATAAGTCACTGCACGCTGACACGTTCAGGTCGAACTGTTATCGATTACGGGAATATGTACCAGGCCCTTTTACAGAATTGCGATATGAGTTATTCCGGTCTGTTGACCAGCGATTTGGGGTTAACCTACGGAAATGTGATCGAGGGAGGGAATTCAGAGGTGCGTTACAACCTGATGCACGACAATGCAGATGATCACCTGGATATGGGGCTTTATTATGATCATGGTACACAGAACATTATTTCACATCACAATATCATCTGGGGAGTTGGTTTTTCTGCATTTCACATCAATCATTATGCAGCTTATCACATAGCCTGTAACAACACTTTCAACGCGGAGAGAAATGGTTTTCTTTCTACCTGGGGTTACAAATATGAACCCGATTTGCTGGAATGCAGGTTTATCAATAACCTTTTCAGCGGTCCGGCTGAAACTACCGCGGGAAATTATTACTGGAATGCAAATATCAGCGGATACGATGATTTTGATCCGGAACAACCCATGTTGCTTCCTGAGGTTGCAGCAGGCAAAGGTATATTTATAAAAGGGATCAGTGCAGTTCAGGAAGGTGGCCGGCCATCGGTGGGGGCCATTGAATTCGAGGGGATGACCTTCAGGGCAGGTCATGATTTTGAGGATCCCCCGGAAATGAACTTTGAAAGGAGCAAACCGGTTCACCGGAACCTGCTGGTCAATTCTGCCTTTGAGCATGAGGATCACCTTTGGCCCTGGGAAAGGCATAATGCACATATTAACACCATCAACTACAGTACAAAAATGCATACCACGATCGATACTGCCGTTGTCCGCATGGGAAGATATTCCATAGAACTCCCTTCCATGAACAGCGAGATATTCCAGGAAGTGGAAGAGTTGTTACCGGGGAAGGATTACACCTTTATCGGGCATTTGCGGGTCCCCTGGAACGAGGATGCAGTTCTGGGCGTGAGGTTTCCGGATGGTACAGAATATCTGAGTCCGCGTATATCCAGGGGAGCTCCGAACTGGAGCCGTTGCCGACTGAATTTTACGTTGCCTGAAAATGTGGATGCTGTCGAGGTATTTGTTCGCAGGAGATCAGGAGGAGAAGGAAAGGTGTTTGTGGATGATCTTGGGTTGGTGAGGAGGTAGTACCCTAAATACAATCAAACAAACTACGTTGATCATATACCGTCGCACTGACGAACCGACGAACCGTCGCACTGAATTTATTACTGGTTTGGGTTCCTGAGCGAAAGAATGTTGGGGGATTACTTACGTGATCCCCGGAAGGGGGTAGCATCAAGACCTTAAAAACCACGCAGCTCCTTTCAGTCGCTGCTGGTTTTGTGTTTTAAGCACTGCTTATAAAAGCTCCCTGCGGTCGCTTTTAACGCTTTGCTTAAAACACAAAACCCGCGAAGCGTACTTCGCGGGTTTTTAAGGTCTTGCGGAGAAAGGGGGATTCGAACCCCCGGTCCGCCGTTGGCGGACAACGGTTTTCGAGACCGCCCCGTTCGACCGCTCCGGCATTTCTCCGATGCGAAATTAAGCATATCATAAGGAATTATCACAGAATAATCGATTAATTTATGCAGGCAGATGGACGCAGGGACCTTTACCTTTAAAAGGGACACAAAAAAAGAACCCCCGGGATTAACATGAGTATTGCAATTGAGTATATTATAACTGACGTCTTCGGCAAGCGCATGTATAAATTTAGATAATCATCACTTATTTTTATTCATGTTAATAATTTTGTTGCAAAATGATACAAATATATCTCATTTGTGATATATTTGTATTGTGATTTAATGAAAGGTGTATGCAAGAGAACAAGAGAGGTTTCAACAGATTAGGATTATTGGGATTTTTGGGATTTCTTTTCCTGCTATGGCCAGTTACAGGAGAATGGGGATTTATTTTTACGGTGGGGTACTTCACATTTTTCAAATATTGGAGGATCATTCCTGATGAGTGCTTCAGGGACAATGTTAAATCATCGGCCTCAACAGGATTCTTTGTAACACAGGTGCTCTTTGCGGCTACGTTGATCTCATGGGCCGTTTTTTGCAGGATATTCGATCTGATAAAGGACTTTTACATTTTATACTGGGGTATAATATCAAGCATTGCGCTGGGTTTTATGGTTTTTTCTTTTAAGCTCTCGGCACTTGAAAAGAGAGAGAAAAAGGACATTAAGCATGTTGAATGATGAAGTTGAAGAACAGGATAAGGGAATACAGGGCAAGGTTCAACATGAAACAGGATGATCTTGCTAAAAAGGTTGGAGTCAGGAGGGAAACCATTGGCAGGCTGGAGATGAATAAATACAATCCGTCATTGTTGCTGGCCCTTGAGATAGCCAGGGTATTTGATTCCAGCATTGAAGAGATCTTCGAAATTGTCGAAGAATAATATTAAGAATAAACAACTAAACAGTTTGAGTTTTTGATCCCGTAGTAGTTTGGTTTCTTTGTGTTCCCCGGCATTCAAAACAAGGTTGAAAAGCTTTTTTTGGCAGCTATACAGCCGGGGAGCTCAAAGAAACATTTATAAGCCTACCTAGTCTTTGCAAGAAAACGCCAACTACTGCGTTATTCTCGTTTTTGAAGCAGTCATTTACGAATAGTAAACTCCTTTGCTTCAAAAACTTCGAAAGCCTTGTATTTGACGCTTTCTTATCAAAGACTGAAAATAACTTAGTTTTCTTTCAGGCACTACCTAATCATTTTCCATTCATCTCTTTGCCATGTAATACGCGTTCCTCTTTTTCATAAGCGGACTGATTTTTTTTCATGCAGCTACCTTCCGGAAAAAGAAGTGTCATTTTCAACATTGAAGGTGGAAAGGCGAAATAAATGTACGTCGTGACGCCTGACTTATAGCACAGGATGTAGTGGATATTTTTCCGGAAGCAGTCTTTGTAAATCCTCACGATGGATATTACGGCATAAATTATTCAAGGTTCCCGGCGTTGTTCGTGGAAGCCTTCAAAGAACAGCAGCAAATAATTGATGCCCAGGAAAAGGGGATCGAACCCCTAACGCTGCCGAAGGAAGCACTTAACGTGACCACAGGTCACCCCTAACGTTCTCCGCAGGCGAACCACATAACGGCCACGAAGTAGCTCCCTAACGATGCGATCCTCCGGCGGAGAACATCACTTAACGAACCGATTCGCGGCAGGCGAAGAGCTCATGATCCCGACAATCAGTCGGGAGAATAATTACTAATTACGAATTTTTTAAAAATGTAGTAAAAAGGCACTCCGGCCAGGATAACCCCGATCGCAATCGATGATTCAACGGGGCGGTTCATGTAGGCTGTAACGAAGATCAGGGAACTCAATGTTAAAAATGCAATCTGAATGTAAGGGTATCCCGGAAGCCTGATCTCTGTTAATTTTCGCTTCCTGATCTTGAATATTGTGAATATTGTCAGAATGGGGAAAATACTCAATGAAATTCCCAGGTAGGTAAGTATTTGCTCAAATGATCCGGAAATGACATATATTATTGCCAGCGCACTTTGAATAATTATTGACCTGGAAGGAACGGAAAATTTATTCACGTATGACGCAATGGGAAAAAAATGACCATTCTTTGCCATGGAATAGTAGATCCTGGGGCCTAATATGATAAATGCACTGATGGAAGATAAGAGTGCAAACGCTATGAAAAGTGAAAAGACAATGTCAAGTGATAGACCGAAAAGCTCATTTACTGCGAGTCCTCCAATTGCAACCACACCCTTCATTTTTTCAACATCCATTGCATATACGAACAATAGATTGAGTCCTATGTAAAGGATTGCAACGAAAGAAGTTCCTATGAAAAGTGACAGCGGTAAGTTTCTTGTGGGTTTTATGATCTCCGATCCAACATAGGAAGATGCATTCCAGCCACTGTAGGCAAATAAGATCCAGAGCAGGGACAGGCCAATGGTTTTCAGGTTGATTGGTGTGCCCGCATTTTCAGGTTGGTTAAAATGTTCAAAGGTGCCTGAGCCGAACAAAAAGCCAAGAATGATCAGTGCAGCGATAACAGCGATCTTTACCACAGTTAAGATATTCTGAACCATCGTACCCCTTTTTATCCCGGTATTATGGATCATTGTGAAAATGAGGATAACCAGGATGGCAACTGTTTTCTTAACAAACAATATGTTACCTGAGATCAGGCTTAGATCAAAAACCCTTGAAAGGTATTCGCTGAAAGCAATGGATGACGCAGCTATGGGGGCTGCGAACCCAACAACAAATGAAACCCAGCCACTCAGGAAACCGGCCAGGGGATGCATTAATTTCGTCAGGTAAATATATTCCCCCCCGGCCAATGGGAAATTTGCGCCTATCTCTCCATAACTCCAGGCGCCAAGGAAAGCTATCAGGCCTCCGATTGTCCAGAGAACAACCAAAAGTAACGGATTGGACAGGTCATTCATAATTATGCCGGAAGTGGTAAAGATCCCGGCACCGATCATATTGGCAATAACGATGTTGGTAAGTGAAAACAGTCCGATGGAACGATTCAGTTTCATAAAATCTGAAATATCGATCTATTTAAGGCAATAATATGAATTTTAATTAGGAATTACGAACCGGGGAGGAGGAAAGGCGAAGAGCTCATGATCCCAACAATCAGTCGGGAGCATAATTACGAAATTAAATTATGATGTAACCCTGATTTAATGACATTTTGCTGTGATTTGATATGGTTAATTGATTTTCAGGTAATACTATTGAAAGAGATCAATGTTATCTAAAACATATATTTTATCCCGAGGATCAACCTGGCGTTCTGGTCTGGAGATCCCAGGTTTTTATCCTGGTAGACAGGCAACTGAACCAGCCCCTCAAGGGCGAGGTTAGAGTAAATGAATGAAACACCCGGCGAAGCAAAGAGGATCTCATTTGAAGGATTACCGCCACCTGCTTGCTGATTCAGGTATGAGCCTTCCAGTACAGGTGAAATTGCAAATTCAGAGTTTGATTTAAAAGGTATCAACGCAGAGAATGCCGTGTTAATCATGTATACATTTCCCGGGTTGTTTACAAGCTTACCTGAAATATCCGTAATTACATATGAAGTGCTCATATCGATTGCAAAAAACCTTGGGCGGAATGAAATATTAAAACCGATTTCGGGATTCCATGTCCGGTTGCTTATCTCAGTCGAGCCGACAGGTAAATTGGATGCCAGGTATGGTGCAATACCAAAAGAGTAGCTGGCTGTGTTTTTCCTAAGGAGCCTGAATTTCGAAAGAACAAAAAGATCGTTAACACCCCTGTTGACCATTGAGTTGTTTTCATCTGCCCGGTGAACATACATACCCCTTGCCATCAAAGTGAATCCTGAAGTAATGCCGTACGCCAGGACCATGGGGACCATATGCGTATTCATCGTCATCAAACCATTGTGCATGGACATGTACCGATATTGTGTTCTGAACATAAACCTGTCCTGAGGCGGAGTCAAACCGGCATCTACACTAATTCCTCCGGCAGACAGCTCAGCCTGAAACAACAGGGTCAGTAAAAGTATCGGAACAATTTTATTCTTCATTTTTCCTCTTTTTTGAACCTTTATGCAATGTGAAATTCGCTTTTTTCACCCTTCGCTCAAGTTCGTCGGTATCAAGGGAAGAATCCGGCTTAACCACGATCTTCAATTCCTGGTTGACCCATGATGCCTGGCTGTATTCAATAGCAGGAATCTTATTCACCTGTTTTTCAAGGCCACCTTCACAGCCCGGACAATCCATGCCATAAACAGTGAAAGTAAGGGTATCTGTTTGGGCAGTTTTCTTTTCAGCTTGATATGCATGTCCGTTTTCTGACTGTGCATATATAAGTGCAGGTATTGCAATTAATATAATTGTTATTAAAGTTTTCATAATTGGTATTTTAAATGATTTAAATTTACAGTTGGTAACATATCAGGCAATATTGCAAACAGGTAATTTCCTGAAGTGCTGTTAAAGAAATTCAGGAAGAACAGGTAAATTCTAAAGGCGATAATTCTGCAAACCGGCAAGCCCCATTTTGGTATTGGCTTTATCGGATGGGCCGGTCAGGCGGTTTGCGAGAATAAATTTATTGTCTGATAAATTATGGGTGTAAAAAGAATACAAATAATTATCGGTGCAGTAATCTTGTTGTAGATTTATCTGCTTTTGTTGTTGAGAAGAAACGTAATTTATATCAATCTGTAAACGGTCTGTTACGATTTTGCAACAATTCTGCTCACCGGCCGAACATCAAGACTTATTACCGGAATCCAGGGAGATCATGACGACTTCGCCCCCGCATATATGGGTTTTCAGGTGCATTCCCGCCGTGAAAATTAAAATAATAACACCCAACAGCAGATATGTAAACCTTCTGAGCATGTAGATTTAACGCACTGTGAAATGATTTGTTCATTTCTTTTCCGGCTGGTTCAGGGGTAATGGTTAAATGAATTTCAGTATAGAAATAACTTAAATTTAACAAAAGGTTGCATGGTGATTATAACTGAAACGAGCTGGGATATAGAAGGCGAAACAGGGGAGGCAGGAATGGAAATCAACGAAACATGTACGAGGGAGTATGATGACTACTCGAATTACATTGAAACCTGTACCGGAACGAGAAAAAGTCTGAACTCCGGGAACTCCTGTTCTTATACAGCGATCTATAACTGGATCGACTGCAGTATTACTGTGGATATAGATGACGTGGGATCCTGTTCTGATATAGCTGAATACAGTAAAAATTATAAGGACTTCCAGATCAGATAGTCTTTCTGCTAAATGCAAAAAGATGGGCTCCAGGTTAGTAAATTGTTTTGCGATCAACGCGATGGGTATGATAATGGCAAAACAGATAACAATGATCTGCTCTTAATCAAGCGGTAGTAACCTGATGTTTCTCCATTTTACTTCATAGGGAGTTGGATCCTGTCCGACGTCATGTACCTGGAGACCGATGATGCCTTCGTAATTCAATCCATCCCTGAATTCGGCCACTACAATACCGTTTACAATGGTTCGGATGGAATCGCCTTTGCATTCAACACGGTATTTGTTCCACTGGTTATTCTTAAAAGCCTTGCTCTCTTTTGAGCCCTTTTCCGGCCACCAGGGCGTCATAAACGCTCTTCGAGCTTCATCGTAAATGCCTCCTGAACTTCCCACTTCCTCACCGGCGATTTCTACCTGGTACCCGTAAACCCGGTCGGCAGGAATGGTTTTTTTACCAAGAACACCTTCGTCATTCCTGAACCAGAAAACGGTTTCTTTTTTCGCGATCATGCTCCTGAACTGTACCCCGGAGTTTAGTTCGGGGCTTACGAGGAATACTTCAAATTCGAGAATAAAGTCACTGTATGACTGATCTGTACAGAGAAATGTATTCGGACTCCCTTTGACGGCAGTTCCAATGATTTCTCCGTTTTCAACCCTGTATTTTGCAAAACCGCTGTGTATCGACCAGCCATCAAGGGTTTTGCCATTGAATAATTGGATCCAATCCTCTTGCTGGGCATTCAGATTCAGAGATGTGAATGCCACAACTATAATCAGGATAGATGTTACATGTTTTTTGCGGATGTTTTTCATGGTGAATAAATTTAAAGTAAAGATAAAAAATAACGAATCAAATTTGCAATTGTCTGAACTGTGATTTTCAAGATTATTATGATTTTCATGATGATTTATTGACACACTAAATCATGTGAATCAATCTCATCATCACAATCATGGTTCACCTTTTTACGGTATCCACCCCGCAACCCCCTCCGGGCTCAATTCCTACAGATACGGAGGGATAAAGTAAAGACGCAATATTTTGCGTCTTTACTATACCCAATCAGAAACCTCCTCAAGCGTTAACGTACCAATCTCCAACCTGTTCTTCTTCCGGTATCCCATCATCCCTCGCCCTCCGAAGCTTTAGCGAAGGAGGGTTATTGTATCCAGGTAGCGACGGTCTCCGGACTCACCCCCGGCAGATCAAGCTTGTTCTTTTTCTTATAACCGTTCAGGTCGTTGGCCAGTTTCCCTGGCTTTTCAACGGCTATCAGCTTCTCAACGGTCGTGTACCCCAGTGCCTGCAGCGGCTCCACCCACTCTTCGGGAACTCCCAGTGCAGTATATTCTTCTCTCCCGCTCTCCCTTTCTCCTGCTCTCCCTTTCCCATCTGCCGTAGCTTCAGCGAAGGCTGACTCTTCTCTGCCTGTCTCCACCTCTCCTGGTCCCCCCGTCTCCCCGTCTCCTTGTCTCCCGGTACTCGAACCTTTGGTTCTCGTGAGCTCGGCTATGCCTCGGTTCTCCACATCTCCTTGTCCCCCAGTCCCCTGGTCTCCCCGTCTCGTTTCAGGTTTCATCTGCGGGAAAAACAGTACATCCTGGATACTGCTCTTGTTGGTCATCAGCATCACCAGCCGGTCCATCCCCATCCCCATGCCCGATGTGGGGGGCATGCCGTATTCCAGTGCGCGGACAAAGTCCATGTCAATGAACATGGCCTCGTCGTCGCCCTTTTCCGACAATTTGAGTTGCTCCTTGAAACGCTCATACTGGTCGATGGGGTCGTTCAATTCCGAATAGGCATTGCAGATCTCCTGTGCGTTGACGATAAGTTCAAACCTTTCTGTCAATTCGGGATTTTCCCGGTGCTTTTTACACAGCGGGGACATCTCCACCGGGTAATCTATTACAAATGTGGGCTGGATCAAATTTGGTTCGCATTTTTCACCAAAAATCTCATCGATGATCTTGCCCTTGCCCATGGTTGGATCCAATTCGATGTTCAGACATTCGGCCTGCGCCCTGAGGTCTGTTTCATTCAGACCTGATACATCGAGTCCCGTGTACTCTTTAATGGCGTCCAGCATGGTGATTCTATTGAAGGGTCGCTTGAAATCGATCTCCGTGTCGCCGATCATGACTTTCGTTGTGCCATGCAGATCGAGTGCCACCTTCTCGATCATCTCCTCGGTGAAATCCATCATCCAGTTGTAGTCCTTGTAAGCCACGTATATCTCCATCACGGTGAATTCAGGGTTGTGCGAGCGGTCCATTCCCTCGTTCCGGAAATCCTTTGAAAACTCATACACTCCTTCATATCCCCCTACGATGAGCCTCTTCAGGTAAAGTTCATTGGCTATTCGCAGGTAAAGCGAGATATCGAGCGAGTTGTGGTGCGTAACAAACGGCCTTGCAGCGGCGCCACCGGGTATGGGCTGCAAAATGGGGGTTTCCACCTCAAGGTAACCTTTGCTGTTGAAAAGTTCACTGAGAGAATTGTATATCTGTGTCCGCTTCCTGAATACTTCGCGAACCTCCGGGTTGACAACCAGGTCGACATACCGCTGGCGATACCGGAATTCGGGATCGGTGACTGCGTCATAGGTCTTCCCGTCCTTCTCCTTCACTATGGGAAGCGGCCTGATGGATTTGCTCAATAGGGTCAGCTCCTTTACATGGATCGATATCTCACCCATCTGGGTGCGGAATACGAAACCTTTCACACCAATGAAATCACCGATATCGAGGAGCTTCTTGAAGACAGTGTTGTAAAGGGTCTTGTCTTCTCCCGGACAGATCTCATCGCGGTTCACGTAGATCTGGATCTTTCCTTTTGAGTCCTGGAGCTCCGCGAATGAGGCCTTTCCCATAATACGGCGTGACATGAGCCTGCCGGCAACGGAGACGTCCTGGAGATTCTTCTTTTCATCGTTAAATTTTTCCCTGATCTCCGTGGAATATATGTTGGTTTCATAGGCGGCAGCAGGGTAGGGGTTGATGCCGAGTTTGCGGATCTCGTCCAGTGAATGGCGGCGTACTTGTTCCTGTTCTGAAAGATTGGTGTGATCCATGTTTTAATGAATTTCTTTGATGCGCAAAGATATGGAAAAGCCGGATGAGTGTAAAATAAAACAAAAATAATGACGATAATTTATAGGCTCATAACATAAAACCCATGAAAGCTATTGCACGAAGACCACTAAGAAGACACGAAGGTCCACAAAGTAATTGTAAGTATAATCGTGGCTGTATTCTTTGTGATACTTTGTGCATCCTTTGTGAAACTTTGTGAAACTGGAAATGAACGAAGAAAAAATATCCAATATTGTTATCGGATGCGCGATCAAAGTCCATAGAACATTAGGTCCCGGTCTTCTGGAATCCGCCTACCAGGAATGTCTGTTTTATGAATTGAAAAAAAATGGTTTGTTTGTTAAGAAAGAGGTGCCATTGTCGATACTATATGAAGAAGTGAAATTGGACCATGGTTACAGAATAGACTTGCTGGTTGAGAATAAAGTAGTAATTGAGATAAAAACGGTGGAATCGCTTACTGATGTTCATCTGGCGCAAATTTTGACTTATATGAAATTGGGCTCATTTAATTTGGGATTATTGTTGAATTTTTATGTATCAATTCTGAAAAACGGAATTAAGCGTGTAAAATTATAAGTCCCAATTTTTAGTAATGAACGCCCCAAAGACCGTCAATTATGCTATTTTTGTATTCAAGATTGCAGGGGGGTATGGAGAAAAACTGGGTTATAAAATCACAGGGCGCTGAAGCCGAAGTGCTTGCATTGAGCCGGGCACTTGGAATAAAGAAAGTGCTTGCCAACCTGCTGGTCCAGCGGGGCATCCGGACATTCGACGACGCCAAGGCCTTTTTTCGTCCACAGCTCACAAAATTGCACGATCCTTACCTGATGAAGGATATGGATACTGCTGTTGGCAGGATCATGGCAGCAATTTCCAACGATGAAGGCATCATTGTATATGGCGATTACGATGTTGATGGTACCACGGCAGTGGCCCTGATGTATTCTTTCCTCAGGGAACATGTGCGAAACATCGATTACTATATTCCTGATCGTTACAGTGAAGGTTATGGAGTGTCTTCAAAGGGGATTGACTATGCTGCTGAAAAGGGTTACCGGATGATCATTGCACTGGATTGCGGGATCAAGGCAGTTGACAAGGTGGATTATGCCCGTTCAAAGGGCATTGATTTTATCATCTGCGATCACCATACACCCGGGGAAAAACTTCCTGATGCTTTTGCTGTTCTCGATCCGAAACGGTCTGATTGTGAATATCCCTACAAGGAACTTTCAGGTTGCGGGGTTGGGTTTAAATTGATCCAGGCGCTGTCTGCCAAAATGGGTATCGAATTCGACGATATTACCCACCTGCTTGATCTGGTTGTTGTAAGTATTGCCTCTGATATTGTCCCCATAACCGGGGAGAACAGGGTGCTTGCATATTTTGGTCTTGAAAAACTTGCACAATCGCCGCGTATCGGTCTGCAGGCCTTAATGAATCTGGCCTCATTCAATGAAGGGTATGTTACCATTGAAGACATTGTTTTTAAAATCGGTCCGAGGCTGAATGCAGCAGGAAGAATGGAATCGGGCAGAACTGCTGTTAAATTGCTTGTAAGTGAAGACATGTCGGAAGCGCTGTCTATGAGTAAGAATATCAACACCATCAATTCCGAGCGCCGGGATGTTGATACCATCATTACCCGGCAGGCCGTTGAAATGATACAGAGGGACAAGTCATTGCAGGAGCAGAAGTCAACAGTACTCTACAATCCGGAATGGCACAAGGGAGTGATTGGTATTGTCGCTTCAAGGATGATGGACCACTATTACAGGCCAACCGTGATCCTTACACAATCCAACGGGTTTGCATCCGGATCTGCAAGGTCGGTGAATGGCTTTGATCTCTACCAGGCAATTGACGCCTGCAGCGACCTGCTTGAAAATTTCGGCGGTCATAAATATGCGGCCGGACTGACCATGAAAATAAGCAATGTCAAAACATTTACTGAACGCTTCGAAACTTATATCCAGGAAAATATACAATCAGACCAGCTGATACCCGTGGTTGAAATTGATGCCGAACTGAACCTTTCTGAAATCGATGATTCATTTGTGCGGGTCCTGAATCAGTTCAGACCATTCGGGCCCGAAAATATGGCTCCGGTGTTTTTTACTGAAAATGTTTCAGATAACGGACAAGGACGACGCGTTGGGAACGATGGGGATCACCTAAGACTGAACCTTGTGCATGAAGAGAATCCCTTCACGGTATTTACTGCCATAGCTTTCCAACAGGGCAACCGGTTCAGCAAGATCGTAAACGGACAGTCTTTCGATATTTGCTATTCCGTGGAGGAGAATGAATACCGGGGCCGAAAAAGCATACAGCTGAATGTGAAGGATTTAAAATTCGATTGAGGTTTCTGGTTAATATACTGCGTAAACAAAAATATCTTTGTGAACCTACGTGCAACAACTCCAAAAATGGAAATAAATAGTTTTGGATAAGGTCACACATATTATTACACAAAGCACCACAAAGAAGACACCAAGAAATGCACAAAGACCGCATGGTTCGCAGAGTATAAACCGGGAATAAAAGGTTAGTTATGTCTTCCTGGCTCCTGGCCATTGGCTCCTGGCACGAAAATTTCCTATATTTATCAGATCAATCAATTCGATGCATTATGAAAATTAACAATACCGCGAGGTACATTCCAGCCCTGTTGGTGGTGTTTGTTGCACTCCTTCTGTTTGCAGGTTGTTCCAATTATGAAGATGTTTCTGCATGTGTGGATGGCAAAACCTTCGGTTTCTTGAACGGTTTGTGGCATGGCATCATTGCCCCCGTGGACCTGGTTGCCATGATCTGGCGAGAGGATGTGGCCGTGTTCGCTCCCAATAACAATGGTTTTTGGTACGCCTTTGGTTTTGTGATCGGTAGCGGGGGTTGGGGATTTCTCGGAGGGAAAGGCGCCAAAGCTGCCTCCAGGAAAAGCAGGGAAGAAGTATAGTCTTCCCGGAATATTTTATTCAGATACACTCTATTTTACAGGTCGGCCTGCAATTGCAGTTCCAGGTCAAGGACCCTGTTCCCGGGCCTGATGTCATTTCCGGATCCGGTTGTAAACTGATGTGCATAGTTTTTCCAGCCTGCTTTTCCCCGAATTGTAAGCCAGTCTGTCAATTTAAATCTGCACACCAGCAGGTTCTGGGTACCCTTGCCGTACCATGCCGGAAAGAGAAAGCTGTATCGTACACCGGGTTCATAAAGATAGATCCTGTTTTCCCACGCAGTGACATTAAATGCCAGGAAGCGCAAGGTTAGCGTTACTTTTTTTGCCGGACTGATACGGTAGGTCTGGGAAAACAGATACCCATGATCACTCGGTTTGCTGTTTTTCAGAAATGAACTGATCCATTTGAAAGAAACATTGAATTGATCCGTTATCCTGTGGTCGTACCTGAAGCGAAACATCTGTTTGCGGTTGAGGTTGCATTGACTGCATACAGGTTCTTCCGTTGTCCTGTATTGCTCCCCCGAACGGATTTTCAATTGAATTTCTGTTTTAATATCCTGTGACAGATCATATTTGAACGTAAGATTGTGGTACATCCTGAAAAAGGGATGTGCATGGTGGGCCAGCGCGTTGATGTTCCTGGAAATGTCTGTATCCATCGATAACCTTGCAAATTTAAACGGGGTGATCCTAATCCCTGCATTGAAACCGCGGATGTTCTCGGGATCGTTCCCCTCGCCGTATACTGATGGTGTATGCCCGCTGTAACCCGGTTGAAATGTCCTGATTGAAAAATAGCAAGCAATTGCCGGATTGATTTCAAGGTTGCCCCCCAGCATGACCCCGAAATTCAGTTCATGGCCGGTTGCCGCTTCACCGAAGAATTCATACCATGATCCGAAATTTACCGTATAAACGGAAATCCCCGGTCTTATCGTGGTCATGTTCAGAATTGTATCCAGCGAGTCTTTCCCTGTCTTTGAAAGGTACATTGAAGAGAAGGTTCCGGAAATTCCGGTGTTCCATTGCCTTCCTGACCTGTTTACAGAGAACCCGCCGGAAAGTTGATTCGCGAGCCCCGCACCCTTGCATTCGTTTTTTGTTCTGTGCAGACCGGTTCTTCTGATGCGGTCAAAGAGGCTGGTTGAGTTTCCTGCGTGGTGGAAAGAGATGTCCTCTGGTTTGTGAGAGATGAAAAAGTCAATAGAATAGTTGCCGAACTGTCCCTGTGCATACATTCCCCTGTAATAATCGTATTCCATGGATGATGCAAAGGGTTTCGCGTAAGCGTTCCTGTATCCGTTCAGGTTGATGCCCTTTCCGCGCGTGTGGAAGCCAAGTCCATGTACAAGCCCGACTCCTCGATGAAGGCGGTAGTTGCCCAGGATCATTTTCCTTATTCCCCTGCCGGCATTGTATTCAACATAGCCTGTCAGATGTTCGGGTTTGTTTTTATTGAACCACAGCTCCCCGGGATCTTTCTCGATCGCCAGTCCGGCATTTATACTTCCCTTTTTATAGCGGATCCGGGTTAAGGATTTAAATGGATGCCCAGCGTATACAGCAGTGGTGTCGCGGTTGCGATACGCGTGGCTAACCGGCAGTTTCGCGGATACATTTGAAAGTATCAAACCATCGGCAAAGCGCCTTCCGGTATTGTTCTTTTCAAAGGAAAAACTGATCAGCGGAGCGATCAGTTCCAGCAATTCCTTGTTTAGTCCGGGTATCGATGCCAATTCATACAGACTGAAGAACGGACCATATTTCTGACGGTACCCAATGATTCCATGGACCTGGTAAGGTGAAAACAAACCTGAGTTGCTGAGCTGGGTTTCATCACAATGGTTGATCTGCAGGGGAGCTGATAACAATTCTCCTATGGATTCCGCCAGCATTTCACTGCCGGCTGAGATCCCGTTATCAGAAAGCGCTTCTGCGATTTCCCTGAGGACATCCTCTTCCTGGCAGAACGATTCCAGGCTGCAAAGTGTAATCAGAATTATCAGGAACTTTCTTTTCATTTCCCGGGATTATAGGATACCAATATCGCCGGAGTGATGCCACGGTTTGCGGTCCATGAAAAGGACAGATCCAAGCTTGTTCTTTCAAATGTAAATCCGGCGCCGAAAGAATAGGTATTGGGTTCTGAATGGTACCCTGCCCGGATCACAGTTGTTTTTCCGAACAGGAATTCCAGTCCCTGTCTGAACTGCATTCGCTCAGGTGTGACTACGGATAATTCGCAAAGAAGGGTTGTGTTTGTATAGATCAGATGGGATACTCCTGCCGAAACAGTATATGGGAAAAGGGGTGCGTTATCAGGATGGTTTCCTGACGTAACAGGGTTGCCAATATTTGATGAAATCACAGTGGTGGGAAGGACCCTATAATATATTCCGCCTCCAAGTCCCAATGTCCAAAGGTAATTCCATTCCCCCTGGCTCATGGTGTTGTAATAATGGAATGAAACACCTACGCCCAGTTTATCTGAAAGCCTAATCCCGTATGCAAGCTTCGAACTAAAATTCTGAAATCCCCCGATGCCATAGTTGGAAAACCTGAGTTGGAATGCGCCGTGTCCGGTCTTCATAATGCCCGTTAATGATGAAAAGCCAATTTCTTTTGTTGCGAATGGACGGGCATGACCGGCAGAGAGGGTGTGGTCCTTGATCTTTCCAAGGATAGCGGGATTGTTGGTATGCAGACTTCCATCGGAGGCCACGGATGATATATTGCCAAGGGCAGCGCTCCGGGCATCCGGGAAAAATTGCTGGGCAGACATATACCTGGTCATAGCGAAAAAAAAGACCGGGATGATGATTCCCGGTCTTGCATATGCCCACAAAGTCTGTGGGTTTTTCATAAAATGTTCCTGGTTATTACCTAAGAAAGGTCATTCCGTTCTTTAATGTGATGAAACAACAAAATATCGTTAAAAATCAGGATCAATTCGTTTTGAATTTATATTTTACTTTTTTGAGGTCTTCGTTTGCCTTTACGATCTTACTTTCCAAGCCTGCTTTGAAAGATCTCATTTTCTCCATAACATTTTCATCGCCTGTAGCAAGGATCTGTGCAGCCAGTATTCCGGCATTTTTTGCACCATCAATGCCAACCGTTGCAACGGGTATGCCCGGGGGCATCTGGACAATCGAGAGCAGGGAATCCCAGCCATCGAGTGATATGGATGCCTTTACAGGAACCCCGATCACAGGCAGCGGGGTAAGTGCGGCTACCACGCCCGGCAGGTGGGCTGCACCGCCTGCACCGGCTATGATTACACGTATGCCCCTTTCGTATGCTCCCCTGGCAAAGTCCATGGCCTGTTGCGGGGTTCTGTGTGCAGAAAGCGCGTTAATTTCAAAGGGGATCTCAAATTCGTCGAGGATCTTTGCTGCCTCTTCCATTACCGGAAGGTCGGAGGTGGATCCCATGATTATACTAACTTTTGGTGTCATGAATTGATTGTTTTGGTTATATAATATGCCATTCAATTTATTTCCGGTATCAATTTATTGAAAAATTGAATTGATACACAGAAGAAACACGAAGAAAACGCAGAGGTTCACCAGTTGAGGATATTTTTTATCATTTTTACCAGTACCATATTGATTCATCATCCATTTGTTTAAATTCGTATAAAATTTAACAAATGAGCAGCAACCGCATTCAGGTATTGGACCTTGTCTTTGAAAAATCACTTGATAAAAGTACAATCCAGGCAGAAGTATCCCGCATTGCCGGGGAGATGAATCGTGACCTGAAAGAGAAAAACCCCATTTTCCTCGGCATACTCAATGGGGCGTTTATGTTTGCCAGCGATCTGTTTAAGCAGATAACCATTCCCTGTCAGATCACGTTTCTGAAACTGGCTTCATACGTGGGAACGCAAACCAGCGGAACAGTGAAACAGCTGATAGGGATCAACCAGGACCTGAAAGACAGGAGCGTTGTTATTCTTGAAGATATTGTTGATACCGGTGAGACCCTTGATACTATAATCAGGCAACTTAGTGGCTATGAACCCAGGGAAATATTGGTTGCCACCATGCTCTATAAACCTGAAGCGATCCAAAAATCAATTCATCTTGACTATGTCGGATTTGAAATCCCAAATGAATTTGTAATAGGTTACGGGCTTGATTACAATGGATATGGAAGAAATCTTTCGGAAATTTATACCATGGTACCTGAATAATTTTTAACTTTATTACTTTTGTTATCCCAATTGATTTAACCAATAAAATTACTAACAATGTTGAATATTGTATTATTCGGTCCTCCGGGATCAGGAAAAGGTACACAGGCAGAAAAGCTGATCGATAAATATAAACTCACCCACGTTGCCACCGGAGATATTCTGAGGGATGAGGTCGACCGGCAAACTGATCTTGGGAAGCAGGCAAAGGTGATCATGGATGCAGGGGAACTTGTTCCGGATAACATCGTGATTGATATGATCAGGAAAAAACTTGAAGAGCACAAGGGAGGCCCGGGGTTTATTTTTGATGGTTTCCCGCGTACTGTTGATCAGGCCAGGGAGTTAAGAAAGGCACTTTCCAAATACGATGAAAATGTGTCCATAGTAATTTCACTTGAGGTTCCAAAAGAGGTTTTGATGGAACGCATGCTCAAGAGAGGCAAGGAGACGGGCCGCTCCGATGATAATGAGGAGACGATCAATAACCGCATTGATGTTTACGAGCGCCAGACCGTTCCTGTTACTTATTACTATGATAAGAAGCATGTGCATGTCTCCGTTGACGGAGTGGGAACCATTGAAGAGATCTTCAAAAGGATCGTGAAGAAGATTGAGGAATTCGAGACATATCACTGATCATCATACATCAGTATTTATCTGACAAATCATCAGGGGATAATCCTTCCTCGAGGTTCGGCGGTTCGACGGTTCGGCGGTTCGACGGTTCGGCGGAGCTCATTATTACTTATGGTAAAATGGAGGGATGATCCCGGATCCTTCGGCTCGAGGTTCGACGGAGCTCATTATTACATATGGGAAAAGGGTAGGACTATCCCGGGTCCTTCGGCTCGAGGTTCGACGGAGCTCACCTCTTCGCTGTCTCACCGCCGTAGTTAAACGAAGGCGGTCAGGAACCGGTCTTTATTGTTAGGAACCGATCTCGACTGCGTTCGATCTCCCCCTCGTGACGTCGTGCAGTCGTACAGTCGTGCAGTCGTGCAGCCGTCCTTCCTCGAGGTTCGGCGGAGCTCATTATTACTTATGGTAAAATGGAGGGATGATCCCGGATCCTCGTGCCTCGATAAACTCGGTACTTCGCTCAGGAACCGGAATTACCATTTGGAAGTCAAGATCTCGACTGCGTTCGATCTCCCCCTCGTGACGTCGTGCAGTCGTACAGTCGTGCAGTCGTGCAGCCGTCCTTCCTCGAGGTTCGGCGGAGCTCATTATTACTTATGGTAAAATGGAGGGATGATCCCGGATCCTTCGGCTCGAGGTTCGGCGGAGCTCACCTCTTCGCTCAGGAACCGCTCTAATGTTATTAGGGGAGGGATCTCGACAAGCTCGATCCTTCTCTGGTGGAGAGCATACCCCAACGTTACCAAAGGTAACACCTAACGTTTGCCTTGCGGACCCCTAACGCTCCCGCGGGGAGCCCCTGACGTTACCGAAGGTACCACCGACTACACAGCTTTGACCATCTCCATATACAAGTTTTTTTCAAAATGTTTGCCTTATGTTCACAAATATTTTCCTTAACTTGATTTCTGTCGTGGAATTTGATGTCCGGAAGTGTTGATATATAGCTGTTTTGGGAAAAAATGTACACTTCGAGCGGTATACAGTGTCCGATAATCAAAAGATTCTGCATGCTGAGATAACAGATGTATCAACAATGTAGATATAAATAATTAGCTTCCATAAAAAGAAAATATAGCATGAAAGATCAATTATTAAATCTTATAGAGGAACAAACTTCACCCTTATTTAGAATAATGTCAGTCTTCAATCAAACTGAACACGGGCGGAGAAATTTCGAAAATAATATAATAGCCTTTCATATCGGAAATGGGTTTGTGCTGTCCGTTGCTCATAATTTGAAACCTGAAACTGGTCTAATAAAGTCTATGACTGAAGCATCATATCAGGCCGATATTATTGCACATTGTACACCAGATGAAGTTACATTACTCAACAGGTGCTACATGTTAGACCCAGCTACGAATAAACGTTACATTAACATTACTGATCAAAATGATGTTAAACCAACTATTGATGCTTTTAAACGAATCAACTATGACACAAGATGGATCACTCAATATCAACGAAGGATTTGTAGTCCTGTTCTAATTGTTCAGTTCCAGGAAAACGAATTTTATGGTGATGCTACCTTAAACCATCATTTTAATGCCGACAATTACTTTCATGAACCAGCTGCCGGAGCACATACCTATTTACTTAGTTTGGAACTTCAAAAAGCTTGGTATTCTGAAGATATTGCATTGTATAGGATTATTAATACAGACCAAGTTATAATTGACAAACTTCCTGTTGCCGAAATATCCTTCGAAACATTAATCCCGCAGGATTCACTTTATTGTATTCAGGCAGCACCTAGTTCTAATATGGGAAGAATGATAAATGAATCTAGAATTGAAGGAATTCTTGATCACCATGCCAAAGTTGAAGATAGATTTGATGGAAATTTTCTAAGAACAGGATTAAGGTATTTATTGAAAGGCTATTTCAGGTTTGGTTCATCAGGAGCTCCTTATTTTCTATACAATAATGAGGAGAACTCCTTCAAGGTAAATGCTATTCAAAGTGAAGCATGTCCAATTCAGCTATCAATAAAAAATGATAAAAACGGAAATTTTCAATATGTAAACGCTATAGCATCACCGCTACAAATAATTCAAGCGGAACTGGAAGAAGAAATTAATACGGAAGCTAACGTATAAGCGGCATTAAAACGACCGCTTATACTAACCGTTAGGGAGCAAGCTGTTCCAAACGTATTTCGGAAATAATTTGTAAATTTGAAAAAAGACAAA
This sequence comes from Bacteroidales bacterium, assembly GCA_021738565.1. Lineage (GTDB taxonomy): Bacteria > Bacteroidota > Bacteroidia > Bacteroidales > M55B112. Next base: position 50,891 of record JAIPBT010000029.1, read on the forward strand.
ATCATGGGACTTGCAGCAGATAAATTGGAATTGATTGAGTGGCTTACAAATTTAGATGATAATGAAACCATTTCATACCTAAAAATTGTAAAGAATTCGAAAGAATCAAATTCTGATTGGTGGGATGATCTGACAGAGGACCAAAAGCAGGCCATTGAGAGAGGATTAAAAGATATTGATGCTGGCCATGTAACTACACATGCTGAAGTAAAAAAGAAGTATGGGTTATAAAATTTTCTGGACAGATGAGTCTATTCGCAATCTTGAAAGCATTATTTCATATTTAGAATCCGAGTGGACTGAAAAGGAAGTAAATAAATTTAAATCTAAATTATCTCGGCAAATTGAGCTAATTTCTAAAAACCCTCAGATCTTTCCTGTTTCTCAATATCAAACCCGACTTCGAAAGGCCGTATTAAGCAAGCATACAACCATCTATTACGAAATCAAAAATAATCAAATTTTCATTGCATATTTATTTAGTAATAGAATGGACATAAAAAATATAAAATAGGCTCGTCTCCCTAACAATTAAGCATCGTCCATCGACCCGGCTCAGGAACCTATTTTGGCGATAGCCAAATATGTGCTTTGTGTTGAACAAAACCGGGGTTACCTTATATACTGTGGAATCAATACGAAACCTCCTCAAGCGTCACCGTGCCAATCTCCAACCTGTTTTTCTTCCGTTATCCCATCATCCCTCGCCCTTAACATAAAGCTGAGTAAGATGGTGCTCGTATGGGCCGGTGAAAACGATCAGGAATGGTTCTGA
>JAIPBT010000030.1 GCA_021738565.1 Bacteroidales bacterium
GAAACCCTCATACACTATCGTTCGCAAAAGATAATGAAAATAACATGAGGGTTCCATGGTATCAATATCGAAATTGTCAAATTTTTGAGTTTTTAATTGTCTGAAATACAAATGCTTAACTAAATTATTTTCTAATGAATACAGATGTTTAAATAAAGTAGGGCAGAACCTGATAAGAGGATACTGCAAATCCGTTGCACAAAAATGATTTATCTGAATATCTTTCTCAGGTCGAGTTCACGCTGGTATTCGGAAGCATTCCTGTTGTGCTGCTGAAGGGTACGTGCAAAAGCATGCCGCCCGCTAAAATCCGCCTTTGCACACATATAGATGTAATTGTGTTTTTCATAATTCAATACACCATCAATTGCAGAAATGGAGGGCATCATAATTGGACCCGGGGGCAATCCTGAATGTCTGTAAGTATTATACGGGGATTCCACCTGTTTGTATTCATAAAGTACCCTTGTTATGGTCCAGTCGTTTAATGCAAATTTCAAAGTAGGACAGGATTGCAACGCCATCCCCCTATTTATCCTGTTCATGTAAACCCCGGCAACACGCTCATTTTCAGAATCGATCAGTGTCTCTTCATCCACAAGTGAAGCAAGCGTGGAGACCTCCACCCGGGATAATTTCAAAGCTCCCAGTCGATCATCCCTTTCTTCCCAGAATTTTTCGTATTCCAGGGCCATGCGGTCCGTAAAATCCATTGGTGAACTGGTCCAGTACATTTCGTAGGTATTGGGAATGAACATTGCCATGAAAGTCTCTTTCGTAAAACCATATTTTAAAGGAAGTTCAGGATCTGCTAAATGAGACAGCAACTCCAGTGAGTCAGGTTCTATATAACGCGACACCTTCCCTGCAAGCTGACCAAAGGTCCTGTGGTTGTTAAAAATTACCATAACCGGTTCCTGGTTTCCTGAACGCAGCATATTCACAAGTTCATTGTTACTCATGCCATCTGATATCCTGTATCTTCCGGGTTTGACATTGTCGCTGTATCCCTTTTTTTCCGCAACCCATTTAAAAGATTTCTGGTCGGAAAGCACATGAAGGGAATCCATCATATTGGATACCTCATCGAACGTGCTTCCAGATTGAATATACAGGAATGTATGTCCTTCCGCTACTTCGACATTTTCACTGAATACGCTCTGGTATTTATTGAAAACAATGATCACAGTTACCATTACACCAACAAACACCAGTAACAGTGACAGGCGGACATACCTGCCGGCTCCCCCCGATCTTCTTCTTGAAAGTATTACCATTTCTCTCTTTTACTGAAATACAAAAATAAGATATATATGTATAAAATGTATTTACATCCTATGCAAATGCTAATATTGTTTGTGATAGAGCATATAATTTTATTTTTATGATCTGTTTATTTTAAATATGACATATTTTTACTGCTGAAGTTCATTCAATAATGATCATTAATAACTCACCAATGAATCAAATAAAAAAAATTGCCCTGGTGGCGCATGACAACAGAAAAGAGGACCTTAAAACCTGGGTTGAATATAACTGGTCGAAACTTCACCATCATGAAATGTATTGTACCGGAACCACAGGCTTGATGATCGAAGAGGCATTGAAGAAAAAGTCAAGCCTGCCCCTGCAGATCACTAAATTGAAATCCGGTCCGCTTGGGGGTGATCAGCAACTGGGCGCATTGATCGCCGAGGGTAAAATCGACATTATGATCTTTTTCTGGGATCCAATGCAGCCTCAGCCACATGATGTGGACGTAAAAGCACTGTTAAGAATAACGGTATTGTACAATGTGCCCACGGCCTGTAACAGATCGAGTGCGGATTTTATGATCGATTCAGTCCATTTTCAGCAGGAATACAAACCGATACTTAAGGATTACAGCACATACATCAACAGGAAGTTCTGATTCCTTTCGCGATATTGGATGTAAACCTATGACAATGCAGCCAATGCATTCTTTAACCTTTGCATGGCCTTCTCGAGGTTTTCATCAGAATTGGCGTATGATATCCTTACACACCCCTCTGCTCCAAAAGCCGATCCCGGTACCGTGGCAATATGACCTTCTTCAAGTAAATAGAGGCACAGGTCCATTGAATTCTCAATTTTTCTTTCACCTGCAGCGGTTCCGAAATAGTGACTGAAATCCGGGAATACATAAAATGCTCCACCAGGCGTGGGACACTTCACCCCTTCTATATCAGAGAGATGCTTCAGAACAAGGTCCCTTCTGCGCCTGAAGGCAGTATTCATCTCCTTCAGACAGGATTGATCGCCTGTAAGCGCTGCCAGTGCCGCCATCATAGAAACCGAAGTGGCTCCGGATGTAACCTGTCCCTGCAGTTTTGTACAGGCTTTAGCCAACCACTCCGGACCTGCCATAAAACCGATCCGGTAACCTGTCATTGCGTAGGCTTTTGAAACTCCGTTTATTACGATGACCCGATCACGAATATTTTCAAATTGAGCGATACTCTCATGCCCTCCGATAAAATTAATATGCTCATATATTTCATCAGCGATCACATAAATATCTTCATGTTCTGCAAGTACATCCGCCATTGCTTGTAGCTCTTCCCTGGTATAAACACTTCCCGTGGGATTTGAAGGTGAACATAAAAGAAGTGCCCTGGTCTTTGAAGTAATTGCATCCCGGAGCTGAGCGGGGGTCATTTTGAATTCATTTTCAAGGGTGGTTGAAATGATTACATTCCTGCCCTCGGCCAGTTTGACCTGCTCAGCGTAACTCACCCAGTACGGAGCCGGGATGATCACTTCCTCACCTTTCTCTATCAAACACTCAATAACATTTGCCAAAGCGTGCTTCGCACCGGTACTAACCACGATCTGTGCCGGTGAATAATCAAGTCCGTTATCTCTTTTCAACTTGTCCACTATTGCCTGCCGCAATTTGGGATATCCGGGCACAGGAGCATAGAAAGAAAAATTATCATCCACCGCTTTCTTTGCGGCCTCTTTAATGTGATCAGGTGTAAAGAAGTCGGGTTCTCCAACACTGAGATTGATAATATCTATCCCCTTTTCTTTAAGGTCCCTGCCTTTTTGATTCATGGCAATGGTTGCTGAAGGCGATAAGGCTTTGATCCTGGATGATACGTTTTCCATAATGATAAAATTTTATGATTCAGAAATATGTTTGATATCGTAAAAATACTGTTTTAATTATAAATTCATTAATATTGTATAGAACTACTTTCGAAAATTAATTAACATGGAAGTTTTGCTTGATATACTGAAATATACCATCCCTGCGCTTGTAGTGTTTTTGACTGTATATTTCTTTCTCAGGTCATGGTTGAAGCAGGAAGATCGCCGAAGAAGGCACGAATTCAATATGCATATCCAGGATGAACTTCTGCCCATAAGGTTACAGGCATATGAACGCATTATCTTATTTATGGAGCGGATCGCTCCTGAATCCATTCTTTTGAGATTGAACAAGAAAGGAATGAATGCTGCTCAACTGCAGGCTGAACTACAGAGCACGATCAGACATGAGTATGACCACAACCTTACGCAGCAGACTTATGTTAGCACTGAGGCATGGCAACATGTACAGGTAGCCAAAAACCTTATACTAAAGATCATAAATGATTCCGCGGAGCAATTGAAAGAAAATGCAAGCGGAGCAACACTGGGAAAATTGATACTTGAAAATATTATGGAATTGAAAACACCTCCTTCCCAGGCTGCAATTGAATTCCTGAAAAAGGAGGTGAATGAACTTTTCCTGAGTTAATCTACCTGATCATCTCTACACTGCGCTTTACAAACCTGGCGAGGTCCTCGCCCTTCAGCATATTATTGGCAAGCAAAGCAAGATCGATCAACTGCTTGACCAGCTTATCGCTTTTACCATGTTTTTTAAGTTTTTCAATGCGCTGATTTTCAAGCTTGTCAATTTCCTTATTCAGCTCTTCCAGTTTGTCTTTTTCCGCCTGCGCTACCTCCTCATCCTTTTTGCCGTCAATGGCTTTCTGGAGTGCATCGCGTTCCTTGCTTATTTTGTTCTTGCCCTCCCTGAGCTCTCCAACCTGTTTGCCAAGCTTTTTATCAGTTTTTTCCAGGATCCTGATAACAAGCGGATGGTCTGCATTAACGATAAGGTTGTATGAGTCGGGCATGGCGCCATAGAAAGCTGCACCACCACCCAATTCAGACATGTCTTTCATCCGCCGCATGAATTCACTCTGCGTAATAACAACGGGCTGAGCACCCTCTCCCATTGACTCAAAGCTTACTATGAAGTTTTCGCTTTTCTCCAATTGTGACTGGAATATCGGGGTAAGGTCTGCTTTTTGCTCTGCACTTAAGTTATCCCTGGCAGTATCATCTTTCGGGATAAGTTTTTCAACGGTATCAGAATCCACCCTTGCAAACCTGGAATCCTTGAGTTTTGTTTCGATGTGATTCACAAAATGCACATCAAGCTGACCGTCAAAAATCAAAACATCATACCCTTTGGCCTTTGCAGATTCAATATAACTGTATTGCTGGTTCTTATCAGTTGCATAAAGGTATACCAACTGCTTGTCCTTATCGGTCTGCTCTCCCTTGATGAGTTTTTCATATTCATCGAAGGTAAAATACTTTCCATCTGTATTCTTTAGAAGTGCAAACTTAGCTGCACGTTCATAAAATTTTTCTTCAGTGATCATTCCGTAGTGAATGAACAATTTGAGGTCATCCCACTTTTTTTCAAACTGCGCCCTGTCGTTTTTAAATATCTCCTCAAGTTTATCAGCAACCTTTTTCATAATGTGCGAAGAGATCTTCTTGACATTGGAATCACTTTGGAGGTAGCTGCGGGACACATTCAGGGGAATATCAGGCGAATCCAGGACTCCGTGTAAAAGGGTCAGGAATTCAGGTACGATATCCTCAACCGAATCTGTAATGAACACCTGGTTGGAGTATAGCTGTATCTTATTTTTCTGAACTTCAACATTGTTCTTTATCATCGGAAAATAAAGGATGCCGGTCAGATTAAAAGGATAATCCACATTCAAATGAATGTTGAACAAAGGTTCGTCAGCTACCGGGTACAGCTTTCTGTAAAATTCAAGGTAATCCTCTTCCTTCACCTCTGCAGGAGGTATCGTCCACAAGGGTTTCGTCTCATTGATGATGTTATCCTTGTCCGTTTCTACCTCTTTTCCGTCTTTCCAGTCCTTTTCCTTTCCAAATGCAATTTCTATTGGCAGGAAACGGCAGTATTTATTCAATATTTCATTGATCCTTGACTCTTCCAGGAATTCTGCAGAATCATCGTCAAGATAAAGGATCACGTCAGTACCTCTTCTTTCACGACTGGTCTCTTCCAGAGAAAATTCAGGACTTCCGTCACAGCTCCATTTGTGGGCCTTTTCATCCTCTTTCCACGACTGAGTAATCAATTCCACCCTATCGGCAACCATAAAGGTTGAGTAGAATCCGAGTCCGAAATGTCCAATGATCGCATTGCTTTCATTTTTGTATTTTTCCATAAATTCTTCCGCACTGGAAAATGCGATCTCGTTGATATATTTTTCAATCTCCGCCGGGGTCATTCCAATACCTGCATCCGAAACAGTTATGGTTTTTTTATTCTTATCCACATTGATCCTTATTGTCAGATCCCCCAATTCCCCTTTATAATCGCCAACAGAAGCCAGCGTTTTCAGCTTCTGGGTTGCATCCACGGCATTGGATACAAGTTCGCGCAAAAATATTTCATGATCAGAGTAAAGGAATTTCTTAATTATCGGGAAGATGTTCTCTGTTGTAACGTTGATTTTTCCTTTCTGCATTGTATTTATTTTTTTAATTTCTTTCCGTGGTATTTTTAGCAAACCGGGTGCCAGAGAAAAATATCTGACAAAGCGTCAGAAAGTATTGCTCACATAGAAAAAGTGGCAGTATACATGTCACACCTGCCTGGTTCTTTATTAATAACAGGTAAAATATTAATAAGAAAAGTTCTGCAGGATTAAAGTATCTGAAAGAAAACTCGCCATATTAGTCAGTGTTTTCTTGCAAGCACCAATTACTTGTTTCTTGCATCCACATCTTCTTCAAGTACCCAAACGCCATCCACAAAACGGAGTCCGTCATAGGAACCATCAGGACCGTAAAACTGGTGTAAACCTTCGTAAATGGGATGCATTGGCACCAGGTGATCAAAAACGATCATATCCAGGTCCTTGTTGTACCTTAAAGAAGCAGTTATATCTGATGAATATTCCAGTACCATTCGATCTTTGGTTTGCCCTCCGCCCATGATGCATTCACTGATAAAGGCCGGTTCCCCCCTTTTCAGGGTGATCACTTCGATGGATTTCATAGTTGTTTGCGTATCATTCATATCCAATCCAAGCAATGTGTAATAGGTCCTTCTTCTTTCGTGGTTTGTTACAACGTCATAATAGACCTTCCCATGCCAGTCGTTCAGTCTCTGGGGATATTCTTCACCTTTTATATTGCTGCTGGTGCCGGGAATGAGTTTATATGTTTCTGCATCATTTCTCCTGTTGCGAACCTGTATGATTGCAGAATAGAGATACTCATCATAGTTTTTCATATAGAACCAGGAAAAGATCTTTATTACACCATCATCAGATTTAATTCTCCCGATCTTATCCAGTTTCTCCCAGCGATGATCAAAAGACCCGGGAAGGTTCAATGCCAGTTCAAAAACGCTGTCTATTTTGTGGAAGAGCATTGATTGATCTTCCCGGGCATTGCGATCATACAATTGATCAAACATGTCTTTCAATATAGCCTCTGCCTTAATGATTTCAATGTATCCGTTTCCCTGCTGCGATAAAACAGGAAGCATAATCAAGGTAAGGAAACAAACGGTTACAATTTTTTTCATCAACGCTTTTTAAGAAAACGTATTATTAACGGCATTCTTGTTCAGATAAGGGATTCTTCAATTGCCTCAAGCAACAATCCAGCAGATAACCGAACCTCATCTTCCGTGATAACAAGGGGTGGCGCTATCCTGAATGCATTGTTACAAAATAGGAACTGATCGACGATGATCCCTTTATCAAAGATCTTTTTCATCAATATTTCCATAACAGCTCTTTCATTCATTACAACTGCAAGAAACAGTCCCTTCCCGCGAACATTCAGGATGCTTTCATGTCTCATCAAATCCCTGTACATCTCCCCCATTTCTTTGCCATGTTCAATCAGGCCATTCTGTTCAATAAATTCCTGTGCAGCAAGTCCCGCGGCACAACTTACAGGGTGACCGCCAAAGGTTGTTATATGTCCGAGCGGAGGATCAAAAGTGAGGGTTTTCATGATGTTGTTGCTGCTAACAAAGGCTCCGAGAGGCATTCCTCCTCCAAAACTTTTCGCCAGGCAAAGGATGTCCGGCACTATACCATAGTGTTCAAAGGCAAATAATTTTCCGGTTCGTCCGAATCCCGTTTGTATTTCATCCAGAATAAGCAGTGTACCTGTTTCATTGCATTTGCGTCGAAGAAGGGAGAGAAATTCGTTCTCAGGTTCTATGATACCCGCCTCTGCCTGAATGGGCTCAGCAACCACTGCTGCTGTTTTTTCAGTGATCAGGTCCAGGCCATCAGGATCATTAAAGGTGCCATGTCTGATCCCCGGCAGCAATGGCAAAAATCCAGACCTGAATTTATTATCTCCAAGGATACTAAGGGCTCCCGATGTACTTCCATGGTAAGCTTTTTCAAAAGCAACAATATCCGGCCGGCCCGTAAAACGCCTGGCAAGTTTCATTGCTCCTTCGATGGCTTCACTGCCTGAATTGACATAATACACATTATCAAGTTCAGCAGGCAAATGATCTGCAAGCCAACCGGCATATCCTGCCTGCGGCGATTGGATGAATTCCCCGTATACCATACAATGCAGGTGCTTGTCAGCCTGTGACTTAACGGCATTGATCACAGCAGGATGTGCATGCCCCAGGTTCGAGACGGAAACACCTGAAACCAGGTCAATGTATTTTCTGCCATCGGCAGTGTGAAAATATATACCCTCAGCATGGTCAATCTCCAGCATTAAAGGGCTTCCGGAAGTTTGGCCGACATATCTCAAAAAAAGCTGCCGATTGGATAGGTTCATGAATGAAGCAAATACAAAAAACCGTTAAATTATTTAATGATGAGGTTGATGTCCTTCATTAGTTTTTCCTTGTAGGATTTTCCGATAGGAATGGATTTGTTGGCTTCCTCTGTCTTTATCAGTACAGAGTTATCTTCAATCACCTCGATCCGGCTCGTATTGACTATATATGATCTATGGACCCTGGTGAATTTCCTGGCAGGAAGTTTCTGCTCGATCGCTTTCATGGTGAAATGGATCGTATATTTATCTTTGAAAGTATTGAATATCACATAATTCTCAAGGGCCTCAATCCACAATATCTCATCATATTTCAGCCTGACCAGGGTTGAATTCTTTTTAATAAATATCTCATTCTCTCCTGCATCATTGCCAAACATCATTTTACGCCTTTTCTCTGATTTTTCAATTGCCTGCAGGAATCTTTTATAGGTAACCGGCTTTAAAAGATAATCCGTTATATCATAATTATAGGAGTCCAATGCATATTTGTCCTTGGAGGAGAAGATGATAACCTGGGGCGGATTCAATATGCTCTCAAGAAAATCGATTCCTGACATATCAGGCATCTCAATATCCAGAAATATCAGATCTACCTGTTCGCCCTTTTTAAAAATGTTAATACACGTAAGTGCATCTGAACAAGAGTGTTTTAGAATAAGTCCTTCTGTTTTATTAATGAATTCTTCAAGTATTTTTCTTGAAAGAACATCATCATCAAGGATCATACAATTCATATAGATGCAATTTAATCAACACAATTTAGATACTAACCACAGAATTAGCTCTATTAATCAAAGGTAATGAATATTATGGAACGATAACGAACTTTTTTAATCAAAAATCTCAAAAACGTACAATAATAAAAAAACAATCGATGCAATGCCGCTTCGGAAGAAAATTTAGGATAACCTTTAACGGCGGTTGCGGCAAACAGGGGATCAAAACCCGAACTTTTTTTTAAATTCCTTTTCAATAATATTTATATTCTTTACTGAATTTCTGATCCATTGCAACCTTATATTTTTAATCTCAGTATCCTCCAGACGCCAGTCGATATCAGATTTTCTCAAATTGAAGTTCAGATGATGAAGAATGATTGCTGCTGAAACTGAAATATTAAAGCTTTCTGTAAAGCCCACCATTGGTATTTTCAGGTATTCATCGGCCATATCCATTGCATTTTCTGACAATCCCTGCATTTCCGTCCCCAGCATTATTGCAGCTTTACCCTTTGAAAGGTCAAAATTCTCAAGCTTAAGGTGCTCGTTATGAGGTGTTGTAGCAACGATCCTGTAACCCATTTCCCTGAGTCTGCCAATGGCAGCCGGAGTATTGTTGGTCTTATTACTGTATTTATTTACGGACAACCATTGTGCAGCGCCAAGTTCCACTTCAGGATTCAAATTGAAACTGTTCCTGTTCTCCACAACATGTACATCCTGTATTCCGAAACAGTCGCAGGTTCTCAGCACTGCACTTGCATTCTGAGGTTGGTAGATATCTTCCAGCATTACTGTAACATACCTTGTTCTGTTCGAAAGAACTTGCTCAATCAAAGCCAGTCTGTTCTCATTGACCATTGGAAGCAGAAAGTCCATAAGGGCTTCTTCATAGGTATCCAGCATAGATCTTACATTATTGTGCATAAAAAAAGCCATCTCGAAATGAGACGGCCTTAAATAAGATCAGTTCAAATATCTTTACTTAACAGCGTCTGACAATTCGCTACCAGCTTTGAACTTAACAACTTTTTTAGCTGCAATTCTAATTTCAGCACCAGTCTGTGGATTGCGACCGGTTCTTGCGCCTCTTTCTGAAACTGAAAAAGAACCAAAACCAACCAATGCAACACGGTCTCCTTTTTTGAGAGCTGCAGTTGTAGTTGAAATGAATGCATCAAGAGCTCTTTTGGCATCGGCTTTCGTCAAATTAGCCTCCGCAGCAATTGCATCTATTAATTGAGCTTTGTTCATAATAATTAATTTTTTAGGGTTAGTAATAAATTTATGTTCACTCCAAACACGTAAACAAATATATAGATTTTCTTTCCCCACACAAATATTAATGTCAAAAAATGCCGTATTTGTTGATAAAACAGGGGGTTTTCTTTATAAACTGCCAAAATCTGACTGTTATAAAACAAAAATCTCCCTCTGAATATCAGCACAGCAAAGGATTTCCTGTTAATTACCACCACCGCGCTATAATTACATATATAGCACGTAACACATTGTTTAAATGATATTTACACATTTTTTGAATCCTACGCTCACCGGAACAATAAATTTTACTAATTTTGCGCCCGGAGGAATGGCAGAGTGGTCGAATGCGGCGGTCTTGAAAACCGTTGTCCGCCTACGGCGGACCGGGGGTTCGAATCCCTCTTCCTCCGCCACCACACAAAAACCCGTTCATCCTGAAAGGTTGAACGGGTTTGTTATTTCCGGGAACCGTTAAAAACGACGCAGGAGTTTTTATAAGGTTTCAGGTAATAACAAACCGGCAGCGACCAAAGGAGCTGACAGGGTTTTTGTGTGGTGAAGCTCCTCTCTTACGGGATCACGACCACCGGGAGTAATTTCTGCAATTCAACATTTGTTCCATTAAATTTGTCTGTATCCTATATTTATTATATTAGCACTCCACATATTTAATTGGTCCAATGAGATATTCAACCATCATCCTTGTTGCCATTTTGATGCATAGCTGCAATTCCCAAAAACATACAGGTCAGCAGAGCAGTTCTGAAGAAATTACATTCAATGCAGCATTCGTACTTTCCCCCAGAGCTCAGCAATTTCTGCAGGAATTATACCTTGAAAGAGGAAATCAGAACAATGATACATTCATACCTTCGGAGAACCTGGCAAATAAATATTCCCTCAGGAAATTGTCAGGAGAATATCATGTTATCGGATTTTTACACACCGCTCCCGGATTTGACGTTGCTGTGCTGGATGAACTGGGAATTACAACAAATTCGGGGTCAGAAGACATTTTAACCGTCAGCATCCCTGTTCAAAGAATGGAAGGCTTCCTTGAAACGAAAGGAATAAAATATTTTGAAATAACACGCAAAGCAAGAACAAACAAAAATTAGGATGAAAAACGCAACCCTGCTGATCGCAATTCTCTCTTTTGTTTTTTTCTCTTTGGATGCACAGGTATTCGATAAAAAAAACACATTTAAACCGGCAAAAGCAGAACTCGTGCAAAAGCTGCCCGTGAATTATTCACCCGAAGTTGCAAAACTTATTTACGGTCCCTCTTTATTAAAAAGTACAACAGTAAGTGACGGGGAAATAAAACTAACAGAAAAGAGAGGACAATATTTTGTAGATGCTTTCATCGGTTTTTCCAATGATTTTGATCCCGGATCCCTGGTTGAAATGGGGTTGGAAATAAACAGCCTTGCCAAAAATATCTGTACTGCAAGGATCCCTCTCAACTCCCTGGAGCCTGTTCTGAATTTAGCGGGGATCTCATACATTGAAATCAGCCGGAAGACGCATTCAACAATTGACAGCGCCAGAAACCAGACGCTGACAAACCAGGTCCATGAAGGACTGAACATCACGCGACCTTACACCGGCAAGAATGTAATAGTGGGAATAATTGACGGGGGGTTTGATTATACCCATCCGACATTTTATGATTCAACCTTCACCGATTACCGCATCAGCCGGGTTTGGGATCAGGGTACAGACGGCACCCCACCAACCGGATTCAATTACGGTAATGAACTTGTTGGCAAGGATGAGATACTGGGCCAGGGCAATGACGGATTGAATGAAGGAAGTCACGGTACCCATGTAGCAGGAATTGCAGCAGGCAGCGGCGGATCGCTGCATGAAAAATACAGGGGAATTGCTTTTGAAAGTGAGATCGTAATTGTGGCAACAAAGCGCTATACCACTGACATAGCAGATGCAATTACCTACATCTTCAATCATGCTGATCAGGTTGGGAAACCTGCTGTAATAAATATCAGCCTCGGCAGTCATTATGGTCCGCACGACGGTACATCATTTTTTGACAGTTTCACCGACCAGTATGCTGGAGGAGGCAGAATAGTTGTTGGTTCTGCAGGAAATGAAGGAAGCCGGGAACTGCACCTTGATCATACTTTTTCCGGTACAGATACAGTTTTCAGTTTTATAGAATTTAAAGGCAATCCTGACAATCCAAGCGCCGGATCAACCTTCATGGATTTATGGGGTGAGGAAAATTCAGAGTTTACATTTGCTGTAAATATTTTTAATACGGAAAGCAATACCTACCAGGATTTTACCGATTACATATCCACTTCCTCCAGTAATGCCTATAATATCACGTTGAATGACGGGGATGGAACCGATACAGACAGGGTTACTTTATTCATTTCTGTGCAAAACAGCAATCCGAACAACAACAAACCGCGCGTCTTCATTGAATTTGACAATACGGAGCAGGATGGAAATGGTGACATCCACGATTACATAATGCTGGAGATCATCGGAGAAAATTTGCATGTAGATGCCTGGAGTGGAAATGATGACAATGCTGTCTTTTCCAAACTTGATTACACTGTTCCTGAATTGTTAGATGGAAATACCAACTCCACCATAGGTGAAATAGGAGGTACAGGCAAAAATATCATCTCGGTAGGTGCATACACATCAAAAACAGAATTTACGGATATTGAAGGAAATACGTATTATTTTCCTGGTATAGAGGCAGGGGAGATCGCATACTTTTCCTCCAAAGGCCCCACTGCAGACAGCAGGATAAAACCTGACATCACCGCTCCCGGCCAGTGGATATCCTCATCTGTAAGTTCAGTTGATCCGGATTTTACCGACTCCTATGATTATGTTACCGATGGCATCACAGAGGGAGGCATAGAATACCTGTTCGCGCTTAAACAGGGGACATCAATGTCAAGTCCGGCAGTTGCAGGCATTGTCGCCCTTCTTCTGGAAGCCAATCCGGTACTTTCACCTGACGGGATCAAGCAACTGTTTGAAAATCATTCCATAAATACAGCGAATACCGGCGACACTCCTAACAATACCTGGGGTTATGGAATGATCAACGCGCATGAACTCGTTCAGGTCGTTGAGAACCAGTCCTATGAAGTGACCATAACCGTTGATCCTGAAAGCGGAGGCACTGTTAGCGGGGCCGGCACCTACGCCACAGGCGATACTGCAAGGTTGAAAGCAACGCCGGCAGTAGGATACGAATTCACCGGCTGGAGTGAGGATGGTTCAATGGTACATCAGGACACTGTCTTTATCTTCAGGGTGCTTTCAAACAGGGCGTTGATTGCAAATTTCAAACAGATCCGGTATGAAATAACCGCATCCGTTGATCCGGCAAACAGCGGAACCGTTTCCGGTCCTGGATCCTATCTGCCGGGTGAAACTGCTGAGATAACTGCAACTCCTGGTTCAAACTATAATTTCATAAACTGGACCGAAGCAGATACTGTCGTAACCGAAGAAAACACTTTTTCATTCACCGTAAACGGACAACGATCATTCGTCGCAAATTTCGATCTGAAATCAATCAGCATCACTGCCGAAGTTAACCCTGAAAATTCCGGAACCATCACAGGTGCAGGAACCTATACAATCGGGGAAATAGTTGAACTTACAGCAACACCCAATGAAGGCTATGGATTTAAAAACTGGAGCTATGACGGAGCCGTTGTATCACAGGATACGGCTTTTGCTTTCACTGCAAATGCAGACATGAACCTTGTGGCTAATTTTGAAGTTCAGGAATTTGAGATTTCGACAACGGTCAACCCGGAAAACAGCGGGACCGTGACCGGCACCGGAACCTTTCAGTATGGAGCAACGGCAGTATTGACAGCAATTCCTGATACAGGGTATAAATTTGTTAACTGGACAGAAAATGACACGGAAATGGATACAGCTGACATCTATTCCTTTGATGTATATAGCAACAGGACTTTAGCAGCAAATTTCAACCGCATATCCGGTATTGATAATTACGATTTGGATCAAATTTGGGCATATCCCAACCCGGTAAAAGAAATACTTTATTTCAACATCCCGGATAATGAATATTCAATCAGCCTGTACTCATTTGATGGCAGACTGATTTACAAAAATACAAATGTAATGCTTATGGATATGAGCGATTTCCAGGAAGGAATATATTGCCTGAAAATCAAGACGGAAAGCAGGATGTACCTTGAAAAAATAATTAAAGTTGATTAACTTTTTGCTGGTAAAGTTATTTGGCAAAACACCGGAGTTGATATATGATCTGCCCATTTTACAGGATCGCACCCGTTGAATTCTCTTTTATAATGTAACCAAATGGCCTGTTGGTAAATCTATAAGATGAAAAACAGATCCTGGTACAGGCTTTCCAGTTTCTTGGCAGTCCTTCTCGAAGGCAAATAATTTTCATGACTTTCTTTATCTTGCATTGTGATGATCCATCTGGAATCTTCGAATAGCAATGCCAAAGAAGGCATGTGTGCATTGCAACTGAAACGGGAGACGATCATTTTACCCTGCTTCTCAATGTAAAGTCTTTGATAATCTGAGAGCAATATTTCTGTTGAAGTATTTTTGATAGATACAGATTGTACTTCTTTGATCAGCTTGTCAGAATAAAAAGAAATATTTACCGTGGCTGTGTCATTAAAAGTGTTGTTGTACCTGAATGTAATGTCCATGGTAAGATACTGGTCCCCTTCGCTTTCAAAAACCATAGGTTTTATAAAATATTGGTTACCTGCTTCCCCAACATAGAAGGTTTGGTAAAGGCTCCTTCCCGACTTGGTAGCAGCAGGTCTTACCCCAAAGCAACCCTGGATAAGCAGGACCACAATTGCAAAAAATGGTATCCATTTGAACACCTTACAACTCCTAAATGCACACATCTGCCTCATCATTAAAAAGTAAGCATAAAAAAACAGCCTGAAATTGAAATTTCAGGCTGTTTTGAAAATTTTGTTTTATTCTCCAGTTACTATTACCTCATAAGTAACAATTAAATTCAGAATGTTGGTTGTTTTCATATCAACCGTTGAAATTTTTGTAATACCGCCATTCTTAGCAGCAGTCTGGATACTGGCATCCTGGTCAAAAAAGAGGTAGCCAAGGTATCCGGTTGCTTTTGCAGTTCCAACCTTATTTCCCACCGGGTTGCTGGTTGCATTTACAGGTAAAGTGAGTGCACAACTTGACATGAGTGCTGCTGCTCCAATTAAAAGGGCAAAGAGTCTGAGTTTTTTCAACATAACTTTTGTGATTTAAGGTTTTCCTACTCTTAAGGATTTTCGGTTCCTCCCCGGCAATATATAAACCGCCGAAAAAATATAATTTATACAAAAAAAATTTGAGTTGTAATATTAATAATAATTATTCATTCTTCACAACCTTAACCGTACTGTTTCTGTCGTCAGAGCGAACATTAATAAAATAAATTCCCGATAGGAACTGATCCGTATCAAGAATGAAAAGCCTGTTATGGTGGTATTCGTTAAGCAAGATAACCTTTTGTCTTAATCGTCCACCTGTATCAATTTACCGGTTCCGCTTTCTTCGAGGATCACAATTTCTTCCGGTCTGCCGTAATAATAAATGTTTCCTGCCCGGTCGAGCCCGGCTTCAAGTGTCCCTCGCACATTCACAGTGCAATCGCCTATAGAATTGTTAAACACGTAACAATTCTTTGTTTCCAGTTCTGAAGCATCAAAAATACTGCTTCCCCTTGGCCATAACCTTGAATTATCCGAATATCCCCGGACCCTGTAAAAACCAAAATTATCAGATCCTGTTGTAATTTGAAAATGATCCGTATCGATGCACAGATCAATATCTGCTGCCTTGCCGAGTGATACAATGCGCAATTTTGGTATCCTCAAAGTATCGCTGCTGGTAATTCGCACAGGGGCTTTCAGTAAAATATGATCATTCAGATAAGGAAGTGTGATCCTGACAAAGGGCCGGGGGTAATCCGTCAGAATTTTCAGAACATTGTGGTCGTTAAGTATTAGATTTCCTGAATCAAGCGTAACAGAGATCTGGTCCAAAAATTCTTCATCAGTCTCAACCGAAACAGAAAACACTGTATCGACAGCAATTTCGACATCAAAAATATCATAAAAGGATATTTGTGAAAATGACTCAAATTCCGTTTCAAGTCGCACCAATTCCCCATTGTCTGAGAAAATGATCTTTTCACAAGAGGAAACAACCATTGCTAAAATCATCAACAGCGTGGCGTACTTTAAAAACCAGTTCATATTATTAGTTGTTAATTATCTGAAATACAAAGTCTTAACCAAATCATCATTGCAATGAATATCCAATACCAAATTCAACGAAGTCAGCGCTGAACCGGTGTGTTTTAACCGACCAGTTTAAAATGATCACGTCTTTAATACAGTACCTCACTCCTATACGGTTGTATTGATAAAATTCCTGCTTTGAAAATGTAAGGATCTTATAACCGGGCTGAAGAACAATGGAGAACCGGTTCCAGAACCTCTCCCAGGTTAAATGCGCGCCTATATGCCACGGTACAATCTCATCAAGCCTGTCTTGTATCACAATGGTTTCACTTCCCTGCGTATGGTCATACACGATGTCCATACCTGCTCCAAGTGCCTGGTAACGGTTGATCCTTCTGGAATAATCTGCTACGAGTGTTGCCACAAGATAGATCTCCGGGACCTTTCTTGACAATTTCCTTATGCTGCCGGATAAGATCATCTGAAAACTGTTCTTGCTGAATTCATTCGGAGCCAGCGCTTTTTTATTCATTAACGGATAGGGTGCATTGATCTCATAGGTCAGTCCGATCTTCGTATTCACCAGGTTCATTCCGAGATTGGGCTTTTCAATATTACCGTTTGACATATGGACCAGGGTTGGTCCTGCAGATACTATTAAATGTTCAGCAATTTCAGCCCTCAGGATCACCGACAGTTCAATATAGGCATTCAAATGTGATCCCACGGGCCTGTTGAATGGATTATCCTGAATATCGAACCTTTTTGTATTGTAACTGATCCCGAAAGCAGTGGTCTGCTGTATATAAACCGGAAACCTTTCACGAAGGAAATCAGTACCAATGGCCGTGTAAAGTCCGTGAACCCTGCCGTATATATCCCGGTTTCCAAGATTCGAATAATAATAACCGGCCCCGATCTCAGTTGACCGGTGGTGCCTCATCTCCGGATAATATTTTGAAACAAACAGTTCAAAACCATTGATGTTATCAGTATTATAGAACCTTATGGAGGGATAGTGCGGGAACAAATAGCCGTGGTGATACCAGGATGAAATGTTGAATGAAGAAAGGATTTCGAGGGTGTCATTTTTCGATACAGAAGAATAAGCCGGTATTGCAACCTGCATTATAATAAGCAAAGACAGCAATTCCAACCGGTTCATTTTCATATACGATGTTCTTTCTTCAAAGATAAAATTAAGAAAAGAACCGAACTGTTCGTCCTGTTCAATGTGCAATGATCCATTTTTAATAACTTTGGGCAAGATCTGAAATCGAATGAAAAGAAGAAATAGATTCTTTCTACAGAACTTTCAACTGGTAGTATTGACAATCACATACGCGTTATCCAGCCTTTTTCTCATGGGATTGATGGTTCTGCTTTTGCCGCATCTGGCTATGGTCTGTTCCTTTTTGATCTTCATAGCACTTCTGGTAGCCTTTACGGTACTCTGGGGTTATCTGTATGTGATCTTCAATGTACAACAAACCATGTCCCGCGCATTCGATCCTGTCAGGAACAGATTATCAACAGGGGAAACAAAGGCTGGGCCCGTTGAGAAAGAACATGCTGGTTGATTTTGAAGAACTTTTCATCGACGACCAGTTGATACGGCTGGCACCCGATGATATTTTGAAAAAACTGAAATAATGGCGGAACACATTTTGGGCATTGTCATACCCCTGATCTTTATTGCGGCCAGCGCTCATATCATCTGGAAAAGTACCGATGGATTTGAGATCGCGGCAGATTACCTCGGTCGGAAGATGTCCCGCGGCGTCAAGGGGGCAACCATCAATGCAGTTGCAAGCAGCATGCCTGAATTCCTTACCACCCTGTTTTTCCTGTTCTATGTAAAGAACAAGGATGAATTTGTTGACAGTTTTTCCGGCGGACTTGGAGTCGTGGCAGGAAGCGCTGTTTTCAATATCCTGGTGATACCCCTGGCGATCATTCTTTTCGGAAGGATCAGGTCGGCTCAGAACAGGTTCACACTGAACAGGAAGGTGATACAACGGGACGGATTGTTCCTTATTTTTGCCAATGTTGCATTTATTCTGATCATCTCAAAGGAGGTGCTGACACCAGTCCTTGGCTTGATGCTTATATTGATATACGTGCTGTACCTGGTTTTTCTAAGAAAAGGATTTGGATTTGAAAACGACTATATTGATGAACCCGGGAAGTATGCCATGGACAAAATTCCTCTTACAGCATTTCATTTCCTGAAACTCGATGTGAAACAAATTCTGTTGAACGGCAGGGAGCTGAACAGGAGCAATGCCTGGTCAACTTTGATCATCTCCACTGTTTTCATGAGCCTTGGCACCTGGCTGCTGGTGAAAGGAACAGAACTGCTCGGGGCCTATCAATATGTACTTTTTAATCAGACCTTGTATGGTCTCGACCTTCCCATCGTATTTTTATCCGTATTGCTCGCCTCTGCAGCCACAAGCATTCCCGATACAATGGTATCTGTGCGTGATGCAAGAAAAGGCAACCATGACGACAGCATTTCCAATGCCATCGGCAGCAACATTTTTGACCTTTCATTTGCGCTTGGACTTCCGCTGCTGATCTATACACTGATCAACGGTCCCATCCAGATGTCATCCGGCACAAGGGTACTCAGTATAAGTTTCTGGCTCTGCATGTGGCTCATCAATATCATCGCGATTCCTGTGCTGATCTACTACAGGAAACTGAACAGGAGAACCGGGATCGTCCTTGCGTTCCTTTACCTGTTCTTTATTGCATACATCATTGAAGAAACCTCTGGTATCAGCAGGTTTAGCTGGCTTGCCGAATGGGTTATTGATCTTGTAAACTAAATAGTGGCTGTCCATAAAGTCCGATAGCTGCATTGCTGCAAAAATCTTAAATCCTCGAATACGTTAGTATACTGCGGTTTAAGATTTTTACGCGCTTTGCTCTCGAACTTTATGATCCAGCCACTCCAACTTTATTGACAAGCACTAAATAGTGGCTGTCCACTGATCAGCATCGCACCAAAAAATTTACCGTTTCAACAGCCTGTAATTTTTAAATTCCCCGAGTCTGCTGTTGAACAGTACATGCTTTTCAATCCACGAAATGAACCTGTACCCCGGCAAATCGTGTTTCATTTTTTCAGGATTGAGACTTTCAGAAGGCCCTGAATACCGGAGCTGGTCCTTCCAGTTAAACCTCTCTATCCATGGTTTCATTGCCTTTGGATGTGTTCCTTTGAACCTTGTCAGCCTGCTCAGGTTTCCGAAATCAAAATGACTTGGGTACTTTTTCTGACGGACCTTTCTTAGAACCGCCTCTTCCCCCTCATGATTCGTCGACAATGCCCTGATCTTATTCTGCATGACATCCGGTGGACGCACCCATCCGTAATGATAGATCCATGCATCCACCTCCGCTACTTTCAGCTTGTAAGTCTCTTCCTGCCTCCGGTAATTCAGACCGTCAAACCCGGGTATTCTCCTGAATGATTGTGCGCTTTCCCAGGAATGGATCTCCGGATCGTTCCTGATGATCCTGATCTCCTTCCTGTACCAGCAATGGTTGTCCTGCAGGTGATCATAATCTCCCCAGAAATGATGGTAATTGAAAAGCAGTCCCTCGACATCCTGATCATCAAGCAGCTCTTCACACCTCTCTTTTATTACAGGCAGGTATTTCTCATGAACGACCTCATCCGATTGCAGGTAGAACAACCAGTCGCCTGAGCAATGTTCCCTGGCAATGTCGGTCTGGTGCGCGTGTTCCATCCCCTGCGGGTATTTTTCAATGTCCCATACGGTATCAATGATCCTGACCTTGTCGTTTCCGATCTTTTCCAGTTCCTCCCTCGTGGTATCGTCAGGATCACTGTCACCCAGTGCAACGACAAATTCATCTACGATCGGCAGGATCGATTCCACGGCATGTCTGAGCGGATAATATAATTTGTGGGCATTCTTGCCCATTGTAAACCCACTGATCTTCATCATCAGAATGTTTGCATTTTGTGCAACTTATGGTAGACACCTCTCTTCTTCACCAGTTCATCATGCCTTCCCATTTCAACAATCTCTCCTTCATCAAGCACCACAATAAGGTCTGCATTCTTAATGGTTGAAAGCCTGTGAGCGATCACGATCGAGGTGCGGTTCTCCATCAGCCTTTCAATGGCATCCTGCACCAGCCGCTCACTTTCAGTATCCAGGGATGAGGTTGCTTCATCAAGGATCAGTATCGGGGGATTGGCCATAACAGCCCTGGCGATACTTACGCGCTGTTTCTGTCCACCTGATAATTTACCGCCTCCATCTCCCACTCCTTCATTCATTCCACCCGGAGTGTCATATATAAATTCTGCCGCGTTGGAGACTTCGGCAGCATTGCTGACAGCATCCATCTCTTTCTGATTGGATCCAAATGCGATGTTGTTAAAGAAGGTATCATTAAATAAGATGGAATCCTGGGAAACGATGCCCATCAGGTTCCTGAGATCTGCAATTTTGTAATTCTTCAGGGATATCCCGTCGAGCAGGATTTCACCGGATACAGGATCCATGAACCTCGGTAACAGATCAACCATCGTGGATTTGCCTGCACCCGATTTCCCGACAAGGGCAATGCGCTGGCCCTTTAGTATCTTCAGGTTAATATGTTTGAGCACATCCTCTTCATCGTACCTGAAACTGACATCCCTGAATTCTATCTCGCGGGTAAAGTCCTTCACGGGCAATGCATCCGGTAATTCAATGATCCTCTCATCCGCTTTGAGGAGCTCATCTACCCGGTCAACAGATGCCATTCCTTTTTGAATTGAAAAATAGGCCGTGGAAAAATTCTTGGCCGGTGTAATGATCTGACTGAAAACAACCAGGAAAAATATCAGGCTCTCGGATGTCATGTTGTTGTCCTCTGACAAAACCAGCCAGCCACCATAGGCCATCAGTATCATCAGAACAATAGTCCCCAGGAATTCACTGAGCGGACTGGCAAGTTGTCTTCTTCTCATAATGCTCTTCATCAGTCGTGCAAACCTGTTATTCGCGCGACTGAATTTTTCTCCCATTTCAGCCTCTCCATTGAATCCCTTGATGATCCTGAGTCCGGTAAGGGTCTCCTCGATCACAGACATTACCTCTCCCAACTGCTGCTGCCCCCTGAATGATCGCTGCCTGAGTGTCCGCGCAATCCGTCCGATAAACAGTCCCGACAATGGCAATATCACAATAACGAATAAGGTAAGCTGCCAATTGGTAGCCATCAGGAAAGAGAAGTAGATTATTATTGTAAGCGGATCCCTGAACACCATTTGAAGGGAACTCATGATGGATGCTTCAATCTCCTGGACATCATTTGAGATCCTTGTGATAACATCCCCCTTTCTTGCTTCGGTATAGAACGAAAGGGGCAACCTAATGATCTTGTTATAGATCTCCAACCTGATGTCCCTCACCGTTTTGGCCCGCACAGATGCAAGACTGAAGTTGGCCAGGTAAAGGAAGCTGTTTTTAAGCAAACTAAAAACAACGACCATGACACTAACCATGACGAGCCCCATTGGCTTGCCATGTGTGAGGATAAGCTTGCTGAGGTAATAGTTCAGCGTATGCATCAACCAGCTGGTCTTTAATTCAAATTCAGCGGGCTCCGTCACCATGGGCTGGTTATCGAACAATACCTGGAGAAACGGAATGACCATGGCAAATGAAAAGAGGGCAAAGAATGCACCCAATACATTGAATACTACATTCTGAACGACGCTCCATTTATAAGGAACCAGGTATTTGAAAAGTCTGAAAAAGCGCTTCATAAAGATCGGGTTTTATAACCCGGTATAGTTCATGGGTGTGATATTCTTAAGTTCTCTCTTTACCTCATCACTAACATCTAACGTATCAATAAAGCTGCTGATTGCATTTTTTGTAATTCTTTTATTATTCCGGGTCAATTCCAGCAAAGTTTCGTAAGGTTTGGGATACCCTTCCCTTCTCAGGATGGTTTGTATCGCCTCTGCTACCACAGCCCAGTTGTTGTTCAGGTCCTCCATGATCGCCTTTTCATTCACCAGCAGTTTTTTCAAACCATTCATTGTTGATTGAATCGCAATAATGGTATGGGCCATGGGAACCCCGACATTCCTCAGTACCGTTGAATCTGTCAGATCGCGCTGCAACCGCGATACCGGCAGTTTTGAAGCAAGATGCCCGAACAAGGCATTGGCAACACCCAGGTTCCCTTCTGCATTCTCAAAATCAATGGGATTTACCTTATGGGGCATGGCCGATGAACCCACTTCACCCTTTTTGATCTTTTGCGAAAAATATTCCATGGAGATATAGGTCCACAGATCACGCGTCAGATCGATCAATATTGTATTGATCCGCATCATGGCATGGAACATGGCGCCAAGGTTGTCATAGTGTTCAATCTGCGTGGTGGGCCATGATCTCTTCAATCCCAGAATTCCGCTTAGAAAATCCTCCCCAAATTCAAACCAGTCGATCCCGGGATAGGCCACCATGTGCGCATTCATATTTCCTGTTGCTCCGCCAAATTTCGCGGGAACAGGAATCTCCTCCAGGCTTGTCAGCTGTTCGTCGATCCTTGAAGTAAATACCCGGATCTCTTTACCCAGCCTTGTCGGAGATGCCGGCTGACCATGTGTCCTTGCCAGCATTGGAATGTCTTCACAGTCAATTGCAAGGTGTTCCAGTTCAGAGATCAAATCCTCCATCAGCGGATAATAGACCTTGTCAAGGGCATGTTTTATCGACAATGGCACCGCGGTATTGTTAACATCCTGAGATGTCAGTCCAAAATGTATGAACTCTGCAAAATCAGAAATCCCAAGCCGGGTGAACTCTTCTTTAATGTAATATTCAACGGCCTTGACATCATGATTTGTGACCTTCTCAATGTCTTTCACCTTCAACGCATCCTCCGGGGCAAATGACCTGTACAAATCGCGGACCTTTTCAAACATCTCTTCCGGGAACGCGGAAAGTTGCGGTATCCCGGCATTTACAAGGGCAATAAAATATTCGATCTCAACATGTATCCTGTACCTGATCAGGGCATATTCAGAAAAATACGACTCCAGCATACTGGTTTTGGAATGGTACCTTCCGTCGACCGGGGAAATGGCCATTATGGATTTTATACTCATACCTTCAAAAGTTTGTTATCCTGCAATGTTCTGCAAATAAAATGAAAAATTCACAACAAAAATAAACCACGCTTCCAGGGATCAGGAATTGATCTTTCCTTGTGAAAACAAAGACCAGACAGCTTAATTCCCTGATTCAGCGCAAAACACAAATTTAAGTCAATTTTCTCAGAATACTCGGGGAGCTTTCCTGTTTGTTTCCCGGAACTGCCCAATGGCGTATAGAACTTAAATGGCGTCTGCCAAGACAGTCCGGTGGCTGGATCATAATGTTCGAGATCAAGGCGCGCGGAGCAGCAACGCAGAACCGAGTGAAACGAGCTCACGAATACCGCTGAAATTATAATATAGATGAGTATATCGGACATTATGGACAGACACAAATAATTGTTGTATTTTTACATCACATATAAAAGGTCATGAAAAAAAGTATACTGATAATCCCTCTGGTGTGGATTGCATTTATTTTGAACGGACAGGTGGATACACTTTTGGCACTACCCGATGCTGCCGGCAATGATACCCTGGATAATACCACCACCGTCTACCTGTATGAGATCAAGGAAATGATCGCTGCTCCCATCTGGAGAACCACGAAATTAGCTTTCCAGGAAGCCAGGGAGATGCAGGCCGACGTGGTGCTGATCGATATGAACACCTATGGAGGGGAGGTAAGCGCCGCGGATTCTATCCGCACCCATATTCTGAACTCCCCGATACCCGTATATGTATTTATCAATGACAATGCAGCCTCCGCCGGTGCACTGATATCCATTGCATGCGACAGTATCTACATGAAGCCCAGTGCAAAAATCGGAGCAGCAACTGTGGTAAACCAGTCAGGAGAACAGGTTCCCGACAAATACCAGTCATACATGCGTGCCACCATGCGTGCAACTGCAGAGGCCCAGGGGAAAGACACCGTTGTTGTAAACGGCGACACAACGATTTTCTGGAGAAGGGATCCGGCCATTGCCGAAGCGATGGTGGATCCAAAGATCTTTGTTGAAAATGTCAGCGACACCGGGCAGGTTCTCACATTCACAGCTACAGAAGCCATGGAACACGGCTACTGTGAAGGCATTGTTAACAGCAGGAAGGAATTGCTTGAAAATATAGGTATCGAAGAATATACCCTGAAGGAATACAAACCTTCAACGATGGACCGGATCATTGGTTTATTGATCAATCCCTATGTATCCGGCATACTGATCATGATCATCATTGGGGGGATATATTTTGAATTGCAGTCGCCCGGCATAGGTTTTCCGCTGGCGGCATCAGCGGTTGCAGCACTTCTCTATTTTGCACCCCTTTACCTTGAGGGACTTGCCGAATACTGGGAATTGCTCGTTTTTATCCTTGGAATCATCCTGCTGCTTGTTGAAGCCTTTGCCATACCCGGTTTTGGAGTGGCCGGAATAGCAGGCGTGATTGCCGTCATATTCGGACTGGCCATGAGCATGGTGGACAACGAGATGTTAAAGGACTTTGAGTTTACAGGCGAGGGTATAAATTTACTGTTCAAATCCTTTGGGATAGTGATCCTTTCCTCCGTTCTGGGACTCATTATTTCCATCTGGGCCGCGAGCAAGTTATTAACAACCAATATCTTCACGAGCCTGGTGCTGGGAGCCAACCAAAATACGGATGAAGGGTATCTTGGAGTTGACCCCACAACGAAAAACATTATCGGTAAAACGGGTACAGCCAACACCATTCTCAGGCCCTCCGGCAAAGTCATGGTGGACAACGAGATTTATGATGCCAAAGCCGAATATGGTTTTATAAATAAAGGAGATGAAGTCAGGATCATGCGCTATGAAGCCGGACAGGTGTATGTCATAAAAACCTGAATTATATGCGATTCAGAGATTACAAAGATGATGATTTCCCGGAATTGCTGGCCCTGTGGAAGGCGCTTGATATGGGGGGACATGAGCGCGGAGACACTGCGGAAACCGTGAGGCAGACCCTGAAACTTGGAGGAAAACTGATCATCCTGGATAATGAGCATACCGGGGAGATCATAGGTTCATCCTGGATCACATACGACGGGAGAAGGTTGTTCCTGCACCATTTTGGCATTAAGAAAGAATACCAGCGACAGGGACTGGGAATGCAACTGGCCATGGAAACAATGAAATTTGTTAAAGAAAAAGGCTGCCAGGTTAAGCTGGAAGTGGACAGCGATAATATCCCGGCAAAAAGGCTGTATGAGAAAATCGGTTTCGGGGCATTTCCCGGCTACGACATCTACATGATCCGCAAGACGGATGAGATCATCACGGAAACTGCCGCGGCACACCATCGAACACACCGCTGAAATTGTTGTTATTCAATTAAAACTATAATGAGACCGGCAACTTTAATATTGATCATTCTGCTCCTGGCAGGCCGTCTGAATGCTCAGCACAGCGTCTGGGACAAATGGGACAGGGAAGTAATTGAAAAGGCCAATACCGGGGCAGGTTTCTCGCTTTACACGGAAGAGGAAAAGAAAGTGGTTTTCTTCATGAACCTGGCACGGACAGACGGAAAGCATTTTGCGGAAACAATTCTGACAGAATATGTGGAAGCAAACAACATTGAGAACAATTCCTACCTGAAGTCGCTGTATAGGGACCTCCGCAAGGTAGAGGACCTTGGATTGCTGTTCCCTGAAAAAGATCTGACCCTCATCGCACAGGGACATGCAGAAGAATCCGGCAGGACAGGTCATGTCGGACACAAAGATTTCAACAAGCGGTTCGATCCGTTGATGGGAAACCCCTATAACAGCGTTGGAGAAAACTGCTCCTATGGTTACCAAAATGCCATCGATATTGTCATCACACTTTTGATCGATGATGGTGTTGAGAGCCTCGGGCACAGGAAGAACTTCCTCAAGCCGGAATTCAACTCCGTTGGTGTCGCAATCCGCGAGCACAAGCAATATGGATACAATTGTGTAATTGATTTTGGAAAGCAGGACAGGAGTGAACTAAACGACGTGCCTTTTTAAATATATATATTTTAATAGCGAATTATATATATAGATTCTTGTTACTGGTTACTGGTTACTGGTTAACAGGTTAGCTGTTAATGTGTTGCGGTATCATAAATACTATCCAGCCAATTCCGTTGATCATTTACTGTCTCACTGACCCACCGTCTCACCGACATCGACGAACCGGTTTGGTTAGTCCCGACGAGCGTTAGCGAATGTCGAGATTGCTGGCTTCGTCCACCGTAGCCTTGGCGTAGGTGGGTTGCTGGTTACTGGTTACTTGTTGGCTGGTTGACCTTCGACATTCGACATTCGATATTCGACATTCGCCTCAGCCCCTGGCCCCTGGCTCTTCCATATCCCCCAGGTGCAGATCAAGCGCCCTGGTGGATATCTGAATTTCCCAGATAAGCAGGGAGAGCGACAGTATCAGAAGCACCAGCGCGATGCCAAAAATTATTTCCGCCAGCGTGATCGTCCCGATATAGAGCAGAAACATCGTGGCTACACATAAAAGCAAACTGGAAATACCCATGACCTGCATGCCCCGCGTGAGTGTAAGCCTTTTTCGCAGGTTTTTGATCTGCCACAGCAGCACCTTGTCCTTATGTTCCAGGTAACGTGCATGAAGGTTTCTGACCAGGGTTGCATAAGCAAGGAAACGGTTGGTATAGGCAAGCATGATCAGCGATATTGCTGAAAACAGCAGGGCAGGCGTTGCAAGTGTCAATTGATTCATGATTCATCTAAATAATTGATGGATAAGATCTTTTGTTTGTTATAGCCGATAAGCGATACAGTGAATAGGAATATAAGGATCAAATATACCCAGAAAGGAATGGCAAATGCTGCTCCTCCTGCATAAGAATGTATGCCACCCAGGAAATAATTCACCCCGAAATAGGTCATAAGAATAGAAAAATAACCAAGCAGGGTACCAAGGTTGAATGTATAACTCCCTTTCATACCGGGGAACCTGTGCATGTGTGTTATGAAAGTATAGACCAGCACCGAGATGAGCGCCCAGGTCTCCTTCGGATCCCACCCCCAGTAACGGCCCCATGACTCGTTGGCCCATACACCGCCGAGAAACGTTCCGATGGCAAGAAAATACAACCCTATGATCACGGAAAGGTGGTTGACCTTTGTCAGTTGCTCCACCACATTTTTTATACGCTGACCATTATTTTTTGACAACACAGCATAAAATGAAACATTGGTCAGTCCCATGAGCATGCTCATTCCAAGGAATCCGTATCCTGCCATGATCACGGTAACATGAATGGTAAGCCAGGGTGACTTAAGCACGGGAACCAGGTTTGTAATATCGGGATTCATCCAACTCATGTGGGCCACAAGCAATGAAAGGGTTGATAATATAGCCGTTAAGGCAATGGCAAAGCCGGTCCGTTTCGCAAAGATAAGGCCGGCCAGCAAGGCGATCCATGATACAAAGATCATTGATTCATATCCGTTGCTCAAAGGAGCATGACCGCTCACATACCAGCGCAATCCAAAAAACAGGGTATGCAGAATGAATGCAACAACCAGGTGAATTACTCCGATCCAGAATAAATACTCCACCCATTTCCGGGGTCTGAATATCCTGAAAAACTGCAAAACCAGGAGCGTCAACCCAAAGATGCCGTAAAACCTGATCAGCCTCTGAAACAAATTAATTTTATTGTACAAAACCTCTGCCTTCTTCTTTAAATGATCCAGTGGATATGTTGTATTGTTTTCCTGGTAATCTGAAATGAATTGAAGTATTTCACCTGCCAGTTCTGAATCCCCATCCCTGAGTGCCCTGGTATATAACAAAAAAACCTGTCCGAGGGTATCTGTAACCGTATGATCTTTTTCCAGAAGTTCAGAGACTGCTGTCCAGGAATGGTCCTCAGCCCCGGGGTCCGGGAATATCTTTAACAGGGCTCCTGTCTGGATCATATAGAAGACATTGATCTTTTCGTCAAGTTTCATCACCTCCTTGTCAAGATCGGTCCTGTCCTGCACCCTTTTGTTGTATGCATTGTTGACAGGCTCAGACAGGATATATCCGTTCTCACTGATAAAATCATTAAAGGCAACGTGTGTCCCTTTGAACCCGATCATCTGGTGAAGTTCTGAATGGTCGACCTCGAAAATGGGAGCACTCTTCCACTCATCAGGGTAAAGGATCATTCCAAGCATTACCTGGTCGGCATTATTGCCCTCCCATTTTGATTTCTTCACAACTTTGCGCATCACCTCATTTGCAAGCGTGTTCATTGGTTTGAACCTTCCTTCCTTGCCCTGGACCCAGAGCCCGCCAAATGCATCAGCATCGCCCTTCGCGGGTACCGGGTATGGCTGCGCTGATAAAGATGTGCCTGAAAAAGCCAGTACCAGCAGCAGGATAACCGATGCAGCGCCTCTTTTTGCCGTGCTTTTCGAAAGCGCGTAAAACCTGGTTCCCCTGACAAAAAGTGCAAGCACCATTCCGAGCGCCATCAACAAATAGCCGGTATAGGTGACTGCAGTTCCTGCCAGGTCCTTATTTACAGACAGGATGGAACCTTTTTCATCCTGGTCATACGACGATTGATAAAACCTGAATCCCCTGTGCTTCAAAACATTATTCATGTAGATGTTCCGTACTTCGTTGATACCATACTCTGTATCGATCAGGACCACATCGCTTTCGAAAGACGACGGACTGTTGGATCCGGGGTACCTGTCGATCCTGAAATCCTTCAGGCGGAGCACAAATGGTATCCCGATCCTGTGCGATCCGTAAGTACAGGTAAAGGTGGTATTGCCCATCTGCGTTGATGCCGGTTCTCCCACAACATTGCTTCGACCGCTTACAAAAAGCTCCGATGTCATGCCGTCCAGCTCTATTTGCAGACGGACAACATTCAAACCGGTTCCGTGTCCGGGTTCCGTGGTCCTTACATACCGCATCTTAGCTGAAGGCATGTACCGCTGGAGAGCAAACCTGACGTTCCTGATGACGTACAATTTTCCCTGTTCAACAGGTATGGGTGTTCCGGGTTCAAATTGCTGCACCGCGTTTCCTCCCATTGCAGTAATGGAAACGGGGTGCTTTGCATAAGCCACAAGTCCGCCTTCCTGCTGGAGTACCCGTATATCCACTTCCCTGTCTTCATTATTGAAGCTCAATTTTATGCCAGGATATTCGGCAACCTGTCCGCTTTTCAGTCCTGCTGTGTATTGCCTGCCTGACAGCAGAACAAATTGCACATAGGGCTCGCCCCCGGGAGAGGCAACATATTGAGCCGTTGCATTCTGAATATATTCAACGGAACTGATCCGTACCTTCCTGTCGCCCAATTTCCCTTTCCAGGAAAATTTTTTCGGGGTCAAAGGCGACAACATCACCTTCTTTGATTTTGATATTTCCTGCACCCCATCCGAAATATGAAGGTCCATATAGGTATCATTACTTACAATTGCCCCCGACATCTGGCCCTCCCTGATGTGCATCATCCCCTCCAGGCCGATGTACCGTGTGATTCCTGCACCAACAATTATCAGTATGAATGCAACATGAAAAACAAGAACGGTCAGTTTTGATCTCCGGTACAGTTTTAACCTGAAAATATTGCCGGTCAGGTTGATCATTACCAGCACAAAGAGCGCTTCAAACCACCAGGTATCATAGACCACCGCCCAGGCAGAATTGGTTCCCTGTCCGGATTCGATGAATGTTGCAAGGGCCATGGAAATGATCATGATCAGCAACAGTATACCTGTAAACGGCATACCAAACAAAAAGGAAAATTTCTTCAGCATAATTTAAAAAATAATTTCAGCAATAGCCCGCTAAAATAGAGAACCTATTTGATATACACAAAAGCTTGCGAACCATGCAAGGAATGTTGTATAGAAAATTACAAATCCCGACCATTTCCAGCTTCCTGCCTCCCGCCCAATAGTCACAATTACCGAGACACATGGCAGGTAAAGCAGTACAAAGATCAAAAAACTGAAAGCAGAAAGGGGCTTATAAACTTTCTGTCCTTTTTTCTTGCCTTCGGTATATACCTGGTCGCTTAGTTTCTGCTGCAGGGAAACTGTATTTTCTTCACTGTCGCTCACCTGGTAAAGGACCCCCATGGTACTTACCACCACCTCCTTTGCCGCAAATCCTGCCAGCAGGCTCACCCCCATTTTCCAGTCAAATCCCAGCGGTTCTATAACCGGCTCAATGGCCCGTCCAAGTTTTCCTATGTAGGAAGAAGCCTGTCTCTCATTTTCCATACTGATCTCAAGCTGCCTGATCCGTTCTTCTGCTTGCGCTGGAGTATGCTGAACAGATTGATTTTCTGAATTTTCACTTTCTGAAATTTCTTCCGGACCGCCTTTTTCT
Organism: Bacteroidales bacterium; assembly: GCA_021738565.1. GTDB lineage: Bacteria > Bacteroidota > Bacteroidia > Bacteroidales > M55B112. The sequence continues at coordinate 30,899 of JAIPBT010000030.1, forward strand.
GCAGCAATTAAGCTTTCATAATCCCTGGAAAACTCAACATTGCGCGGGAAATATCCCAGGGCCCAGATTACAATGGATGCAACCAAAATCACCCCTCCCATCTTTTTCAGGTATTGCGATCCCTTGAACCACATGTGCCTGAGCACCATGCGCATTCCCGGAGTCCTGTACGGGGGAAGCTCCATCACAAAAGGGGCCTCACTCTTTTTGAAAATGGTGGATTTGAACAGTAGGGCCATAACTACAGAAAAAAGTATCCCGATGAGATACATCAGGAACACTACATTTCCCGCACGGTTGGGAAAAACTGCACCGGCAACCAGAATATACACCGGCAACCTGGCACTGCACGACATGAATGGAATAATCAGCATGGTGAGGATCCGATCGCGCTTGTTCTCAAGCATGCGGGTAGCCATAAGTGCAGGCACATTACAGCCAAATCCCATGACGAGCGGAATAAAGGATTTTCCATGCAGGCCAAATATGTGCATAACACGGTCCATGATAAATGCCGTCCGCGCCATATAGCCCGTATCTTCCATCAGCGAAATGATAAAAAACAAGATCAGGATATTGGGAAGAAATACGATCACGCCACCTACACCCCCAATAACACCATTGATGAGAAAATCATGCACCATGCCCGCGGGTATAAAGTGCGACAAGGATGTTCCGATCCAGTCTACACCTGCTTCAATCCAGTTCATGGGATACTGTCCAAGTACATATGTGGCCTGGAACATGATGAACAGGATCGCCAGGAAAATGGGCAACCCAAGATATTTGTTGGTTAAAACCCTGTCAATCCGTTGGGTTCTTGACAATGCCCTGTCTCTCTTACCCTTCTTATAGGTCTCTTTAAGCGCCCCGGCAATGAACGCGTACCTGGCATTGGATATGACTGTTTCGGTATCATCCTTATACAGCTGTTCAATCCTGTTTATCTCATTGTTTATCAGGGGTCTGACCTCCTCAAACCCCTCAAATGAAGCAAGCTTGTGGATGCAATAATCGTCCTTTTCCAGGGCACGAACCGCGTAGTACCTCAGGTGCTGATCACTGAGTTTTTCCTGGTACCTTTCAAATTCTTTTTCAATGGTATTGATCGACTGCTCGATCTCCTTGCCATAGTTGATGTGTATGTGCCTGGTAACGGGTTCTCTCTCCTCAACTACCTGAATGAGCCTGTTCAGGAGTCTGTATATCCCTTTCCCGTGCCTGCCAATTGTAGGCACGATCGGGATCCCTGTCAATCTGCCAAGCATGCTGATATCAAGGACATCTCCCCTTTCCTGCAGGTCATCATACATATTCAGCGCAATAATCACCTTTATCCCCATATCGATAAGCTGGGATGTGAGATAAAGGTGACGCTCAGGATTTCCCGCATCCACGACATTGACGACGATGTCCGGTCGATTTTCGCTCAGAAATTCCCTGACTATGATCTCATCATCGGAGTAGGCAGAAAGTGAGTAGGTGCCCGGAAGGTCTGTAAACGTGAGCTCATAGCCCTTGTAATTCATCACAGCTTCCTTTGACCCTACCGTAACCCCTGAATAGTTTGCCACCCGTTCATTTGACCTGCTGATCCTGTTGAACAGGGTTGTCTTTCCGCTGTTCGGATTCCCTACCAGTGCAACATTGATCTTCTTCCCTTCATGAAATCCGTTGTTCTCATCCCTTGATTCAGTGAATACGGGGCTGAATTTTACGGTGCCGTTTGCATGTTCAGCCAAGGAAACTGAAACATCGATCAGCATGGCTTCACTTCGCCTCAGCGATACTGTTCCCGACATGATCCGGTACTCAACAGGTCCCTTGAATGGAGTTGATTTTACGACCCTGACAGGCTGGCCTTTCACAAAACCCATCTCAGTGAGACGCTTTCTGAAGGCCCCCGACCCGTGTAATTGCACAATTACCGCGGCATCTCCCGTATGTAGATCGTTAAGTGTCAAATTTATTTTTTTCCTTTGAAAATATAACCGAGTGATTCAATCTTCTTTTTAATTTCATCCTCAGGGATTTCGTCCGTGGCAATCCTCAATTCATTTTTTGAAGGGTCTGCAAAGACTTCACCATTTTCGTCAATTTCCCGGATCCCGTTCTCAACGGTTGCCTTACAGTGGTTGCATGTCATGCCTTCAACTCTGTATACCTGTATGTCGCTCATTGTATCTGTGTTTTTTCTATCCTTTCGTGAGGATTTTCGACTTAAATATTTTTGAATGTATCCATTGATGATCAAACCGGTCAGCAGAATGCCCGACAAAAGTTTGATGATATTGCTTCCTTCGTGATGCCCTTCGTGATGCAGGTCAGGCACCGCCGACATGATCCAGTCACGGGGAATCAGTTCGTTCACCAGCATCCCGAACAGAAGCGCACCGCCGATAATACTGATCAGGTACATCCAGAAGGTCCGCCTCCCCATGGTATTGTTGATTACAGCCATGGTAGCTGCATTTGTGGCAGGTCCGGCCATTAAAAACACGATGGCGGCTCCCGGAGACAATCCTTTCATTAAAAGTACAGCCGCGATCGGGATGGAACCTGTTGCGCACACATACAATGGTATGGAGGCTATAAGTATAAGCAGCATTGAAAGGTATTCATTCCTGATGGTCTCCACGAAAAAATCATCCGGTATCAGCACTGAGAGCAGGGCTGCCAGAAAAAATCCTATGATCAGCCATTTGCTGATGTCCTGGACCATCTCAACAAATCCGTAGCGCAGCATCTCTCTGACTGATTTGTCGCCGTTGCCCCCATTCTCATTCTTTACATGCTCAGCACGATCGATTGCACCGCCTGCGTAATTTGTAAAAACTCCGCCCAGGATACCTGAAAACAAAGCTATTACAGGACGTAAAATTGCCAGCGGCAAGCCAAGCATGGCATAGGTCGCAATTATAGAATCAATACCTGTCTGAGGTGTCGAAACCAGGAACGAAACAGTAGAACCCCTGGATGCACCGCTTTTGTAAAAACTGATCCCCGTGGGCAATACCCCGCAGGAACACAAGGGCAATGGCACACCAAATACCGAGGCATTCACAACCGACCTGAGATCGGAACCACCTATGTACTTTTTAATCAAACGCTTTGGGAAAAATACCTTCAATATGCCCGCGAAAAGAAAACCGATCAACAGGTAAGGCGCCATCTCCTGCAATAGAACCAGCAGCTCTGAAAAAAATTCAGAAATATATTCAACCAACATCACTCTTCTACGTTATAGAAATTCCCAGCAAAGATATTAGAATGAATCTAAATAATCAGCAATACCATGTTAAAAGATAACCGCATGCTAAAAAATATATATTGGAATCCGGACAGGTTTTTACAAATTTGTAGTATCTATTTTAAGCACCATGAAGAAATTATTGCTTCTGCCTGCACTTTTCATTCTGCAAATACATTCCTTTGGTCAGAATGTTGATTACATCGTTGAATCGATCGATTTCAGAACCCCGGTTACCGCCGTGAACATCTCTCCGGAGCAGGAATGGATACTTGCGGGGCTTGAAGACGGTACCCTTCATGTTCTCGATATCTCAACGCGGATGGAGATCCTGAAAATCGAAGGAGCGGGCTTAAATGCGATCTACGATATCGAGATGACCCCAACCGGCGATGTGATCTTCGTTGCAGCCGGCAACCGCATATCCCTTTTTGATACATCCGGAAAACCGTTAACTGTTTGGGGGCACCACCGGAACACCATCTGGAGCATGGATATCAGCCATGACGGACAATACATGGCAAGTACTGAAGTCAACAAGACCTTTCAGCTGATCGATGTTTTTACTGGTGAAAGAAAACAATTTATGCGCGGCCATGATGATGTTGTCCTCGCGGTGGATTTCAGCCCCGATGGCAAACTTCTGGCAAGTGGCTCAAATGATAAAAAAGTATTTCTGTGGGAGATGGATTCACTCCGGGTGATTCAGACTTTCCAGGGACTCTCTGACAACATATATGACGTTGCATTCAGCCCCGACGGGAAATACCTGGCAGCTGCATCAAAGGATGAATCAGTCAGGATATGGGATATTGAAAAAAATAAATTGTTCAGATTGCTGAAGGGACACAAAGAGATGGTTCTTGAAATAGAATTCAGTCCTGACGGCAAATATCTCCTCAGCGCAGGTGCCGACGGTGCAATAAAACTATGGGATATTAAATCGGGGGAACAATTGTATGCATACCTGGAAAATGAAGGCGCAGTTGCAGATATCTGTTTCCTTCCCGGGGGAAAGACCTTTGTTAGTGCAGGAATGGATGAAAATTTGAAGATATGGGAACTGAACCCGGAGATCTTCGTTTTGAAGTATTTCCCGGAAGACTATAAAAAAGAAATGGAAAATGACCCGTTGTTCCTGCCAAGACAAAAAGGAGAAAAAAGATCAGAATACAACGAAAGGACAAAAAAAGCATCCGGCAAAAAGAAAGAGATCATTGACAGGTATTACCGGCAGTACTTACAAGAATACGCAGAATAAATAGTGTCTGTCCACTGCACTTTATTTACGGACTCTAAATAAGGGTGTCTCAAAATCATTATGACTTTTGAGACACACTCAGCGCAATTACATCTTTTCCACATTATGAGCAATTAAATGTCAGAGAACATCTGAATGCCCCTGAACTTTTCCGGTTGAAGTGGTATTTTTGTATTGCAGATACAGAAACAGGATTTTAAAATGACCAAAAAACTGCGGTACAGGTACATCAAAAAACGTGATGTATATCCCATCCACATTTAACTGTTCCATGTTTTGCCGGATCCCTTTTTCGGAATTTTCGGCGCTTTCTCATTGTTAATCAGTATTTTAAAACCTCATTATAAATGGATCTCCCGTATACCGAACCCTATAAAATAAAAGCCGTTGAACCCATACATCACAGCAACCGTGAACAGCGGGAAAGATGGATCAGGGAGGCACGGTACAACCTCTTTAATCTTCCAAGCGACCATGTATTCATTGACCTGCTTACAGATTCGGGCACCGGCGCCATGAGCCAGGACCAATGGGCCGCAATAATGACAGGTGATGAATCTTACGCGGGAAGCAGGTCATTTTATGAGCTAAAGGAGACCATAACCAGTATTACGGGTTTTGAATTCGTACTGCCGGCACACCAGGGACGTGCGGCAGAAAATGTCCTGTTTTCAACACTGATAAAGGAGGGTGATGTTGTTCCCGGAAATGCGCATTTTGACACAACCAAGGGGCACATTGAATTCAGGAAAGCCATGGCACTTGATTGCACGATCGACATTGCATCCGACACTGTTGCCTACCATCCCTTCAAGGGAAATCTCGACATAGACAAACTTGAGAAAGCTGTTAAAAAATATGGCAAACAGCGCATTCCCATGATCATCGCAACAATTACCTGTAATTCAACCGGGGGTCAGCCGGTCAGTATGGAAAACCTCAGGCAGGTAAAGAATTTTGCAGACAGGCACGGAATACCTTTGTTCTATGACGCTGCAAGGTTTGCAGAGAATGCATATTTCATAAAAACAAGAGAAAAGGAGTATGCTGAATTGCCTGTAATAGAGATCATACGGGAGATGTTCTCCCTCGCCGACGGGATGACGATGAGCAGCAAAAAGGACGGCCTGGTGAACATCGGGGGATTCCTGGCCATGAATGATGAAAAACTCTATAAAGAGGCATCCCGCTTCAGTATAATGTTCGAGGGGTTCCTCTCATACGGAGGGATGGCCGGACGTGATATGGCAGCTCTTGCTGCAGGATTGAAGGAAGCAGTGACCCTCGATTTCCTGGAAAGCAGGGTAAGGCAGGTGCATTACCTCGGAAATCTGCTTAAAAAATTCAACATACCTTTACAGGAACCATTTGGCGGACATGCCATATTCGTTAATGCCAGGAAGATGTTATCGGGTGTCCCGCAGGAGGAATACATCGCTCAGACCCTCGCGATTGAACTCTACCTTGAATCCGGTGTCAGGGCAGTTGAGATAGGAACCCTGCTTGCTGACAGGCACCCTCAGACAAGGGAAGAAAGGTATCCTGCCCTCGAGATGGTCAGGCTTGCCATTCCCAGAAGGGTATACACCAACAATCATATGGACTACATTGCTGCAGCATTGCAGAATATTTACCAACGCAGAGAAACAATAAGATCAGGATACAGGATCGTAAGTGAAGCCCCCATCATGAGGCACTTTACAGTTGAATTGGAACCGGCCTGAACAATTGAATTCCTGCCGCGTCTTCGATATTGATACCGTGGAACCCTCATGTTATATTCATTCCCTGTTGCGAACGATAGTGCATGAGGGTTTCATTTGCAATCTCCTTTGTGAACGTTGGCGGATGAAGGTTTCATTGTAATTTCAAAATAAAAAACCGACATTTGTCCGCCGTAATATGAAAGACTTCACAACAGGAAGAATAGGTATCCAGATATTCAGATTCGCAGTTCCCATGCTTATCGGACAGATGTTCCAGCAGTTGTATACATTTGTTGATCAAATCATTGTTGGAAATTTTCTGGGCAAGGAGGCACTTGCCGCCGTAGGTGCATCTTTCCCCATCATCTTTACACTCATTGCCCTGGTAATCGGTATTGCAAGCGGAGGGACCATTGTCATATCCCAGTTCTTCGGGGCAAAAGACTTTAGAATGGTCAAAAGGGCGATTGACACGCTGTTCATCATGCTGTTTGCTGCCGCGATCATTTTGACCAGCATAGGCTTGCCGCTCATTGAAAAGATCTTTATATTGATGCAGCTTCCCGAAGAATTGATGGATATGGGGGTTTCCTATCTCTCCGTTTACCTTGGTGGGTTGATCCTGTTTTTCGGATACAACGGAGTCGCCGCGATCCTCAGAGGCCTGGGGGATTCCATTACACCCTTGTACTTTCTCATTCTTGCCACCGTTCTGAACATTGTACTGGACCTTATTTTTATTGTTGTTCTTGGATGGGGCGTTGAAGGAGCTGCATGGGCCACACTGATCGCCCAGGGGGTCTCATTTTTCACAGCAGCAATCTACCTGAACAGAACACATGCACTGATAAAATTCAATATAAGAAAATTTGCATTCGACAAAAAAGTGTTCAGGGAGAGCATTCGGATCGGGCTTCCAACAGGCCTGCAACACACTTTCGTTGCCCTTGGGATGATGGCTCTCATGGGAATTGTAAACACCTTCGGGACCAATGTAACTGCAGCATACACTGCAGCAGGAAGGATTGACAGCCTTGCAGTGATCCCTGCAATGGTATTTGCACAGGCACTGGCTGCCTATGTGGGCCAGAACATGGGCGCCGGCAAGGTTGAGCGGGTGAGCAGGGGATTATGGACCACGTTGTTCATGTCGTCAATGGTCTCACTTGTTATGACTGCTGTTGTGATTATATTCAAATATCCCCTGATGGGATGGTTTACACAGGATGAAAATGTGATCAGGATCGGAGGGGATTACCTGACCATTGTGACCTCGTTTTACCTGATATTTACATCGATGTTCATATTCGGTAGTGTAATGAGAGGAGCCGGGGATACACTCATTCCCATGTTCATTACATTATTTTCACTGTGGTTTGTTCGTATACCTTTGGCTTACCTGTTAAGTCGCAATCTGGGTGAAACCGGTATCTGGTGGTCGATCCCCACAGGCTGGTCAATGGGGATGGTGCTCACCCTCATCTATTATAAAATGGGCAGGTGGAAGAATAAGGTAGTCGTAAAAAAGACAGCCTGACATGGTAATTGGTTCATCCGCCACGAAAATAATCCCGGTAATCCACGGTCCGGGCATATTTATTACCTTTACCACGGACATAAAATAACAACGGAATGCTTAAATCCATGACAGGATATGGGAAGGCCGAATGCCTGATGCCAACAAGAAAACTTACCATAGAGATTAAATCACTGAACAGCAAACAAATTGACACAAGTACCAGACTGCCCTCCATTTATAGAGAAAAAGAGCTGGAGATCAGACAGTTACTTGCAAGGGCGCTGGAAAGAGGAAAAATTGAATGTACCTTTCATTATGAGATAACGGAGGGAGCCGGAGTTGTGATCAACAAAAATGTTTTCAGATATTATATTGACCAGCTAAAGGATATTGCAGAGGAGAATAATCTGGATTCAGGTGACCTGCTTTCAGCAGTGGTCAGGTTACCGGATACAGTTGTATCTGAAAAATCCGGACCTGAGGCGGGAGAATGGAAACTGGTTAAAAAGGGAATACTTGATGCCCTTGAAGAATTGGATCAATTCAGGATCCAGGAAGGCGAGGCACTTGAAAAAGACATTATTGAAAGTATCAAATTGATCGGGCAAAAGTTAACCCTTATTGAACCTTACGAAAATGACCGCGTCACCAGGATCAGGGATCGCATAAGAACCAATTTGAGTGACCTTAAACTCGAGGAGAAGATCGATGAAAACCGTTTTGAACAGGAATTGCTTTATTATCTTGAAAAGCTTGACATCAATGAAGAAAAAGTAAGGCTCAAAAATCACCTTGATTATTTCATGGATATTCTTGGTAAAGGAAGTCCAAATGGAAAGAAGTTGGGTTTTATCAGCCAGGAGATAGGCCGTGAGATCAATACCCTGGGATCGAAAGCCAATCACTCAGAGATCCAGCGACTGATAATGGAGATGAAGGACGAACTGGAAAAAATTAAGGAACAGATCCTGAATGTACTTTAGCCTGAATTATTCACGAATTGATCTGTTACGAAAAACTCATGAATAATTCAGGTTAGATCATAAATTGAATGCTATGACCGGAAAAATAATAATTTTTTCAGCTCCTTCCGGATCAGGAAAAACCACAATTGTGCACCACCTGCTTAAGGCAATGCCCGAACTTGCTTTCAGTGTATCCGCCACTTCAAGAAAGCCAAGGAAGAATGAAAAGCAGGGTGTGGATTATTATTTCCTCACACCGGAAGATTTTAAAAAGCGGGTGCTCGAGGGTGCATTCCTTGAATGGGAGGAGGTATATGACGGTCAATTTTACGGAACCCTTCGATCAGAGGTTGAGCAGCTCAGAATGAAAGGGAAACATATTGTTTTCGATATTGATGTTAAAGGCGGGATGAACCTTAAGAAGGAATTCGGAGATGATGCACTTGCAATTTTTGTGAAGTCTCCCGGGCTTGATGTCATGGAAGAACGTCTTCGCAAAAGGGGAACAGATTCCGGGAACCAGCTGAAAAAAAGGATAAGCAAAGCCGTCAGTGAAATATCTTATGCAGACCAGTTTGACAGGATCCTTGTGAATGAGGACCTGCAGGATTCACTAAAAAAAGCAGAAAACCTGGTGAAGGAATTTATTAACTTTACATCATGATCAGAACCGGACTCTTTTTTGGATCTTTTAATCCGATCCATATCGGTCACATGGCCATTGCAAACTACATGCTGGAGTTTTCTGAAATCGAGCACCTCTGGTTTGTCGTGAGTCCGCAAAACCCATTGAAGGAAAAGAGGTCTTTGCTGGCTGGTTATCACAGGCTGGAGCTTACAAGGCTTGCGGTCGATGATGACGACCGGTTCGATGTATCCGATATTGAGTTCAACATGCCCAAACCCTCTTACACCATTGATACATTAACCTACCTTGAAGAGAAGCATCCGAAGCGGGAATTCTTAATGATCATGGGGTCAGACGGGCTCAGGAATTTTCACCGTTGGAAGAACGCATCTTTACTGCAGGAGAAATACCACCGGCTCGTTTATCCGAGACCCGGGATGACTTGTGATGAAATATCAACACACAGCAACATCACATTAATGGATGCGCCGCTCATGGAGATCTCATCAAGTTTTATAAGGGATTCCATTAAGGAGGGGAAGGATGTAAAATACTTTCTGCCACCGAAAACATACCAGTACATCAAAGAGATGCATTTTTATGAAAAATGATGTAAATTCAATGGAACCAACAACCCTCGATACAACAATTAAACCCTATAAATCATGAAAAACATTGTAGTCACCATTTTACTGGCAGCGACACTGATCCTTTCCGGATGCAGAAGTGAGAAGGGGAACGTGCAATATGATCAGCCAAATATTATATTCATCATGGCCGATGATTTGGGCTATGCCGATATTGGAGCATTCGGACAGAAGATCATTGAAACTCCCAGGCTGGATCAACTTGCTGAAGAAGGTATTATATTTACCCGGCATTATGCCGGTAATACTGTATGTGCGCCATCAAGGTGCTCACTTATGACCGGAAAGCATCCGGGACATGCTTATGTCCGGGGAAATATGCAGTATCCGCCGTCCGGACAACTTCCCCTTCCAGAAGGAACGGTTACAGTATCGACATTGCTGAAAAGTGCAGGGTACAAGACGGGGATGATTGGCAAATGGGGACTGGGGAATATTGGCAACAGCGGTGATCCAGCCAATTTCGGTTGGGACTTTTATTACGGCTACCTCGACCAGGTACTGGCCCATAACTACTATCCGGAATACCTCATCCGGAATGGAAAAAAAGAATACCTGGACAATACGGTTAGGTACCTTTCAGACACACTCTGGCACAAGGGGCTTGGAAGTTATTCCACAGAAAAAAATACGTATTCCCACGATCTTTTTACCAGGGAAGCCATTGATTTTATTAAAACCAATCGCGAAGGACCGTTTTTCCTCTATCTGCCTTACACCATTCCCCATAACAACGGGGAGGCACCGAAGGATGAAAAACAGGAGGTTCCCGATTTCGGAAAATATACGAATCGTGCAGGGTGGAACAAAGAAACCAAAGGGTATGCTGCCATGATATCGCGGATGGACAGGGACATTGGCAGGATCATCCGTCTGCTTGAAGAACTGGAAATCGACAGCAAAACACTGGTCATATTCACGAGTGATAACGGTCCCATGCCCGACCAGGTCTTTACAGATCTTTTCAACAGCAATGGTCCTTTCAGGGGTGGCAAAAGAGACATGTATGAAGGGGGGATCAGGGTGCCTCTCATAGCATGGTGGCCCGGCACAATTCAAGCCGGCACAACGTCAGATCACATCAGTGCATTTTGGGACTTCCTTCCTACTGCTTGCGAACTTGCCGGCACAGGAATTCCGGAAGATATGGATGGTATTTCGTATGTTCCTGCCTTGCTGGGAAAGAGACAGCGCGCGCATGATTTCCTTTATTGGGAATCCCCATTACACGGATTTATGACTGCAGTCAGGACAGAAAACTGGAAAGCGGTTCAACCCGGTTTTGAGAGTCCGATTGAATTGTACAACCTTGAATCGGACGAGGGAGAACAAAACAACGTGGCTGACGATCACCCGGTTATCATGGAAAAAATTAAAACGACTATCAACGAGGCACATACCCCGTCAACGCATTTTCCAAGGCCGGATGAATCTGCCGGGCTATAGGAAGATTGTTCAGAAAAGGTTCACTTGGCTTCCCTGACAATTTCCATACCCCTTTGTATGGCTTTTTCATTGGCAGGGATCAAATGATGGTGGCGTTCCGGCAGGGAATTTTTCAGACCCTTGATAACATTTTCAAGCTCTACAACAGGATTCACCTTGATGTATGCACCAAGCACAATCATGTTGAATGTTATGGCAGAAGCCATTTTTGCAGCTTCTGATGCAGCTTCCACGACGAAAACGCGGATATCTTCCCTTTCAGGATGCCTGGTAATACCATTGGGATCATAAATAAGCAATCCACCGGGTTTTACATTCGGTTCAAACTTATCAAGCGATTGCTGATTAAGTATGATGGCGGTATCATAGCTGTGCAGCACCGGGGAACTTACCTTGTTGTCACTAAGGATAACGGTTACATTTGCTGTCCCACCGCGCATCTCCGGGCCATAAGAAGGCATCCAGCTAACTTCCTGTTCCTGCATGATTCCCGAATATGCCAGGATTTTACCCATTGAAAGAACTCCCTGTCCTCCGAATCCTGCTATGATGATTTCTTCAGTCATATTGCCTGTTTTTTTGACTTATGTATTATACAAGGTCCTTCATCAGGTCCTTGACTATTTTGCCTTCAACTTTTATATCCCCGAGCGGATAAAAGGGAAACATATTTTCCTCCATCCATTTGTTTGAATCGTTGGGAGTCATTTTCCAGCCTGAGTTGCAGTTTGATACAATTTCAATAAATGCCACTCCCATTTTCTCCTTTTGAACTTCGAACGCCTTCCTGATGGCTTTCTTTGTTTTTCTCACATTCCCGGGCTTGTGAACAGCCTGGCGGGTGACAAAAGAGGTTCCCGGCAATTGAGCCACCAGTTCCGTGATCTTGATCGGGTGCCCCATGGTTTTGTAATCCCGCCCATACGGAGTGGTTGAAGATTTCATGCCTTCCAGCGTGGTAGGAGCCATCTGTCCGCCGGTCATCCCGTAAATGCCATTGTTGATAAAGAAAATGGCTATGTTTTCACCCCTGTTGCAGGCATGAATAGTTTCGGCTGTACCAATGGCAGCCAGGTCTCCGTCGCCCTGGTATGTGAATACGTATTTTTCGGGCCACAGCCTTTTAATCCCCGTGGCAACTGCAGGAGCCCGGCCATGAGCTGCCTGGGTCATGTCAATATCCATAAAATCGTATGCAAGCACCGAACACCCCACGGGAGCTATGCCGATGGTATCCTGCTGGATATCCAGTTCTTCAACCACTTCCATGATCAGGTGATGCACTGTACCGTGTCCGCAACCCGGACAATAGGAAAGGTTTGCATCTGTCATAAGCGGAGTGCGCTTATGCACAAGATTTTCCGGTTTAATTATTTCTTTGATGTCCATTAGTATCCTCCCATTAATTTTTCGTCAATAGCCTTCAGTATATCATCCGGAGTAAAGATCTTTCCACCCGGTGTACCGTAATGATAAACAGGAATGCGGCCGTTCACTGCAAGCTTCACATCCTCCACCATCTGTCCCGCGTTCAATTCAACGGATAGGATCCCTTTCACCTGCCTGGCAAATTTAGCAATGACCTCCTCGGGGAAAGGGAAGAGTGTTATTGGCCTCAGCAGCCCCAGTTTCTTACCACTGCTTCTTGCTTCATCAACAGCCTTCTGGCAGATCCTTGCACTGGAACCATAGGCCACCAAAAGGAATTCAGCATCGTCACAATCGAAGGTCTCATACATTATATCCTCCTTCATGCGCCTGTATTTTTCCTGCAACTTGAGGTTGTGCTGGTACTGTTTTTCAGGATCCAGGTTGAGGGAAGTTATGATGTTCCTCTCCCTCTCTTTTGTTTTTCCGGTTGTTACCCAACTCTGATCAAAGCTTGTCACCCGCTCTTTCTGCTCCGGAAATTCCACTTTTTCCATCATCTGACCGATCAGTCCGTCCGATAAAATCAAGGCAGGGTTCCTGTATTTGAAGGCCAGCTCCAGACCCTTGTCAACAAAATCAGCCATTTCCTGGACAGAAGCCGGGGCCAGCACGATCAGCCTGTAATCGCCATGTCCGCCTCCTTTTGTAGACTGAAAATAATCGGCCTGTGATGGCTGAATGGTGCCAAGTCCGGGACCTCCGCGAACGACATTAACGATCAGGCAGGGCAGTTCGGCGCCTGCAATATAGCTGATCCCTTCCTGTTTCAAGCTGATTCCGGGACTTGAAGATGAGGTCATCACCTTCTTTCCTGTTCCGGCTGCACCATAGACCATGTTAATTGCGGCAATCTCACTTTCTGCCTGAAGCACAACCATTCCGGTCCGCTCCTCCGGTCGCTGAAGCGTAAGGTACTCCAGCACTTCCGACTGTGGCGTGATCGGATAACCGAAATATGCATCAACACCCGCAAGGATCGCAGCTTCGGCGATTGCCTCATTTCCTTTCATTAATCGTAATTCTCCCATGAGATTATATTGATTTTAAGCTTTTACCCTGTATACAGTAATAACGCCATCAGGACATACAATTGCGCAGTTTGCACACCCGGTACAACTCTCCGGATCCTTCATAAATGCATAATGGTAACCCTTTCCGTTTACCTCTTTCGACATTCCTATGGTGTCTGAAGGACAATTCACCAAACATACCTCACAACCTTTGCACCTTTCGGTGTCCACAACTATTGCGCCTCGCATTTTTGCCATAACTGATTATTTTAAGATCTTCATTATTTACTTCCTCTCTTCTGCCTTATGTATAAAAGTCCCTGCACAATTTATCCGGCAAAGTATGGATAACAGCACGATTTTAAAAAAAAGTTATCCCCATATTAAATGATTTATCCCAAATTCTCCCCAATTTAGAAAAAGTTTTAATTAGTGTCAGAAAGAAAACTCATATTATTAAGCAGTGCTTGATAAGAAAACGTCAAGAGCATCCCGATAGTCATCGGGATTGATGACTGAAAAACAGGAGTCCCGATATATTATCGGGATGACTGTTTTGAAGTCAAGCATAACGCAGCTATTGGCGTTTTCTTGCAAGCACTAATTAAGAAACCGGGTGATCCTTCTGAAAACATTTCAACCTGTATTCCAGGTCCCCGAACTGTTCCCTTTTTACCAGCGAAACACAGGCACGCAATCCTTCGGGATAGGCACTTCCGGTGATGTCCAATCCTATGGCACTGATCCCATAGTAGAGCAACTCCTCCACCAGTTCCGAACCGGAAAACCCAGGATAGGAAATCGTAAAATAAAATCCATCCGCTATGGGCTCATCGATATCTTTTTTATACACAATCTCAAAACCATAACTTGTAAACAATTGTTTCATGATCTTTGCCTTCGCACCGTATTCCCTTACCACCTCAACAAAATCATATGCACCCTCATTCACTGCTTTCAACATAGCTGCCAGTGCAAACTGCGGTGTATGTGCGGCTCCGGCCGACAATGCATAAAGTGCCCCGTATATCATTGCATGTCCGAATTTATCCGAACTGTAATAACGCTTCAGGTCCACAAACCGCCTGTTGAACAATGCAGGTGAAATAACCATCATACCAATTCGCTGTCCGGCATAACTGAAAGATTTGGAACTGGATATCAGCAACAGGAAATTGTCTGTGTACTTTGCAGCTGTCGCCTGGTAAGGAGGTTCCCCGGGACGGGAAAGATCCTTCCTGAAATCCATTCCGAAATAGGCCAGGTCCTCAATGATTGTCACATCATATTTTCTTGATAACCTGCCTATTATCTCGAGTTCCTGCTCTGTAAGGCAGATCCATGACGGATTGTTGGGATTTGAATAGAGTATGGATGAATACCTTCCCAGGTTGATCTCTTCCTCGAGCTTGGCCTCCAGTTTGTCTCCCCTGAAATCGTAAAGGTCAAAAGAGCCATATTCATGACCGAGCACGAGGCACTGTTGCTTTTGTACAGGAAAACCAGGATCAAGAAACAAAGTGCCTGTCCTGTACTGATCCGACCTGTTAACCACCATGAACGATGCCATGCCTCCCATCATGGAACCAACTGTAGGAATACAACACTCAGGGGGTACATCAATATCCATAAAAAGCCTGGCGAACCTGGAAATCTCCTTCTTAAGTGATGGGATCCCCTCTATGTTGGGATACTTTGAAGCCACCCCGCTTTTCAATGCCTTAATTTCGGCTTCAACTCCAACGCTGGCAGGTTCGAGACCCGGTACACCCATTTCCATGCGAATGAATTTCTCTCCTGTAATTTCCTCAATGTCATTTACAATCTTGACGATTTCGCGTATGGTTCCCCTTCCTACCGGATGAATACCAAAATTCTCTACAACCTCGCTTACTACTTTAGAATTGATTGGAGTTTTTATCATTCCATATCTATTTGGTAACGTGAAATTATATATTGAATTTCAAACCCAGGCTGTCATGCAACATAATTCCCATGTGTTGTGAAACTATTTTTCAATGCGTATCCTGGCATCAACCACCGTCACCGATTCTTTGTCAGCAATTAACGGGTTGATGTCCAGTTCCGCTATTTCATTACAATAACGCAGGACACTGGAAAGGCGGACCATAACCTCTGCAAATTTATCTGCTGGAAGGGAAGCCTTTCCCCTTGTCCCCTCGAACATCCTGAAGGAACGAAGTGACCGGATCATGCCGGTGGCTTCAGGAAAGGTAAGTGGGGCAAGTCCTGTAGAGACATCTTTCAATACTTCAACAAAAATTCCTCCCAGTCCGCACATGATTATATGCCCGTAATTTTCTTCGTATACTGCACCTGTGAACAACTCTGTTCCTTTCAGCATGCGCTGAACAAGCGCTCCCTCAAAGCCCTCAATTTTACTCATCCTGTGAAATGTATCCACCAATTGCTTTTCATCCTTAATATTGAGTTCCACTCCTCCTACATCGGTCTTGTGTACAGGACCCACAACTTTCATCACCAGGGGATATCCAAGTTCTTTACCACATCCGGCGAGCTCTTCAGGTTCTCTGACCACAATTTCAGGAACAACCGGGATGCCGGCAAGGGACAATATTGCTGTGACATCCCCCGGGGACAGGTACCCATTCTCAGCCTGATCAATAATGCCGCGAATCTTTTTCATATTGATCCCATCAAGATAGATGCTCTCTGCAGCGGGTCCGGGTGTATTCCGGATCTTTACAAGGGCCCTTCCCAGCAATACCTCATCCTGAAAATTCATATGCCCGTAGGAGAGAAACTGCTGCACTTCATCCGCCGCGGTTGTAACAGAAGGAAGCACCGGGTAAACCGGTTTGACGGCCTTCTGCATATGCCTGTGCAATTCTTCATAGACATCATAAACAGGAGCCAGCCCAGGGGTTCCGAATATCAACACGACGGCATCAATTTCATCGAACTTGTTTTCACAGTAATCCAGACACAATCTTACATGCTCTGCTGTACCTGTGGCAAGGACATCTATGGGATTGGCAGTTGACGATCCCGGATTGAGTTTTTCGAGCAGTTCACCAGCATGCGGCCCTTCCAGATGCGGAACTTCAAGATTGCCCTCAGCAAGCGCATCGGTCAGCATTACAGCCGGACCACCGGCATGTGTAATGATGGCATATCTCTGTGCTGTATTTCCGGGATAAAGCAACAGGGATGCAACGGTAGTCAGTTCTTCCCTTCCATAACACCTGATGATCCCTGCCTTCCGGAAAAGTGCATCAACAGCCTGGTCGGAAGTTGCAAGGGCGCCTGTATGCGAAGATGCCGCCCTGCTCCCTGCCTCCGAAGTGCCTGCTTTAATGGCTGCGATCCTGCAACCTTTCCTGATCAGGCTGGAAGCATGTTTCAAAAGTTTATCGGGGTTTTTTATGGATTCAAAATAGAGGATCTTCGCTTTTGAACTGCTGCCCTCCTCATAGGTTTCATCCAGGTAGGCAAGCACATCTTCAACCCCCGTCTGTGCAGAGTTGCCCACCGAAAACACACTGTTGAATTTCAATCCCTTCTGCAACCCTGCCTCCATTATAAAAACCGCTGTTGCCCCACTTCCGGATATAAAATCACATCCGGCCGGATCAAGCCGCGGGATCGGTAAGGTAAAAACACCCTGGTATCCGGGCGTCATCACACCAATGCAATTGGGACCGATCAAAGCAGCATCGTAGCTGTTGCATATCGAAGCTATTCTCCGCTCTATCTCCGCCCCCTTCTCATTTTCTTCACTGAACCCGGCGGAAATGATGATAAAAGCCCGGGTTGATTTCTCTGAGGCGAGTTTCTCAACTGAAGATTCACACAGTTTTGCAGGAATTGCAAGAATGGCAAGTTCGGTGTCGGGGAGTTCCGAAATATCCTTAAAGCAAGTATCCCCCTGGATCTCATCTTCATTTGGATTCACGGGAAACAGCTTCCCCCGGAAAGAGCCTGTTTTAATATTGTGATATATTTTACCCCCGGGTTTGACAAGGTTGTTGGATGCCCCGATTACTGCAATGCTGCCGGGATCAATAAGTTGCTGCGTAACCATACATGTCTGCTTTTCTTATCCAAAGATAGAAAAGCCGCTTTTAGTTTATTTTGATTCTGAAATGTCATTAAACATAACAGCCAAATGTCGACAATGGTGATTGCAGTTCAATAAAAGAAAATGTGTCTGTAAAAATTCCGGATATCCAGTTAGCAGGAGATTCTGTAAAAAAAATAAGGCAGACTGCTTTTCTCCCTAAAACCCTCAAAAAGATTCGCAGTCTGCCTTGCACCCCAACAATTACTTTCATCAATATTAACCCTTAAAACCAAAAAAAGTTGTTAAAAATTTTCTTTTTAACAAAAAAAACAAAAATTTAACATTTTTCTATGTTGCAAGCATTGTCTTTATGCGAATTCCATTGATCCTCCCGATGCGCCCTGCCAATGAACCAATTTCATCTGTATCCCCCTCAAGCACAAGCGATATTATATTTATTCCCTTTTCTCTCAATGGAATACCCTGCCTGCCGAGGATCATCCCTGAATGTTCAGAAATAATCGCGTTCAACAGGTTGATATTTTCACTGTCTTCTATTAAGATAATCGCCGTTCCAATTCTTTTGGCGGGCATTGTGTAATTTTTTATACATCAAAAGCTAATTTTCTCAGCTCTCATTGCTTTTATCTGATTCCTTATGCATTTTAACAAAGTAGGCGACCTTTTCAAGTGAGGTGATCATGTCGTATTCATCAATATACACTTCCGGTGATACATTAAGTGGAACCGTTGTGAAATTAAGCAAACCCCGAACTCCTCCCCTGTAAAGATTTTCAGCAAGTACCTTTGCCTGATCGGCAGGAACAGTGATGATACCTATTGATATGTTCTTCTCATTTATAACCTCCTCCAACTGGTTTATGGAATAACATTTCACCCCTGAAATTACCCGGTCCACTTTGTTCGGATCGATATCAAAAGCTGCTACGATATTCAATTTTGAGCGCTTGCCCATGAAATAGGCAGTGATGGCCCGTCCGAGGTTTCCCATTCCGAAAACTCCCACATTCAGCCCCTCTTCACTGTCAAGAATATTGCCGATAACATCAATGAGTTCTCCGACATCATAACCCTTTCTCTGCATGCTGCTGTAACCGATAAACATGATATCACGCCTGACCTGAACAGCGGTATTGTGATGCAACTGGGCCAGCTCGTGTGAATAAATATATGTTTTCCCATCTGCAAGACAATTCAACAGGGTTCGCCTGTATTCACTGATTCTTTCAACTGTTCTTTCGGGTAGTTTCACTTAAAAATAATTTAGTTAACATTTGTATTTCAAAAAATAACCATAACTGCGTGAACCTCTTCCAATGTATTGGCTTTCATAAACCTGCAACACTATATTTTGTACTTGCCGATCATCCAGGCTAAGAAAGAATACGATGAAAGCCCGCTGTTAATATAGTAAAAAAATGTTTGTCCGGGAACATTCAATGTAAAACTGTTTTTAAGCGCATTAATTTAGTACAAAATAATTTGAGTTTTCTTTCTGACACTATTTAGTGCTTGTCAATAAAGTTGGAGTGGCTGGATCATAATGTTCGTTTGCAAGGCCTGCGAAGTTGGGAAATGCGGAGTCCCGATATATTATCGGGATGAGCAATTTACCGACGAGCGTAACGCAGCAAACGGACATTAT
>JAIPBT010000031.1 GCA_021738565.1 Bacteroidales bacterium
TGTACCGCCTCCGCCGGAGGCACTCCGCGGTTTATATATTACGTAAAGAGTATCCCCATTTTTTTTGGATTTATCATTTGCTGATGTATTGAACTGACCACCCAGCCCAGGATTCAGTGAAATCAAAGGAGAATTTTGGGGTATGTCCAATTTCACAGGAAGCCATTGCACAGCTGATAAGTCTAATACTATAGCATCAGGAATCGAACTTCAAATGGCTAAATAAATTGCATGATCTATTTTTTTTCAACTTCAACCCAGAAAGGGAAATACCTGGTATGGCCAACTCTATAGAAAGGAAGAAATTTCGTTTCAAGGTCATCGAAAATGATACTTTTCATTTCAATTAGATCGGTTTGTTTTTCGTTTCTTACCAGGTTAAAAACAGGAGATGTCTCCAATAACATGGAACCACCCGGGGGAACCGGCTCTATAAATTTGAACCTGAGATTGTAAGT
The DNA here is from genome assembly GCA_021738565.1 of Bacteroidales bacterium. Classification (GTDB taxonomy): domain Bacteria; phylum Bacteroidota; class Bacteroidia; order Bacteroidales; genus M55B112. The sequence goes on from JAIPBT010000031.1 coordinate 459, forward strand.
GCCTTTCATAATTTTAACATTCCAATATCCAAAAATATGTTCCTGTGACCAGATCCCGAATTCACCGGAAGCATCATTTCGATTAAGGTAAACAGGGTTTTCATATTGAGAACCTATCACAATGGGAGGCTGATGGATCATGTGTTCCTCATGTATGAGTTCTTCCAGTGTTTGATCCAACTCATCTTTAAGCGTTTTTGCCATGGCCTCTTCATCTGAGATGATATTCTCATATTCTCCCCGTCCTTTCAGATCATATAATTCAAAATCCTCTATTCCTGAATTGAAATCTGTATTTCCTATAAGCTTAATATTGTTTCTCAACAATGCGACGTTCTTGTATTTCTCAGGGTATTTTCTTGACCAGTAAAAGAAAAGCGATCTGTCTTCCAGGTTATTTTCGTTGTTCTCAATTGCGGGAACAAGACTTTTGCCGTCGATGATCCTGTCTCCCGGTACATTTGCATGGCAAAGCTCTGCAAGTGTGGGTAATACATCAATATGGGCCGCAGCAATATCAATGTCCTGGTTTCCTTTGAATTTACCGGGGTAGGAGATAAAAAAAGGAACGTGAATACCACCTTCATAAACGCTTCCTTTCAATCCCCTGAACCCTCCTACATATCGCCTCTGCTGAGGTCCGTTGTCGGTAAGGAATATCACTATGGTATTCTCAACAAGATCCAATTTCTCCAGTGATCCGAATAATTTTCCCAGGTTATCGTCTATGTTGGATACCATGGCATATACCTTCCTGGCATCTTCTTTGTCTTTTTCATTCATTTCCGGCAGCTGATTGTCACCGAATCCTGCTGAAGGGTCAATGTCCTTGTATATATCATAGTATTCACCGGGTGCCTGAAGTGGCGTGTGTGGAGCGTTGTATGACAGATAGCAGAAAAATGGTTGGTCATTATTTTCTTGTATGAATTTTATTGCTTCCTCAGTAAATATATCAGAACAATATCCTTTGTATTTTTCCTTTTTTCCGTTGTGCCACAATACCGGATTGAAATAACTGCTGTCATAATGAAAATATGTTGTAAAATCTCCAACCTGGCCCATACCTCCGGAAAGGTGATTTACCGATTCATCAAATCCCTGATCAATTGACCTGGAAGGGTAACTGTCGCCGAGGTGCCATTTCCCGAAAACCCCGGTATTATACCCCGCATTTTTGAGCATTTCCGCAATTGTAATTTCGTCAGCTGCCATTATCGCACCTCCGTTATAGGTATCCCTTACACCCGTTCTGAGTGAGTATCTGCCTGTCATAAGGCTCGACCTGGTGGGGGCACAGACAGGTGATACATAAAAGTTCAGGAACCTCGTGCTTTTTTCTGCAAAATCATCGAGAACCGGTGTGTGTATGTGCGGATTGCCATGGTAGCCGAGATCCCCATACCCCTGATCATCAGTCATAATAAGTATCACATTGGGTCGTTCATGATTTTCCCCATTGCAACCAGTAAAAAAGAGGATAGATAAAAGGGTAATGATCATCAGCATACCTGGATTTTTCGTAAGGAATGAAATTTTCATGAGCTATAGTATTTTTATATATAATGATTTGTGAAATGTGAGCGTCAGCTGATGGTTATTTTTCCCGGCCCTTGTGCGGTAAAGGAACCGATAATACAGGCACCGGTAACTTCTTTGTCAATCATTTCCGAAATGCATGTTTCCGCTTCTTTTTCAGGAATTGAAATTAGTAGTCCCCCTGATGTCTGGGCATCACTCATCATTAATTGCCGGGTACGGCTGTGGCTCCCAAAATCAACATGTTTCTTAACAAAATCAAGGTTTTTATAAGTTCCTCCGGGTATGACTCCTGCAGTTGCAAATGAGCTTACCTCCCTGATAAAGGGCAGCTTCTCAAATTGCAGTTCTGCATTGCATGACGAAGCACGACACATTTCCAGCAGATGTCCGAGCATCCCAAAACCAGTGATATCGGTACATGCATTGACCGTAAATTTACTCATAACAGCTGCAGCATCAGCATTAAGAGATGACATGAGTGCGATCACTTCCTGTTGCAGATCCCCGGATACCATGCCCCTTTTTATAGCTGTACTTAATATGCCGGTTCCCAGCGGTTTGGTGAGTATAAGCATATCACCGGGTTTCGATCCGGAATTTCTTATCACTTTTTCCGGGTGGATAATACCGGTTACAACCATGCCGTATTTTGGTTCAGGATCCTCAATCGAGTGCCCGCCTATTATGGAAATGCCTGCCTCACCTGCTTTATCTGCCGCCCCTTTCAATATTTCCTGCAGCACTGTAATCGGGAGAGTATTTTCCGGGAATGCAACGATATTCATGGCAAACAGTGGCGTTGCCCCCATGGCATAAATATCGCTGAGCGCGTTTGCAGCTGCAATGGAACCAAAATCATACGGATCATCAACGATAGGAGTGAAAAAATCCAGGGATTGCACTATGGCAGTTTCTTTATTTATTCTGTAAACCGCAGCATCATCTGATGTTTCAGTCCCCACGATTATTTTTTCATCCATCCTGAAAGGGATGGAAGAAAGGATTTTTTCCAGTTGATCAGGCTGAATTTTACATGCACAACCAAGTCCGTGTGTATATTGAGTCAACCTGAATTTACCTTGTTCTTTCTTTTGAATCTTTGATTTCCCTCCAGTTGCAGGCATAAGTGATCTTACTGTATTCGTAATCTCATTGGCGGCCAGTTTCATCTCTTCCAATGTGTTGTCTCTTCCTGTAGATAACCTGATCGTTCCCATGGCAAATTCAATGGGTACTTTCATCGCACTAAGTACAGCAGAAACGTCTATGGTCTCGGAATGGCAGGCAGCTCCGGCCGATGCGGCAACATTGTCCAACCTTGCCACAAGCGTATTGGCTTCAATGTTTGGAAATGAAATACTCAGTGTGTTGGGAAGCCTTTTTTCAGGGTGCCCGTTCAGCCTTACATCCGGCAGCTCCCTTTTAATCAGACCGAACAGTTCGTCGCGCATTTTTGTATAGTGCTGCTGATATTTGTCAAGGTCCTTCAAGGCAATTTCACAGGCTTTTCCAAGTCCTGCAATCTCGAGGACATTTTCTGTGCCTGCCCTGAGATTCTGCTCATGATCAGCGCCGTGAATCAGTTTCTCAAGTTCAATGCCGGATTTGATGTAAAGGGCTCCGATACCTTTGGGTGCATAAAGTTTATGTCCTGCAATGCTCAGCAGATCAACTCCCAATGATTCCACACGGGTTTCTATTTTCCCGGCTGATTGCGCAGCATCCGTATGAAAAACAATCCGATGCTTCCTTGTGATCTCTGCAATTCGACTGATTGGTTGAATGGTCCCGACCTCATTGTTTGCATGCATTACTGTTACAAGGATCGTTTCAGGTCTGATTGCCCTTCGGATGTCATCAGGATCAACCATTCCATATTTATCCACACCGATATAGCTGACTTCAAAGCCATTTTTTTCGAGGTATCTGCACACTTCAAAAACTGCGGGATGTTCAATTGTTGTGGTAATTATGTGATTGCCTTTATTTTTTCCGGCATATGCTGCACCTTTGATGGCATAATTATTTGATTCAGTTCCGCCGCTGGTGAATATTATTTCTGAGGAGTCACAGCCGATGAGTTCGGCTACCTGGCCACGGGCTTTTTCAACTGCCAGCTTTGTTGTTACTCCGTATGCATGTGTGCTGGAAGGATTGCCGAAGTATTCATCCAGAAACGGACGCATGACTTCTGCAACTTCGGGAGCAATTGGTGTTGTTGCATTGTGGTCAAGGTATATGGGGGACATATGTTTTGTATTATAAGGTATGTTCAAATGCCTTTATTAAACCGCGCAGTTCGGCCAGTGCTTTTAACCTGCCTATTGCAGGATAGCCCGGGTAGGTCTGTTGCTCAAAGTCCTTCATTACAGACTGTCCGTGATCAGGTCTGAACGGGATTGGGCAGTCAAATCCCCTGTTTTTTTGCTCAATAACCAGGAGTTTTACAATCGCAGTCATATCCAGGGAGCCTTCAAAAATTTTCGACTCATAAAAGCTGCCATCCGGTTCTTTCTTTACATTGCGGAGGTGTACGAATGATATTCTTCCGGAAAAATTTTCGAGCATCTTTAATACATTATTACTTTTATTTGCACCGAATGTTCCTGTGCAAAAGCACAATGCATTTGAATCACTGTTAAATGCTCCCGTGATGTACTCCAGGTCCTCCCGGGTTGATACAATTCGCGGCAGTCCGAAAATAGAGAAGGGCGGGTCGTCTGCATGGATTGAAAGTATAATGTTAAGTTTTTTTGCTACCGGAAGAACCTTTTCCATAAACCAGGAAAAATTTCTGCGCAGTCCTTCCTTCCCGAGCCTGTGGTATATCTCCAGTTTTTTCCTGAACTCCTCCAGGGGAATATCATCAACAGTTCCGGGAAGTCCCATTAAAATGATCTTGATTAACCTCTTCCTGGAAATACGATCAAGTTCAGCATTTCTTTTTTCAGCTTCTTTAACGGTATCCGGGTCATAATCTTTTTCCGCATCTTTTCTTTTCAGTATAAAGATGTCGAAGCATGCAATGTCAACAGCATCATAGCGGATTGTCTTTGCACCGTCCGGTTCGTAAAAATCAAGATCTGTCCTGGTCCAGTCTGTGAGGGCCATAAAATTATAGACCACATGATTGACACCTTCATCTGAGAGGTTTTCGAGAGATCGGATATAATTCCGGATATACATGTCCCTGTCTGAATTTCCTGTCTTGATGGACTTATGCACTGGCAGACTTTCAACCACATCCCAGTCATAATCATACTTTGACAGCAATTCGATTCTTTTTCTGATTTCGCTGCGCGTCCACACATTTCCATTTGGAACATGGTGGAGTGACGTTACAATTCCTTCAACTCCGGCTTGCCTGATATCTTTAAGTGTTACCGGATCTCCGGGTCCGAACCATCTCCAGGTCTGTTTCATTTCTATACTCCGCTGAATTTACTGAATCCTCCGTCTACCGGCACAATTGCTCCTGTGACAAATCTTGATTCGTCGCTGCACAGCCATACAAGCGTACTGATAAGTTCTTCCGGTTTGCCAAGTCTTCCTGCCGGGGTGTGCTCAATTATTTTTTCCGCCCTGTTGGTCAACGAACCGTCCTCATTTGTAAGGATTTTCTGATTCTGCTTTGATATGAAGAAGCCGGGTGCGATTGCATTGATCCTTATCCTGTCTCCCGTGTGTGCGCCCAGTTCCATCGACATCCATTTGGTAAAGCTTTCTATTGCAGATTTTGCCAGTGAATACCCCATAACTCGTGATACCGACCTTTCCGCTGCCATTGAAGATATATTTATGATAGAGCCATTGCCTTCCCTGATCATAAGCGGGCCGAAAATAAGTGTGGGATAGACAGAACCTAGAAGGTTCAGGTCGATGGTCTTACGTATGTTTTTAAGCTGAATATCAAATATAGTTTGGCCCGGTTGCTGTATTGCTTCATGGATGTGTCCCCCAGCAGCATTTACAAGTATATCAATCTTTCCGTGTTTTGTACGTATGGATTCCCGGATTTCAACAAGCCTTTCTTCATCGAGCACATCGGCCTGGAATCCCTCTATAGGAAATCCTTTTTCTGAAAATTCCTTTACAGTTGCATCAATTTTTTCCGGGGTTCTTCCAATTATGATTACATGGGCTCCATGCACAAGCAGTCCCATTGACATTGATTTGCCAAGCACTCCGGCACCTCCGGTAATCACTGCAATTTTACCTGACAGATCAAAATGGTTGTTTTTCATTTGTTAAGGGCCTTTCTATTTAGTGTCAGAAGGAAAACTCATATTATTTAGCTGTGCTTGATAAGAAAACGTCAAGAGCAAGGCCTGCGATGACTGAAAAACAGGAGTTTACTGATCGTAAATGACTGTTTTGAAGTCGAGCATAACGCAGCTATTGGCGTTTTCTTGCAAGCACTAATTAATCGTACATTATATAAACGTGGTTAACATCATGATTGTTTGTTTACCATGTGGGTCTGATTCCAGGGGCATATGGGAACCTTCTTTGCATGTACTTTTCAAGCTCACCCTCCGGCTGAGTTATCTATCCGATATTTTTATTCCTTTTCCGGTCATGTTCTTTTAGTAAGATCTTTCTCATCCGGATATGTGCAGGAGTTACCTCAACATATTCATCTACACCAATATATTCCATGGCTTCTTCCAGTGAGAATTTTATCGCTGGCGCGATCGAAGTTTTTTCATCGGAGCCTGAAGCCCGCATATTGGTCAGCTTCTTTGTTTTTGTGACATTCACAACGAGATCGTCTTGTCTTGTATTTTCCCCTATTACCTGTCCTTCATAGATCTCTGCATTCGGTTCAATAAAGAAACTTCCCCTGTCCTGGAGTTTGTCAATTGAATATGCGATGGCTGTTCCGGTTTCCATCGCGATGAGCGCTCCATTCCTCTTCGAGGATAATTCACCTTTCCATGGTTCATAATCTTTAAAGCGATGAGATATCACAGCTTCTCCTTCAGTGGCAGTAAGAATAGGATTTGACAACCCTATCAATCCGCGTGCGGTTATTTTGAATTCAAGGTTTACCCTGTTGTCTTTTTTCTCAATATTGATGATGTCACCTTTTCTTTTGGTAACAATCTCAATTACCTTTCCTGAAAATTCTTCAGCAACATTCACAAACATCAGCTCCACGGGTTCGTGTTTGAAACCATTGATCTCCTTGATTACTACCTTGGGTTGACCGAGCTGCATTTCGTAACCTTCACGGCGCATTGTTTCCACCAGTACCGAAAGATGCAGGATGCCCCTGCCATACACTATGAAACTATCAGGCGAGGAAGTTTCCTCTACTTTCAGGGCCAGGTTCTTTTCTGTTTCCCTGAAAAGTCTTTCCCTTAGATAATTGGAAGTAACGTACTTTCCGTCTTTTCCAAAGAATGGTGAATTATTTATCGTGAAGAGCATGCTCATGGTCGGCTCATCTACTTCAATGGATGTGAGTGGTTCAGGATTTTCAGAATCAGCAACAGTATCTCCGATATCAAAATTCTCAAGGCCGACGATCGCTACAATCTCCCCGGACCTGATTTCCTGTTTTGTTTTCTCCTTTCCCAGTCCTTCAAATGTAAACAGTTCTTTTATCTGTGACTTGTGTTTTTCACCATTGCGCTGGATTACCAAGACATTGTCGCCCATTTTTATGCTTCCCCTGTGTATTTTCCCCACTGCTATACGTCCTGTGAAAGAAGAATAATCCAGCGAAGTAATTCTCATCTGAAGAGTTCCCGGATTTTCTATTGCAGGCGGAATGTGCTCCAGGATGGTATCCAGCAAATATGTAAAATCTCCCGTGGGGGATTCCCAGTCAGCTCCCATCCATCCCTGTTTTGAAGATCCGTAAACAACAGGATAGTCTAATTGGTCTTCGCTTGCTTCCAATGAGAACATAAGCTCAAATACGAGCTCATTGGCGTCCTCAGGATTGCAATTTGGTTTGTCCACTTTGTTGATCACCACAATGACTTTGAGTCCAAGCTGCAGTGCTTTCTGAAGTACGAACCTTGTCTGTGGCATTGGGCCTTCGAATGCATCAACCAGCAGAAGAACGCCATCTGCCATGTTTAGCACGCGTTCCACTTCACCACCAAAATCTGAATGACCCGGTGTGTCGATGATATTTATTTTTGTGTCCCTGTACTTTACTGAAACATTTTTGGAAAGAATGGTAATTCCTTTCTCCCTTTCAAGGTCATTTGAGTCGAGAATCAGATTCTGAACATCCTGGTTCGCCCTGAATAAATTGGATTGGTGTAAAATCCTGTCTACCATTGTTGTTTTTCCATGGTCAACATGAGCGATGATCGCTATATTTCTTATTTCCATTTAGGCTTGTTACAATTGAGGCTGCAAAGGTAGTTAAAAAAATGGCCTTTGGCTCATGGCTATAATTCAATCGCAGAAGCTATAGGTCTGGGGAAGGTCACATTTTTCTCCGTTCTTAAACACGCGGTGAATATTGAAGGATTCACCCTTGAGAGTTCTATTTATAAATTGGAGCACAGTGAAGGTCTCCTCACCGTAAAAAGGGGTGCCAGCGTGTTTGTGACCATCTCCGCAGTAACTCATAAGCTGGGAATTCCCGTTTAAAGCGGTAATTTTTTCGTGAATTGCGAGGCTTCCAAAAAACATCATATACCCGGATGCAGTCGGATCACAATAATGGTGAGGAGCCATGTGATAGGGTACCAGAGGATCACAGGTTCCATGATAGCATAAAGTGGGCATTACTGTGCTTTTATTGATCATATTCAGGTCAAGTATGGCCCCCGCTCCCGAAATTACGCCCGCATATCTGAAAGTTCCGGATAATGTGTCAGGGAAAAAATTAGCAGCCGATGTATCCCAATAGGCTGCTTGTAAAACAGCTTCGGCTCCTGCACTGGAACCAGCAAGAAAGATCCTGTTTGTATCAATATTAAAGGAATCATAATGACTTATAAACCATTGTGTTGCAATTCTTGACTGGTATGCTGCCAATTGAATGGCTTTTATTTTTTCAGATTGCATTCCTTCACAGCTGAAGTTCTTTCCTTTCATATAAAGTGTATAAGTAATTGATGCGGCACTGACGCCACTATCGGAAAGTATTTGGCAGAAAGGATGTCCATGACTTCTCTCACCATTAGAAAATCCACCACCATGCACAAAAATCACCAGGGGTGATCTTACTGCGGAATCACCGGGTCGAAAAAAGTCAAGTTCCAAGGAAGCAGAGTCATTTTTCAGGTAGGTTACTGTGCTGAAGTCGAATTCAGTTTCCTGTGCATCGACTTTTATGATAGGGATTATTAATAGAATGCTGATTATATAACAAATAAGACTTTTCATGGAGAGAACATTGATTTACTTACATTAATAATAAAAAGCTGTAAAGCTAGAAAATAATGAGAAAAATTTATGATACATTAAGAATTTTTGAAATTGCCGGGCTATTCTTTAAGTATATATTTTCCCCTGATCAGGTTAAATGAATCATTTTCTTTTCTGCCGCAGAAGATCATTGTAAAGTATAATCCATCACCGCTTGACCATTTATTGGAAAAATTCCAAAAAAAAGTATTGAGAGGGATATTATTCATGGAAATATATCGGTTCAAACCATCAATGTACTTTTTAGTTTGTTGTGAAAACCTTAAATGAATGAGGTGGTATTTCAACAGTTATTTTCAGTTGTTCCGGTCTGGATATTTGTCCTCTTTGTTTCAGTTCAGGGATAATTTCGGTTTTTACCTTGTTTCCATCCGGGCGTTCAATGACAGATTTACCAGGCGATTTAATATGTACAGTGATCTGTACTGGATGATCGTTGAATGATTCCACAACAAAAGTATTGTTGTCATATACAAACAGGGCCACCCTGGAAGGACCTGAAATATCTATATCAAGTGGGGCACAGATCAATGCTCTGAATTGATCCAGCACATCATTTGGAAGGTTATACAGATCGGCAAAATTTTCAGGTATGGTCATAACATAGAGCGTACCGTTGGAAATCCTGGCCATGTGAAGCAATGGCCATCCTAACCCATTGTCCATACCTGATATTATTTCCCATGAATCATTTGTAAAATATTGTAGTTGAGGAATCAATACAGGTTCTTCAAGATCGGTTATCTTGCCGTAAAGCTTGGTGGCTGTTATCAGCGATTTCCTGCCCGTATTGCTAATTTTAACAAGTTTTTCCAGTCCATGATCCTGGATCTCAGTCAATAACCCGGATGTTATCACAACATCTTTACCTTCAGTTAATTGTCGGGTTATCTTTTCAATAATGTTTTCATCATGCTTTGACTGTTCTGTAAGGATAATAAGGTCTTCTTCATAAGGAAATTCAGGAACAATATCGATAGGAATACCTATCATTCCGAAATAATTTTGTAAAAAGTCTTCACCATCAGAATGGTAAGGTTTGTAACTTTTAATACCAATCGGGTTGCCAAGGAATCCTGCAACTTCATCTATGATCTTTAAGGAATGTGAAGCGGCTTTCGCCATGCCATGATGTTCATTCAAGGGCAAAAAATCCTTGTAGCTGTAGCTTGTTGAAATGTGATTCCATGCTGGAATATATTCTTTTCTTAGAGGATAAAGCATTTGCCTGTAATCAAATAATGTCATTTCGGGGGCTTTTGCAAAAATTGTCAGCCACAACTGCTCTGCATAGCGATCGAAATACTTCATTCCTCCAGTATCTACCCATCCTCCACCGTTACCACCCGGTTTAATATTATGAAAGTACCTGAATATCAGGTAGCCCAGATAAGGCTGGAGGTGTTGGTTGCTCATAACAGCATCCCTTGTTTCAGTACCGGTATAGAGTCCGTCAAACAGGGTGGGCTGCGTTTCAAGATTGAACCCAAGTTCATGGAAATGATCATACCAGTTAGGATATTTAATGATTACGTTTACATTTGGATTAATTTTTCTTGCTGGTTCCAGTATTAATTCATTTGTTGCTTTTGTCATCAGATCCAGCCTGTACTCGCTCCAATTCTGATTCCCTTTTGCCGCCATACATTTATCACATTTGCAGCTGGTGAAAAAGAAGTCATCCAGGATCACTTCGTTAAAATTTCTTGCAGTGTATTCCATTATCTCCCTGACTTTTTCACGGTGTTCCTTCCTTGAATAGCAGAAAGTTTCAAACCGGTTTCTTTCATTTATTGTATAGGTTATACCACCCGCAACTTCAAGCCCTTTTGAGAGAAAGAATTCTTTGGCTTTTGTAAGCGTTTTCTGATCAACGATCAATAGATCCCGGTGGGTTTCCAGGTAGATCTTATCAATATCCAGCTGGGATGAGATTACTTTCCAGGTTGAATCGAGCCAATGCTGATCCTGCATTTTTTGTACTTCATAGGCACGGGTATATACAGAAACTTTAAAATGATCATAATTGCCCTGTCCGAAAAGACTGGTATTTTGTAGAATAACAAACAAGAATGGAATCCATTTTATTTTCATAGCCAGAAGAATTTATTGTTTTAAGAATATTCAAGATACAATAATACTTTCTATTTTAATACTTGGATTATCTTTGCTCTTGAAGTTTTCTTATTAAGCACGGCTAAAAAGTATGAGTTTTCTTTCAGCCACTAAATAGCATATAAGAGCTTTACTTATGATAAAAAGAACAATCTTATTGAGCGGACTGATTCTGGCCTTGTTTACTGTAAAAAATTCTGCTGCCCGGCTTGTGGAATTAAGGGTAGTGGAAATTGCCATTCAGCATGAAAGCCGGCTCTACCTACAGGGTGGAAATTGATAAGAAAAATGGCTCTTTTGGGATACCTTCAATTCATATACAGTTTATGATTGGTAAAAAGTAAAACAGGTTTGAGTTATTAAGTATTTGTTAAAGAAATGTTTGCAAATAAAAAAATATATATTTATATAAGGAGATAAATATATATATTCAGCAAGTACATCAACAGAAAGCAATACATAACAATTGCGTTTTCCAAAGTTAAAAAATGAAAAAAGCTGTCTCATTCAAAATGCGACAGCTTTTAACAATGGTTAAAACGTAGATCAACTATTTCTCCAGTATGTAAGTAAAGGCTGTGGTTCCCAGGAGGTCACTTGTAACGGTTCTCCTGATCCCCATTTTATCAATCAGAAGATACAGCACTTCAAAAACAACTGGTTCTGCACCTTCCCCCAGATCAGGTGTAAGTGTGAGCGTTGTACCTGCATCGTCAATATCCCAGGTACCGGTTAATCCGATTCCATCATGATTTACAAAAATAACAGTCTGGTTCTGTTCAAGATCAAGAACAAAATCACTGCTGAATGTATTCACGACCTGGTTATTAACAAACAGATCCGAGAGGTACCATTCACCCATTGCCATAACGTTCATGGTGGGATCGGAGGGTTCATTGCAGCCGCTAACCAGAGTGACTGCAACGAACATCATTGCAAAAAGTTTCTTAGATATACTTTTCATAATCATCTTATTTTCAGTTATTTTTTAACTATATTCTTGACCAGGGTCTGGCCATCATCAGTAATGAAATTGATGAAATAGATTCCTTCTTCGAATTGTTCCATATCCATCGTAATATTCAATAGCTGACTCTGTTTACTGATTTTCCTGTTCAGAATGGTCTGACCCGCAATGTTGGTTATTTCAACCGTAATATCCCCGATATAGTTGTTGGTGATATCTATCTGAACCATGTTCCTGGTCGGATTCGGATATATGTTCACATTGTCACCTGATAACTCATCGCTTAATCCGGTGAGGTTTTTAACATCAACTGTACTTGTTGCTGTAAGAATACAGTCGAAGCTGAAAACAATCGTTACTGAATATTCAGCACCGTCATAGATCTCAAGCATACCGGATGTGCCTCTTTCCCCCATGATCGGTTCATCGTTCCTGTACCATTGGTAACTCTGTGCACCTGGTGTTGCGATCAACTGATTTCCTACAACCACGATCTCAGCAATGTTGACGTCTACGATTACGGTCTGGGCAAGCATTACTTCATTTCCGGTTATATTCTGATCATATACCCAGACACCTATCTCGGTCATTTCAGTCAGGACATCTGTTTCGAGCAAGATGAAATCAGAGAGATCATCAACAGTCCGAATAACAGGATCACCAAGCAGTGCCCCGGTACTCATATCTACCAACTGATAGGTGAGCAGCCTGTTGTAGTCAATATTAGACACCCTTATCTCTACCGTGCTGGCACCACAGAGTAATGTTTCCATTGTCTGTACTGATGATGTTCTCATTGGCAGCGGTATGTCGTCTACATCAACAGAAACCGGATCAGAGGTCAGAATGCAGTTGAAACTGAACTCGACATCAACCGTGTACTCCGCATCGTCAAACACTTCGAGTGTAGGTGTTGCTCCCCTGTTTCCGGGTATTGCCACTCCATTCCTGTACCACTGGTATGACAGGGCACCTGCATTGGTTGTGAGTACATTGTCATTCACGAATACATCGGCAGAAAGTACATTAACTACAACTGTTCCACCCAACATTGTCTCACATCCGTTTATGTTCTGATCATAAACCATGACACCGAACTCTGTCATTTCATATATGGTGTCAGATTCAAGGGTCACACTTGTATTTGTTTCTGATACTTTAACAGTTTCAGGTTCTCCTACCAACTCTCCTGTTTCCATATCAACCAGCTGGTAGACAAGCAATCTGTCGTAGTAATAATTACCCACTACTATCTGAGCCTTATCCGGTCCGCATAGTGAACTGTTCAATGCATATAAACTGCTGTAGCTGTCAGGTAAAGGAATTACAGTTATCTGAATCCCATTTGAAGCAGCACTCTGGCAGCCAAACTCATCCACGACAGCAACTGTGTAGTTACCGCTAATATCAGGAGTTATGGAATTATCATCTATCACACTGCTTTCTGTAATGGAGGCTCCATTCACACTCCACACGTAACCGGCGAATCCTGAAGGTGCACTTAATTCAGCACTGCCTTCACCTGAGCAGAAGGTATCATCACCGGTAATGGTAATGGATGGTCTGTCAGGATTACCAAGGATAGTTACTTGCTCGGTAGTGTATGAGCAATTGCTGCCATACATTATCTTGGCATGGTATACCCCTGGTTCATCTGTTGTATAATTGGTATTGGTACCCACTTCATAACCATCCCTGTACCAGGTTACGCTTTCAGTATCCACACCTGCATCGTCATTTTGTCCGACTGAAAGTATCACTCCTTCACAATAATTATCGGATCCTGCCAATTCATAGTATGAACCGTTATAAACAAGTGTATGGTGTTGCGGCAGGATCTTAACCTTCAGTGTATTTGAACTTGCAGAAATTGAACATGTACCATCCTCGTCGTTTATTGCCAGTATGGTGAAACTGGTATTCTTCTCTATCTTATTCGTGTTGAATGTTACAGAATAAGCAGATCCTGAGAAGGGATCTCCGAATGGTAATCCCGTATCGTCATCAACTAGATAGTAGGTTACCCCTTCCTGGATGTTATTCACTGTAACCTGTGCTATGCTGTCACCACTATTGCAAAGGAGCAACTCAGTACTGTTGAACCATACCGTGTTGAATTCGAATACATCCACGTAGACAGGATCAGAGTAGACACTGAAACAATTATCCTCAAATGGAACATCAGAAACCTCAACCCGGTATGTACCGTCTGCTGAAACGACTATCGATTGTGTATTCTGAGCATTAGATGAATCAAAGTTGTTCGTCCACCTGTAATAGTTGTATCCTGCAGGTGCTGTAAGTGTCACTGTTTCACCTTCACAAAGTTCTGTTTCACCATCAACTGTGATTACAGGCTGAACCGGTTTTTCATTTACGGTGACGGTAACTGTATCAGACAAATAAGCTCCGCAAGTACCATCATTGAACAATGCAAAATAATCTCCGGTAGTACTATAGGTGCTCAATGTTGTTGCAGACCCCAGCGGCTTTGTCATATCATCCCGGTACCAGCTTGCGCCGGACGAGATGAATGTTCCGTCTTTCCAGTATCCCATGGTAAGTTCCAGTTCTGTGAATCCATCACAAATGGTGAATGTCTGCCCGGAAGTCATCGGCTTCCATACGCCGGTATTGTTCAAGTCGTAATGGAGGCTAAACAATGGTCTTACATCAAACTCAGCCTGCATATCCGGTATCACCTGGCTGCATACCACGTCTCCGGCCTCATTCTGCGAAGTAACCACAACTTCAACATGCAGTTCCTGTGTGATTGTTCCGATTGAAATCTCAAGTGTTGAAGTTAAAGGATCATAAAACGGATAAGTATCCGGATCCATCAGGTTATCATCCTCTGTGTCCACAATGACTGCGCTGCCGATCAGATCTCCGGACCTGAAATTACGCAGCTGGTAACTGAAATTCTCTACAACATTACCAATGACTACCACGCGGTTCTGACTTTCACATGAAACATGAGAAGTATGTGATGCAGACTGCGCGTATACAGTTGTATTTTCAGGAATTTCTGAAATAACCTCAAAGCCGGCATCATTGTAGTCTCCCGTAACGGTATATTCATAATCTTCAACTGTTTCATCGCTTGCATCAAGCCTGATCTTGATTCCGGAGCCTGTGAAGAGATCATCCAGTTGTGCCAGGCTGAAGGACAGTATACCTGTTCCACTGGTAATTCCTTCAATGGTAAGTTCAATGCCGCCAACAGTTGGAGTTCCCTGGTTGGATTCAAGTGTCATAACAGTTTCTGAACCGAATGCACCCCTGATCAGGTAAGTGAATTCAACCATATCCTGGTTACAGTAGGTAAGTTTATCGGTTGAAACGATGTCAATCCTCTGCCTTGCAATATTTATATCAGTTCCTCTTGTTGCCATTGGTGCAGCTGTGTAGTCTGCTGCAACATAGGCAAGACTGATGTTCTGCAGGCTGAATGCATATTTGAATTCTTCGATTTTCCAGCGCAGATGTGTCGTTTCCGACTGAGCACCTGCAGGAATATCTACTTCTTCAGAGAACCAGGTACCAAGATCTTCTTCAACAATCCTTGCATCCGGGTAGCTCGTGATCTCCTGGAAAGTTGCTCCATTATCAATAGAATATTCCAGTTTCAGCTTTTGAAGATCAGTCATTTCAAGTTCATTGGCCATAAGATCAAACTTGACTGACTGAATATTGGTAAGATCCAAAGCAACTGTTGTCAATGTGACCTTGTCACCTTCGTTTCCTGTAAGTTCATGGGGATCTCCTGTATATTCCTCAAGGAATTCAGCATTCTCATCGAGCAGGATATCAGCCATGCCCTCGATCATTTCTCCAACGGTTCCCATCGATGCGCCAATGGATGCCTTTATCTCGAAGCCTATATTTCCTGCGACAAATGGAGGAACCACAATATCGGTGAAATCTACGGATCCCTGGTTTGCTGCCAGGAGCCAATCATCTTCATTCTGATCGGTTATGATCAGGTTGTAGTACCAGTCGGGATTTATCGCAGCGACATCGTTCTCCACTTCTGCCGTGAAGGATGTCGTGTCACCTGCATACAACACTTCATCCTGTAATGCACTTGTTATCAGCAATGGATTAAATACCTTCAGAGTACCGATTTGGCCGAGAGTGCCATCCACATACGGAGGACTAAAGTCATCTGTGTCTGCATATGCGAATTCATTGTAAACAATGCTTGCAATTACCGGGTAGTCGTCCCTGTGCATCTCTGCGGGGAGGGTTACTTCCCAGATACTGTCTTCACCGGTTACCTTGGTTGCATTCAGCATATAAATGCTGTCCTCTTCGGGATAGTTTACAATGTAGAATTCAAATTCAGTTGCAGTAGGATAAGTTACACCAAGTGGTTCGCCATCAGCATCCAGTCCTATATCCCAGGTAAACCTGAAAGTTGAATTGTTATACAGAGCGGGTTCGAAGCCATCGGCATCTTTTTCAACCTCCCACTCATAGGTATCAATTTCAGGCTGGTTCAGTACCATTTCCTGCTTATTGTTCTCTTCAAGGTATGTAAGAACATTGCTTCCTGCGACTACCTCAATATTGTTTAAAGCCCATACATCCGCGTTGTCTCCCCGGTTCAATTCCTGCATGAATTTGAACTGCGCAGAGGACGTAAGGTATTCTGAAGGAATATCAAGACTCATTGCGATCCATCCTGCAGTGGTTGCAGGCAAATATCCAAAGTCTCCGAACTCTGAAACAGTGGTATCCACCATAAGCGTATCGAAATCAACTCCGTCCGTGGTTACCAATACAACAGGCATTGTACTTTGATTTTCCAGTATACCATCTGCCATATAATTGAATTCAAGTGAGGCTGACGACAGCGCTGAAAGGTCAGAGGTATCGCTCAATGCATACCTGTCACCATCCACATCAAACTGTAGGTCCGTGTTGTCATCACCTGATGTTTCGATGAATTCAACATCAGTCGAAGTTCCGAATTCCACAGCAGTTCCCTGGTATGCATAGATGCTGAACCTGAACTGATTGAAATCAGCATCCTTCTCAATGTAAGGAGGCATTTTGACAGTGAGGCTACCTTCTGCCGAGCTAACCTCATCAAGAACGGTTCGCTCCAGGAAGCTGTCTTCTGCATCGTACTGTTCAATTGCTGCGACAAATTCTTTGTCTGATGGCCATGGACCAAACAGCTCATATGTGACGGTAACTTCTTCTTCAATATCGAATTCAGGTACGGGGTTATTATCCGGATCATCATTCGGCAGGCTGTCCGTCACGATCTTGGTAACATCCTCTTCTGTGAGGTTGACAACCATGATCTGTTTCACACCTGTCGGATCAAAGTCGAGTGCCGGTTCAACATGGTCATATTCATCTCCTTCCTGGAGAATTTCACCAACGTAGGCCCTGACACTAACATTGTAAATGCCTGTTTCTATGAAATCGGGCAATACAACTGAAAGAATGCTGTCATTGGTAAGCGAGCCTATTATATAGTTCTCTTCTGTATCAGGATCTTCAACATCCATTGTGAACTCGAACATTGTGCCTTCCTCCCAGACATTGTCTGTATCTGAGCTGTCAATCACGGTCCACTTAAAGTCTGTATTTTCACCCACATTGGCAGGGGGTTCAAGTCCGTCAACCTCTCCATTTCCAATATTGAATTCATAATTTGCAAAATCGGGAGGATAAATTGAAGGTACTTCTGACAGTGTTATCAATATTTTATTATTGGTAACATCTTCCACAAGGTTACTTTGACCTGATACAAACTGTACATTGCTTAACGACCATGTTCCTGCCGGGTGATCCTGTATCCAGCGGAAGTAGACATTTGAAGCATCGTCAAGCCATGCCTGGGTAATGTCAAGTTCATATTCCCCGGTTTCGAAGAGCCATTCGAGGTTTGTGAATGTATCTCCTGCATCGGTGCTGACCTGCAGGCGTGGAATTGTCTGTGCGGTTGCAGGACTGATGGTCACATCTTCAGAATAATTATAAACAAGTTTGTGACTGTTGCTGGTAATACCCGTTCCCACATGTGCAGCGAGACTCCTGGTAACAGCATATCGTTTTGTATATACTCCATCAGTTTCCTGCTCGCCATTGAAGGTAAGCGACTCAACATCAGCTCCGTTGTTAACAGAGAGGAAAGCATCTGTTGTTGCCAGGTCAGCTTCTACGATACTTTCAATCAACAGTTCTTCGGTTCCGGTTAAAGCATGGTATGCATAAACCTTCACATAGATATTTTCATTCAGATCGAAGCCTGCAGCTTTGAGTGTTGTAGTGTCAGGAATCGTTACTGTATCTGTGACAGCTTCAGCATAGGCTTGGTTTCCAAGGTTGTAATAAACCATCTCTAGATCTGTATCTACACCTTCAAGTACAACTTCCAGCCTGACATCGGCATCAAAAGGACCGAAGGCTTCATATTTAACCTCCATGTCACCTCCGAAATAGAATGTCGCATCTTCAGGATCATCATTCAGGGCTGTGTTGCTTTGAAGTACAACTTCAAGGTGTTCACCGGTTGTTTCATTAACGATCAATGTGCCTGTTTCGACTGTTTGTGCATCATTCAATACAAGGTCTTCAGCATCGGGATCAACCCATCCCGGGAATCCATGAACCTTGTCTTCCTGGTCATAGATCCAGGCCCTGACGTTGATATCGTATGTACCTGTTGGAATGTCGACAGTATCCGACATGAACACCGTGAAGGTATCCAGGGCGGCTACGGTTGTGAAAGTGTAGTCGTATTCCTGGTTCTCTTCATCCAGAAGGACCAGTGAAAATTCAAATTCTGTTGTATCGGGCCATAAGATGGCTCCTGCATTCTCCACGGCAGTTGTATCAATTTCCCCGGACTCATCGTAAAACTGTTGTTTTACCGTCCAGCCGAAGGTAAAGTTCTCGCCGACATTGATCACCGGAGTGAACAGCGTGGTATCAATGGTTCCGTCTATAAGTTTCCAGTCATATGCATCCAGGTTGTCGTAAATTGCCAGCGGATCATCCACCGGGGCAACCAGATCCATGCTGTAGGAAACCGGGTAGTAGTCTATTTCGAAATCTATAAGGTTGGATTCTCCTGACAGGATCTTGACATCTGAAACATTCCACCATCCGCTCTCGGTCACTTCCTGTATCCACCTGAAATGTGTGGCAGATGCCAGGTGTTCTGATGGAATGGATATTTCATACAATTGATCAGTAGCGTTTTCCGGCATCCGGTTCGTGTAAATGGATCCCGGAATATCCAGTGTAGTGAAAGTTTTACCCGCATCTGATGAAACCTGGAACTGGGGAAGTGTCTGCTGATTCACGAAAGGAATACTGGCAGAATAGACGAAACTTACAGTAACAGGTTCGGGTGTGTCTGTAAAGTTAATTGCCTTGCTTGTTGCAAACCTGTCGCCTTCCATGTTAAACTGGCTATTGTCGAAGTCGTATCCAACAATTTCTATGAAATCATCTTCTGAATCAAATACATCTTCCATAGTTTGGATAAGAAGATCGTTATAGGTTGCCTTGGAAAATACCCTGGCCCTGACAATGAACTGGGTGTACTCAGGATCGCCGGTATCTGTGATGAAACCGAGGTCGATCAAATCCTGCTCTGAGGGAAACTGTATGCCAAGGGTCACATCACCCAGCTGATCACTTTCTGACAGAACATGGTAAAGATCTCCCTGCTCCAGGGTAATGGCTGTCCATGCCATTTCTGAAGCATCTATGCCAAATGTGCTGTAATGGATATTGATCTCCTCTCCGAACTCATATTCAACATCAAGTTCAGCCAGTGTAACTGAAGGATAGATCAGATTTATACTTGTACTTACCGCTGCTTTCTGAACGGTATCCGGCTCAATGATCCTCAGGCCCGAAACCTCCAGGTCGCTGCTCCCAATGTCAGGATAGTAAACACCAATGTATAATTCATCGGGAAAATCGAGCATATCCTCCACAGAAATAAAATCATTGATGTCTGTATAATTTGTAATGTACCCATCGGTACCTGAAGTTACTGTTATGGTGCCATTTTCAAGTTGTGTCCAGTTGCTGACTCCATCCCAGTATACCAGTTTTGCTTCTCCATCTTCACTTCCATCCTGGTAAATGTTGAAAGCAAGTTTTGCACCGGGAGTAAGATCATTTCCTGTTAGACCACTTGCCCAGTAATAAACTGCATCCAAAACCGGAGTTTGGGGAGCTCCCCTGTTGATGAATTCATCCCTGTAATTGAACAGGTCCTCACTGAACGGGTAATTCTCTATCAGTATGCGGATGCTAACACTTGCCCCATAATCATAGGCGGGTAGTGTTCCGCTGACCGTTCCACCCTGGTTGTCATTGATTGTTGTGGTAATTTCCTGAATTCCAAAGGTTTCCCAGACGTTGTTTGCCACATCAGTTTGCACCTGCAAAAGCACCGATGCATCCATCCCGGTCCTGATGTATCCATCCAATTCAAATGTAACCTGGAGGTCATCATCGGGGATGCTGTAAAGAGTTCCGGCATCCTCATAATCGTATGAGACATCTGTTATTGATAATGAGAGTGGCTGAATGGTAAATCCGGCGGATTGCTCGTATGACCAGTTCTTGGCCTCTGATCTCAATGTAAGTGTCTTGTACCCGTTATCCAGTGGAACAGTTACACTGAAGTTAGCGAGTGAGGTAAGTGTATCGAGCCAATTGTTTCCGTAATAGACTTCATATGTGGTATAATCAGGGAACTCGCCTGTTTTATTTGTGACACTGAAATCTACTGTCTCTCCAGGATAAACCGGATCCATATCAGGATCGGTCAGGGATATTGTATAGGATGGCTGACCAATATAAAGGTTGTAATCAAGGCTTTCAGCTTCAATGTTACCGCCGATTGCAGGAATGTTCAGAATAAAATCCTGTAATTTCCAGGTATATATATCAGCGCCATTGGTAGTGCTTTTTTGCCTTACCCTGAACTGGGTTGTAGTTGAGGTGATGCCGGCAAGATCGGTTTCATCAAGCACGATGGTTTCACCTGCCTGTCCGACTCCCCCGGGTCCGCCAAGTTCAATATCTGTGCCGAGCTGTACCCAGTTGGATCCATCCTTTGAATATTCCACAACGATCTCATTCCCGTCAGGCGGTATGGCATCCGAGATCCTGCTTAATGTAAACTGGAGAGAAGCACCTTCCGTCCCTGCAATTTCCATGGGGGGTGTTTTGACATATCTGGTTCCTGCCTCATCAAAGCTGATGGTTCCTGCGGGGTCCTCGGTTCCTCCGGAGATATCTAATTCCGCATCCGTATAGTCATAGGTTACCAGGTTGCGGTTAGAGATACCCCCTGATCCGTAATCCACTGTTGCTCCGTCAACTACAAGCACGCTTACTGTGGCATTGTTGTTGTTGAAGAACTGCGGGATATTTACAGGAAGAATAAAATCAAGCTCAATCTCTTCATTTGCCGGGTCCTCCTGTTTTGCTGTGTAGTCAATAAGCTCCCCGTCAAATTCAATAAAATATTCATAATCGGTCAGAGTAATGTTTGAAGTATTTGCAACGATGGTTACTTCTTCCCCGCCGAGAGCGGGATTCAAATTGTCTATCAAAATCCCATTGGCATCGACTATTTCCGTGAGGGTTATTGATGGAACAGGTGGTGGAGGCTCATCTATTACGTTATAAGTCCCTACAAGTGCAGAGTATACTTCAGACATCGGTGTTCCTTTAAAAAGGAAAATAAAATCTGCGTAGAAGTCCTGGTCATTTGGACCCAGTTCAGCGCTGTTCTCCTGGCGAACGCGAAATTGAGTAGTTGATGCGAGTGAAGCCGTCGGCAATGTAAACTGGTGGTCGTAATCGAATCCGATTGGTCCGAAAAATTCATTGTCGGTATTCTGGTCCTCAAGAATTGACCAGCTGTTTCCTCCATCCGTAGAGTATTCAACAAAGACTCCATGATCCGAGTCAACATTGGCATTCCAGTAAAAGTCTATTTCAAGGATGACATCCCCCTCAATTTCACCATTTAGGTTGAAGGGATCTGTGATCATGTACCTGTTGCCTGATTCGTTGAAATAACCAAGGTAAGGAGCGCTGTAACTACCCCCCATGTATTCCTGGATGGTATCTTCTGTGAACTGGTAGGAATAATCGAACCGGCCGTCCCACTGACCAACGTAAAGGTCCCAGGTACCTGTTTCTCCGATGAGTCCGGCAAAATTCCGGGCATTATCGGTCCATCCCGTTGAAGGGTAGCTGGTTGTTTGTAAAACCCGCTCTTCGGTCAGGCTTCCTGAACCTGCTCCCTGTGTAGTATAGTAGAAATAGAAGTTGTCACCCTGGGTAAAACCGGTGACATTGATAATCCTCGCCTTCAACTGGTTTGTACTGTCGATGTAATCCTGGTTGGGATCTGAAGTATATAGATCGCCAACATTGTATGCTTCCACATCGAAAGTCTGTGCATAGGCATCAGGATTGAAGAAAAACAGCGATGCCATCATCAGTAAAGACAATATTCCAATACCAATGATGTTTGACGGTTTTTTGTATAATTTTTTCATATCTGGTTGTTTATTATTTCTTCATTACAAAGCAGAACCAACTTTTTGAGGGCTGTCCAGTATTCCTGGTAAAAGAAATACAGCATTGTGGTTCATAAATTTGATGTTTTGATGTTGTTATTGGGGAAAATCATGAATTAAAATATCATTAGAAATTAAATCCCAGTTTGATTGTATTGTTCAGATTGGTTTTGGCATGAAAGTCGGTTGTCCCTTCAATGATGGTCTGGCCCGCCATGATCACATCCTTGTAATTGATAAGGTAGACATCAAGTCCGACCTCAAAACCCACAAAGAACTTTTGTCCCCAGTAGTAATCAATTCCCGCGACCAGAGCACCACCGTAACCCATAAATGCCTGGTTGAGTCCGTTTGCACTGGTTGCATTTGCAATACCTATCTCTGTGGTTGAATTTTTGTTGGCAGACTGGTTCATGAAGATGCCCTCAATGCCTGCATAGGGAGAGCTTTTACCGGAACTGGTATGAAATTCGATACCGGGGCGGACATCAAAGAAGCCAACGTGCTCTATGGTATAGGGATCAGTTTGCGTGTTGGAAAATGATGCTTTTCCGCCAATCCGGATGCCCATTGGTCCGGCAAGGAATTTTGCCCGCATGTAACCGGGGCTCAGAAATGTGGAGCCAAATGGATTTGCAGTGTATTCAACTGTAAACCCACTTCCTCCCGCGAGCCCCTGGGCTGATAGGTCGGTACTTGTCAAAGCAAGAGCAATGCAAGCAAAAAGTGCAACTGTTCTTCTCATAAAAGTTGTTATTTAGGTTTTTTTTATTTAAAGTATTAACTCATGAAAGCAATATACATTTGCTGCATACAAAGTTGATCAGATTTTCATGGAAAATTAAATGTACAAAAAAATGCGAGGCATATTTGTAAAAAAAACATGTTTTTAGTCAGACTATAACTGTTATTGTATGAATATCTTTTTTTCTTTTGTGAATAGATGTTTTTTGTTCATGAACTTCATTTTTTCGGAGAGTGATGCGTTTTATTCAGGCCGGCTTATAAAATATCCCTCTTTCCTGTCGTACAGCTATTATTTTCTTCTCAGATTCTAGTACATCAAGGTACTTATTGATCTCACTGATGTGAAGTCCAAGGATCTCCTTCAGGTCATCAAGCGTGCAGGGTCTCCTGGCGATGGTCTCAAGTATTGCTGTTGCGGCATCATCCCTGTATGACTTTACCTCTTTTCTGATTTCAGTGGAGGCTATTATTTCAACGTTCTTATTGCCCAATAATTTTTTAATCCTGGAAAGTTCGAAAGTGTCAGCAGGTACAAGATTTTCAACAGTGCCCGGTCTGTCAAGGGTGTTTAGTTGAATGGAGTCCGGACCGATTCTCTCTATATGCCTTTTCAGTTTCGCGAGTTCATCATCGCTGTTGTTAATGCCTGGCAGGATAAAAACCTCGAGCCATATTTTTCCCTGATATGCTTGCCGGAATTGGACAAGACCTTCTACATATTGTTTGATATTCAGTGTTTTTTCAGGTCTGTTGATCAAATCAAAGACTTTCTGGGTGGCTGCATCGAGTGAAGGAAGCACAATGTCAGCATTAAGAAGTTCCTCCCGCACTGTTTTATCGGTTAACGTGGTTCCGTTTGTCAATACTGCAACCGGGATATCAGGCCTGATCTCTTTAATGAAGAGGATGATATCTCCCAGTCTTGAATTCAGTGTTGGCTCTCCGGAACCAGAAAAGGTGATATAGTCAGGATCAGGGCTGTTTTTAAAATAATGAAGCAATTCTTTCTTGATCTTACCATACGGGATGTATTCCCTTCTTTCGGTGGTAAGTTTCGTTGTCTTTCCCACTTCGCAATAGATACAGTCCAGGGAGCAGACCTTCCTGGGTACAAGGTCAACACCGAGGGATATCCCCAGCCTTCTTGAGGGTACAGGTCCGAAAAGATATTTGTACATTATATAAAAATGTGGTTCCTTACTTCATTGATAGTGCAAAGGTAATATATCAAATAATACGCCTGTCCTTTACATCCCAGGCTAAAATCAGAAATCTCACAAGCCGGCGGACAGTCTTCCTCAAATGCCGGGATCATCACTCCCTGGTTTCAAAAACCCTGTCATAAGCTTTTGTCATACGTCTTATTCTCCATGATAAGAACCTGTTCAGGTTTTTCCTTTTTAATTTCCACAACCAATTACCGCGGCTTGTGGATGGAGTGTTCATTCTGCTGTATTCATCCAGTTCCAGCCAGTCTTGCATGGGTATGATAACCAAGGAGGAAACTGATAAATAAGCCAGTCGGATCATCTCTTTGCAAACATTTTTTCCGGTAATTTTTTTGCCTGCGGTGACCGATATCCGTTCAATGGTTTCACCATCTGTTTCCTTCTTAAACCAGCCCATAAGGGTATTGTTGTCATGTGTACCTGTATAAGCGACCGAATTCGGGATGAAATTTGAGGGATGATGATCATTGTCAGGATCATCCCCGCTGAATCCAAATTGCAGCACACGCATACCGGGCAGGTTGAATTTTTCCCTCAGATCATGAACGGGTCTGTCGATCATTCCGAGATCTTCAGCAACAAATGGCAGATCCGGGAATCTTTTATAAATTGCATCGAAGAGGGATTTCCCGGGGCCTTTCTTCCATTGGCCCTCCTTTGCAGTCTCAGATCCTTCCGGGATTTCCCAGTAGGATGCAAATCCCCTGAAATGATCAAGCCTCAGGATGTCAAACCATTCCATATTCCTTTCGAGCCTTTCCAGCCACCATTCGTAGCCAATTGATTTCAAATATTTCCAATTGAAAAGGGGCATGCCCCATTGCTGACCATTTTCATTAAAATAGTCGGGAGGTACACCGGCCTGGGATTTCATCGACCGGTCTGCATTCAGGAGGAAGAGTTCCGGATGTGCCCAGACGTCAGCGCTGTCGTGGTTCACATAAATGGGAATATCTCCAAATATCTTAATTCCCATTTGGTTTGCATACTGTTTCAGCTTGTTCCACTGTATGCTGAAAATAAACTGAACATACTTTACAAATTCAATTTCATTTTTATATTTCAAGGCAAGTTCATTCAGGGCTTTAACATCTCTGTCCCTGTATTTTTCAGGCCATTCAGTCCATACTTTTTGATCAAAGCTGTCTTTCAGAACAGAAAAATTGGCGAATTCCTGAAGCCATTTGCCTTGATTGTCAATAAAATCAAGGTAAGCCTTATAAATCCGGTCTTGTTTACTTTTTATGAATTTCCCGTATGAAGCCCGGAGAAAGGATTCCCTGATCAGTTCAGCACGGTGGTAATTTACCTGATTTCCGGATCTGAAACGGTGATTTTTCACCATAGATCTTTTCAGTAAGCCCATCGTCACGAGTTGATCGGGATCAATGAGAAGCGGATTACCGGCAAATGCTGAAAAGGAACTGTAGGGGGAATACCCGGTTATGCCATTTGTAATATTGAGCGGCAGGACCTGCCAGTAGCTTTGTCCGGATCGCTTTAAAAATTGAACGAAAGAACAGGCCCCCTCACCAACATCTCCAATCCCGTATTTGCCCGGAAGTGATGTAATATGAAGCAGGATACCAGCTCCATTCACTTTTACTGATCTGTTTTCAACAGGATTATATGTCCCGGTATTGTTTTGATCCATCCAATTCGGTTAAAATTTCAGATACGTTGCAAAGTTGCAAATATATTTTCCATTTTTGTATCCATTGGATTCCAGTAAAAAGAAATTTATAACCATGCCAGGTTATCCAGACAGGATTTTGCAGGGAACGCCATTCCCTCGGGGCGCAACCTATGATGGAGAGGGAGTGAATTTCTCGCTGTTCAGTGCAAATGCACGGGCAGTTAAGCTATGTCTGTACAGCGACCATATCAACGACCCGGATGAGTATGTTGTAGATGTTTTGAGTGTTACAGATCATTACTGGCACGTATATATTCCGGGAATAAAGCCCGGACAGCGCTACGGATACCGTGTTGATGGTCCGTATGATCCGAAAAACGGGGACAGGTTCAATGTGAATAAATTGCTTATTGATCCCTATGCAAAAGCGATTGAAGGGAGGATAGATTTCAAGGATCACATGTTCGATTATGAGCGTGCATTGCTCAATGAGAAGGATAAATTCGTCAAGAGTGGTCATGACAATTCAGTGGAGATGAACAAGTGCATTGTCATTGATCCTGCATATGACTGGGCAGGGGATCGGCCCCCGCGGATCCCGATGAAGGATACCGTTATTTATGAAATGCATACCAGGGGATTTACAAAGCTCTTATCTGATCTGCCCGTGGAAGAAAGGGGTACGTACAGGGGATTGGCCAGTGAGCGTGTCATCAGCTATCTGAAAGATCTGGGGGTTACAACCATAGAACTATTGCCGGTGCAACACTTCGTTCACAATAAATTTTTATTAGACAGGGGGCTGTCCAACTATTGGGGTTACAACACCATCGGGTATTTTGCACCACATGCGGAATACTGTTCGTCAGGCAGCAGGGGAGAGCAGGTTCAGGAATTCAAGGAGATGGTAAAAACCTATCATGAAAATGGAATGGAGGTCATTCTTGACGTTGTTTACAACCATACCGGGGAGGGGAATAAATTTGGACCGGCCATGATGTTTCGGGGTATTGATAACAGGTATTATTACCGGCTCAACCAGGAGGACCCATCCTGGTATGAGGATGTGACAGGAACGGGAAATACACTTGATATATCACGTTCACAGGTATTGGGGCTTGTAATGGACAGCCTGCGTTACTGGGCAGAGGAAATGCATGTAGATGGTTTCAGGTTCGATTTGGCAACCACCCTTACGAGAGGAAGGGATGGCGTGGTAATGCGATCTGGGTTTACACGGGCCATTCAGGAGGATCCCGTACTTTCTGAATTAAAACTCATTGCAGAACCATGGGACCTTGGCACAAAGGGGTATCAGATGGGAAATTTTCCTGAGCCCTTTGCAGAATGGAACGACAAATACAGGGATGCTGTGCGCAGGTATTGGAGGGGAGATGAGAGCCAGACAGAGCAATTGGCCCATCGTTTTTCAGGGAGTTATGACCTTTTTGGTTCAAAGGATAAGGGTGCATTTAGAGGCATCAATTTTGTAACTGCCCATGATGGATTTACACTTCATGACCTGGTTAGCTATAACCGGAAATACAATGAAAGCAATTTGGAGGGAAACAATGATGGTGAGGATCACAATTTCAGCTGGAACAGCGGTGATGAGGGACCCACCAATGCACGTGAGGTCAACCGGCTGAGAGAAGCAAGAAAGAGAAGTTTGATTGCAACATTGCTTCTGAGCAATGGGGTGCCTATGCTCTGTCATGGAGATGAATATGGCCGGACCCAGGAAGGTAACAACAATGCGTACTGTCAGGACAATGAGATTACATGGATGAACTGGGAATGGACTGCCAGTCAAAAAAAATTGCATGAATTTACGCGATTCATGATTGGATTAAGAAAGCGAATTGGTTTGTGGGATCAGATGCTTCCTTTCGGCAGCGATCCGGTAAAAAGGTCAGATATCGCAGGATTGCAATGGTTAAATCCGGATGGAGATATAATGTCAGGGCAGGACTGGAAAACTGGTTATGTCCGATGCATCGGAATGTATATTACCGGTTTACCTGACAATGTTGAAATCTCAGCAGCAAATGATTCTTCAGTACATTCTTTTCTGGTAATCTTTAACAGTTACTGGGAATCAATAACCTTCAATCTTCCCGGCAGCGATAAGAAATTCATCTGGGAATTGGTCGTTGATACCCGGTTTGATGAGCATCCGGATAAACTGGTAATCGATGGCGGCCAATATGATGTTCAGCCTCGTTCACTGGTACTTTTAAGACATCCTGTATGATCCGCTAATTCTTCAACTTTCCCTTTATTAATTGTAATGATCATATCGGCTTCCTCAAGGAACGTATTTTTATGCGAAATGATCAATACTGTTTTTCCCCTCTTTTTCTCTTCCTTCATGATTTTCATTACCCTTGATTCAGACTCTGCATCCAGTGAGGAGGTTGCTTCATCAAGGATAATGATGGAAGGATCCCTGTAAAGCGCCCTGGCAATGGATATTCTTTGGCGCTCTCCACCAGACAATGTGAAGCCTCTTTCACCGATCAAAGTATGCAACCCAAATGGCAAGGAATCAATCAGGTCATGCATGCCCAGTCGTTGGCATAATTCCATGGCCTTGTTGTAGTCTGGGTTGCCAGCACCAGCGGCAATATTGCTTACTAAGCTGCCTGAAAAAATATCCGTATGCTGGGGTACAACGGCGATGGATCTGAACAAGGAAGCGCTTTGAATATCCCTCACAGGGATGTTTCCTATGGTCAGAGAACCACTGTCAATCCTGTAAAGACCGGTGATCAGGTGGGCAATGGTTGATTTTCCGGATCCTGATTCGCCCCTGATCACTGTGCAGTTGCCTTCTTTGATCAGCAGGTTCAGGTTTTTGAACAGTGCCCCCCTGGTTCCATATGCAAAATCCACCTCTCTGAATTGTATGTCACAAGCATTTAGGTCATTGACCTCCATGGTGCCATTTGAATTCTTATCATTGAGTTCCATAATCTCAAATAGCCGGTCAGCCGCGATATTGGCATTCTGATAGATTCTGTTCACCCCGATTAGCCTGGATGCAGGACCTGACATGTATCCCAGGATGGTATAAAATGATATCAATTGACCCAGGGTGAGTTCATCACGTAATATTAACAGAGCGCCGGACCACAAGAGCAACAGCGTAAATGATTTGTTAATGAATTCAGATCCCGATGATGAGAAAATTGCATTCATGCCGGATCTGTAACCTGCATTCAGCAAGTCGATAAATCGCCACTCGGTTTTATCGGCCATTTCATTCTCCAGGTTCAGCTGTTTAACTGTCCTGATATTCTGAAGGGATTCAACCAACTGGCTCTCAAGGAGTGCGCTTCTTTCCATTATCTTTCTTTCCTGTTTTTTATTCAGCCGGTTGGTTATGTAATATATGGAGGCATAGGCCGGAATGATAAAAACAACGATAAGGGCAAGTTCCCGGTGCATCACGAACAATATTATCACCGAGAACAGGATGATCATTGCGTTGAGGATGATATTAATGAAGGAGTCACTGAGGAATTGCCGTATTTTCCCTGCATCATTGATCCTTGAGATGATCTCACCTACGCGCATGGAGTCAAAGAACCGTTGGGGAAGCTTCAGAAGATGCCGGTAATACCCGATAATCAGCCTTGCATCAATAAGTTGGCCTGTCTTTAGGATCATGGCATTTTTGATCACTGAAAGGACAATCTGGAAGAGTATGATAAAGATCATAATGATGCCGGCAACATGCAGCGCCTGCTTCAGCTTGAATACGACCATGTAATCGGTTAGTTTCTGAATGTAGACAGATGTTGAGAACCCAAGCAACGTATACAGCAATGCACCGAATATGGCCTGGATGATTATTTTCTTATGGGGTTTTAAAAGGTACCAGAATCTTTTTTCATTGGATATTTTTTGTCCATGAGGTTGATAATCTTTTCCGGGAGCTGTTATTATGAGGACACCCGACCAGGTGGAAAGGAATTCTTCCCGGGATAAATACCTGTAGCTGCCAGATGCAGGGTCCATTATTTTTACCCTGTTTTTTGACACATTATAGACCACAACATAATGCTGTACATTGTTTTTAAGCACAAAATGGGCAACGGTAGGGACCGGTATGTGATCAAGGTAACTTTCTTTGCACCGGAACCCCCTTGCCATCATCCCAATTGATTCAAATGCTTTGATAAGTCCAAGGGCACTGGTGCCTTTTTTGTCTGTACCGGCAATATCCCTGATCTTAGCAACCGGCACATATGTATTATAATGTGCAGCGATGGATGCTATGCATGCGGGACCGCAATCTTTCAGATCCCGCTGTTTGACCTTCAGGTTGTTTGATCTCATGGTTCGGTTAATTCCGGGAGTCAGGCAGCAGCAGCTCTTCACCCTTTTCCAGCAATACCTGCAGTATTGTTTTTCTTGACAGAATAAACAAGGCAGTAAAAGTCATACCGCTTTTTAAATGTGCATCAACAACATCGCTTTGCCTGAATGTCTGCTCAATGTCACATAGAACAGGGTAGCCAGTTGTATTGGAGAAAGTTGAAACATCATCAGGGATCAATGTTACCTTCCCATGAATGCGCCCAAAGTCATGGCCTGGAAAAGCATCTATCCTGAGTCTGACCTGCTGTCCGGAGTAAATTCTCGATATTTTGTCAGGTGGTATTATGCAGGAAGCAATAAGTTTGGTATCGGGCACGATCCTTGCAATGATTTCCTGTGCAGGGATGTACGATCCGTTCCTGATCTCTTTATAATCAGTGATTGTTCCGCTCACCGGTGCTTTTACGATGTGCATATCAATCAGTTTTTTTAACTGGACGCTGCGTGATCTCAATTTGAGGTATTCCATTTTGTAATTTGACAATTCCGCCTGCCACTGATTAAAGTATTGATTTTGTCTTGACTTCTTTTTAGATTCATTGACATTGTATTTTCTTTTTATTGATTCAAATTCCATCCTTGCAATAAATCCCTGTTCAAACAGGCCCTTTGCGGTCAAGAATTCATCTTTCAGGTAGATGCATTCACTATTAAGGCCATTCAGCTCATTTTCATATTCCAGTTTCATTTTACAGTATCGCTCACTGAGGGGTGCACCCTTGCCGGAGAGAATGATCTCCAGGTCATGTATGTATCCCGAGATCATATCCATAGAAGTTTGGTTATCAGTGTATTCCTTTAAGAGCGAGGAATGATCTACAACAATTAGCGTGTCTCCATTTTCAACATATCTGTTTTTATGCAATGCGTTGAAAATTATGATTCCTTCCCTGGGGACAACAACATTTCCCGGCTCCTCAACAGTCCTCAGCATGCCCCTGGAGGAAAATGTAATGTCAACTTTTAAAAATGGAACTGCAATGACAATGGAGAGTATTAGTAACAAGACAACATTGTACAGAGGTGTACCCTTTACCCGGTTCTTATGGTAATGATTTTCGGACGTATAGTTAATGATCTCTTCCGGAAATATATTGTCCATTCAAATACAATTTTTTTAAAGGCTGTATTCAGTGCTTGATATGAAGTTTTCTTGCAAGCACTAAATACAGCTTCTGGAAAATCTACCTACAGGCATTGATTGCATCCATCATTCCCTCTGCAAAATGAGTCCTGTGTATAAACAGGTATATCATTATGGCAGCTATCAATATTGCGGGCAGTACAATGCGTGCAACATAATTTCTCCTCTTCATGATGCTGCCTTTTTTAGCAGATATGCATAGGTTGAAAGCCCGAATGTAAAAATATGGGCAACGGTGAAGATATAAGAGTATCCGGCAGCATAGGCGATATCGCCGTCATCTCCGCCGTTAATGTTTGCAAGTTCGCTGCTGGGGATCTCATTTAAGGATCCGTGCTGGTTTTTTAATAATTCTTCATTTTTCATGGTTCTAATGTTAATTGGTTAATGTACTACTGAATTCATTCCATCCGTCGGCCAATCCGTCGAAGAATTGTTCTTCGTGTTCAAGAAGATAATTGATCCAAAGTTCAATACCGAGCAGTCCGAGGGGACCAATTCCTCCATTTGTCTGCATCAATTCCTCATTGTTAAGGGGAGTTAATGTTCCCGGTCCAATCGCGTTGTGTATCATGATTGTATAAATTTGATTTTTTCCTACTCTTTTCAAGGCTTTTCGGATTCTGCCTACTGATCAGTTTTTCTGGTTCGCGCATTCACAAACGTTTTGTCTTTCTTCTGTCAGGTTAATGTGTCGGGGAATTGATTTATCGATGCAGTGGAAGCATTTTTTTTTGATTTGACCATCCGGAATACTCAAAAGCACTTCATTTTATTTTGCTTGCAGTTTTATGAAAACAATTTATCTTTGGTATTTCTAACCAAAGAGCCTGCAAAAATGATCAGCAAATACCTTTACTATTTCATCGCAACATTGGTGTTAACAGCATCCTGTAATAATATTCAACAGCCTCTTCCGGAGCTTATAGACGAACAGTTGACAATGGCATCAGAGCAGTACAAGGAAATGCATGCTGCAGTGCCTGCTGACCTTATGCCGAGAAGCACTGATCCGGAAACAGGAGAACTTATCACGTCCGGAACAGGATGGTGGTGCAGTGGTTTTTTCCCGGGCAGCTTATGGTACCTTTATGAATATACAGGGGATGATGAACTTAAGCAGATGGCCATGGAGCGTACGGCACTTATCGAAAAGGAGCAGTACAACACAGGTACCCATGACCTTGGTTTTATGATCAATGATTCTTACGGACAGGGCCTGCGCATTGCTGGCATACAGTCTTATCGGCCTGTACTGGTCAATGGCGCCTACAGCCTTCTGACCAGGTTCAATGAAGTTGTCGGGTGCATCCGTTCATGGGATCATGGCGACTGGGAATTTCCTGTAATTGTGGACAACATGATGAACCTCGAATACCTTATGTGGGCTTTTCGTGAAACCGGGGACTCCTCGTTTTATGATGTATCTGTTTCTCACACCGAAAAGACCATGGAAAACCATTACAGGGACGATTTCAGTTCCTATCACCTGGTGGATTATGATACGATTTCAGGAGAGGTAATAACAAGGCAGACGGTGCAGGGTTTTGCAGATGAATCAGCATGGGCCCGCGGACAATCATGGGGATTCTATGGATTTGTAACCATGTACAGGGATACAAAAGATGAAAGGTACCTCGAACAGGCCGTGAATATTGCAGATTTTCTGCTTTCACATCCCAATATGCCCGATGATGGAGTGCCTTACTGGGATTTCAATGCTCCCGATATTCCTGATGCCAGGCGAGATGCTTCTGCCGGGGCCATCCTGGCCAGTGGTTTGATTGAGCTGAGCCGTTATGTTGATGCCGCTGACTCTGAAAAATACCTTGCATTCGCAGAAAAGATCATCCGGACCCTTTCTTCTGAAAAATACCGGGCACAGCCGGGGGAAAACGGTAATTTTCTTCTGAAACATTCGGTTGGGCATCTTCCGAATAATTCTGAGGTGGATGTTCCCCTGACCTATGCCGATTACTTTTTCATTGAATCATTGATGCGGCTGATCAAACTTAACAGTTAGAAGATACAAAAACCAAGTGTCTCGCAGACCAGGCAAACCTGGATGCAGTTATTTTTGTATGGCTTCGCGGATTTACAGTCCCTCGACTTCGCTCGGGAACCGGGGGAATTTAGGATTATTGTTGTTGCCTCGACTCCGCCCGGGCAACCCTGCTCCCAGTCACCTGGCCTTTGGCTTCTGGCCTTTGGCCCCAGTCACCTGGCTTTTGGCATATATATTTCAAACACCATCCTGCATCAGTCTTTTCAGTTCATCAAGATAATCTTCATATACATCGCGCGGGATACATTTGTTTTCAGTGCAAATTGATGCTGCCATACCAACCACTTCGCCCATGACTCCTCCGGTGCGCATTACACGGGGTGATCCCAGGCCAATGTGCGTCACACTGATGTTCCTGCCTGCCATGAACAGGTTCTCAATGTTTCTTGAATAGAGGCACCGGTAGGGCATATGGTAAGGATCGTGCTTCGGGTGTGTATACCAGCTGATAAATTCCTTGCCCGGAAAATACCTGCTGTTGAGGGTATCCGCAAAATGAACATCTATTCCCCAGGTAAGTGTCACTGCTGCATCTTCATATTGTACATCGTTGATAATATCCAGTTCGCTCAGGATAACATCCCCGAGAAGCCTTCTGGATTCCCTCTTCCCCGATACGTGGGCAACCCAATCCAGGCTGTAACGGTCGTATTTTCCCCGGAGGTTGTTCTTGAGATACGACCAGTTGCCGAATACGGCCCTCAGGTTGTGATCCCTTATATATTCTGCCTCTTCTATGATATCCCTGTCGAATCCGCTTTCCCAGCGCCAGGTACCGCTGGTTGCATCAATGAAATACTTGTCGGTAAAATGCAGCGCCCAGGGCACTTCGGGGAATCCTGATGCAGTGTCCTTAAGCGTTGATCTCCACAGGTTGGAAGAGCCCATGGTCATGCTGTCTGCTTCAATGGGGGCGCTTGGTTCACCGGTTGTTTCCCTGCTTTCCCTTCCATACCTGTAATCTGCTCCTGCCAGGGCGCCCACGTTGCCGTCGCCAGTGCAATCTGCAAAATATTTTGCATGGAAAACATGTTGTTGCCCTGTTATTGTATTGATCGCGTATACACTTTCTATCCTGCTTTCAAATATTTCGAGCCAGTTCACATGGGTATTCAGGAACAGATCCAGGTTCGTTTGATTTTTTACCAGTTGAAGTTTCAGATCGTCATTATATTTTTCAGCCTCTGCAGCATTTGGAGGATGGTGGTCGTTGAGGGCCCTTACGATGTTACCCAGGGCCGGGTAGAGGTTGTGATCAACGCTGCCCACAAGGTGGACCCTGACTTCCGAGCTGTTGTTCCCGCCCAGTATTGGCCTGTTCTGTATCAATGCTGTTTTAAGACCCAGTCGGGCAGCAGTAACCGCGGCACTTATTCCGGCAATCCCGCCTCCAACAACCACCAGGTCATAGTTGCCTTCATCAGATATTTCTTTTGGAATGGCGCCGGTCCTTGTTCTCAGTCTGAAGAGCTGGTATGGAGATTCAGGCAGGTATTCGTATTCTTTTTTTGAGAGGAACACAGCATCAATTCTTCCATTGAATCCGGTCCGGTCATGCAGCCTGATGGTATGCTTACCGTTTTCAAGCTGTAAGGAGCCACCTTCAACCCATCCCCAATGATCCGGCTCTTTTCCAAATTCCTTATCCACCATCATCCCGTCAATACTGATGGTGAATAGTCCAGGTGCAGGTTCTCCACCGTGTGGGGCGACCCAGTTGAAGGTCCTGACATACAGGTGGTAACTGCCCGGTTCTTTAATTTCAAAGACGGTTGAAGCATCCTCCACGGGTACGCCCAGTCCATGGGCCATCAGATAGGGAGATCCCATCTGATCAATGAATTGGGCATCGTTCACCCATCCGCCGTAGTTCCTGAAAGACTCTGCCTCTATAAATACTTTGTCTTTTGTGTAATCGCATGCATTCAATAGAAGAAGCATGCATATCAGTGCCGGCAACCTCATATTTTTATTTTTTTATGATGAATGTTTCCTTTCCCTGCAATCCTTTTTGTTCGCTGGTAAGTGTAAGCCGCCAGAGAGATTTTCCCCAGATACGTTGAAGCCTGTTGTCATCAATGTTGATCTTTTCGATCTGAACGTACAATTCTTCATCGTGCATGAATTTCAGTTGGGTTTTCCCATTGGTAACCATAATTTCACCTTCTTCCAGGATCACAGGTTCAGTTGCAAGGATAAAGTGCCATTGGTTCCTGCCGGTTTGCCCGGATTGTTTCCACGCATCGGTAAGCGTTATCATTTCATCCGGGCGGTCAAGGGTCATGTTCCTGTTCCACGACAGGGTGTGGGCATTTTCAGGATAAGCTCCTGCAATATCCATATTTACAGTTGTCCTGTCGCCCCTGATCTTTGTATTGAACCCACGTGCCCTGAATTCATGGCCATCCTTTTGCATGACTCCGTTGGGTGAGGGCAGGTTGTGGTAAGCAGACTGCATGGTCCATATTGTATATCGCTCATTGCTGAAGGTCTTACGCGTGTAAGTTCCTACACCGACGTCAATAAAAAGAGGCATTCCGTCATAAAAAATGACGAAGCTGCCGACATCATTGTGGTTGTGGCTTTCATCGTTAAATCCACCCTTGATTGTCAAAAAGAATCCTTTTTCGCCTTCCCTTGCAACAGCAACTTCTAGATCGGGAAATATATAATTCAATTCGGGTTCAAAAGGTTGCTCAAAATCAGCCAGTTCATCCATGATCATGAGATCGGGAATTGTCCTTTGTCCGAATGGAGAGCGTCCTGACAGGATCCTGTGTGCTTCCGGGTTTTTCCTGAACTGTTGTGCAGCCAGTGCCATCATGTTGGCATCGTCGATTGATTTGCCGATCCTGTACATTGTGCCGGGTTCGTGGATGACCCTTGCGCTGCCATCAGCAAAGTTTACATACCAGGAATCGCTGATGTGGATCTTATAGATGTATGTTCCCATGTTACGGATCAGGGAGTTGTTGTAGACATTGAAATTACCACCGGTTGCCTTGTCAAGTAAAAAGAGACAGTCGAACAGCGATGCCCCTGCGCGTCCCCAGTAACCCGGACCTTCGTCACACCCGCCGTCAGCCGGATGCGGGTTCAAATAATTATCAAGCACATCCAGGGCTTTCCATACAGACTCGGTTCGTGTTTCCGGATCCTTCTCCAGCAGAAGTACGGCAGTAAGCCAGTTAGATACGATCCACGGATTCCAGTTGTTTGGTATCCTGTCCGTGTACCCCATGTACCAGAAATCGTTGTGTTCGAGCATGCTTACAATGACCCTTCGGTTCACCTCTTCGTAAATTCTCTTGCGGAGGAGCGGTGTTACATTGTCAAATTCTTCACCCAGGTAATAATCAACCCATCCCAGCAGGGCTGCTGTTTCAGCACTGAAAAGATCTACAAACACATCGTTAATGTCATGTAGTTTGTTTCCTTCAGAATGTGCCGGTACCACCCATGTGGTTTCTTCCAGGATCAGCCAGATGCCGTTGATGATATCATCAAGGAACCTGCCTTTGTTCTCAGCGATCTCCGCCATGCACAGATCAGAAACCGCGTTCCTCCGTCCATAATACCTTTGGGAATACCTGGTCCGGTTACCGTCTATATCGAAGTCCATATATCGCCGCGCAAGCAGGGAAGGCCAGTCGTAGTCAAGGTATTTTTCACCTTCGGCAATGATTATGTCTACAGTATTTTCATCCAGCGTTTCCCAGAACATATCATTCTTCAGGGGCAACGGTTGAAATGCATCATGGTCCAGTATCATTTCTGACAGGGCCTGTTTTGAAATGGCGCCGGTCATAATGTTCCTTTCACTTTCCTGTCCTGAAAGCGAAAGACTGAACAGGGCCATAATGATTGCTACAAGGGTAGATCGGTAAAACATGATGTTACGTATTTAAAAAAATAAATATACTTCATTAGATTCGATCATCCGAATATGCCTGCAAATAATTTATCCATCATCGAAAGTCCCCAGTATACCAGGGGTATTGTAAAAATGCTGAATACAGTTGACATGAAAACGTTTTCCGTGGCGAGTTTGTCATCCGATCCGAATTTATGAGCCATCACTACAATGGTTGCCATGCATGGCATCGCAGCTTCCAGAAGAACAACCTTTTTGGCAATGTCTCCAAATTCAGGAAAGAACAGGTATGTCGAGAGGTTGATGACCATACTCAATACAAAAGGAACGAGCAGCAGTTTATTGAAGGAAAGCACAAAAACGTGCGGTTTTTTTAAGATGCCCCTTACATGTGTCTGCACAAGCATTGCACCTATGTAGAGCATTGACAGGTATATGGTGGCCCGACCCAGCCCGTGCAAAGGCTCAAACAGGAGGTCCGGTAATTTTAGATTGAAGAACATGATGATCAGCCCGAGGAAAAAGGCTATCGTGTTCGGGTTCAGCATGTTCTTCCAGACCTCATTTCTTTTACCTCCTTTTCCTTTAAGAAACACCCACACCCCGAAAGTCCACATAACCGAATTGGAAGCAAGATGAAATACAGCCGCGTAGAGCAGTCCTTCTCCTCCCGGGAACAATGAATCCATGAGTGGAAAGCCAAGGAATACGATGTTCCCGAACATGTGATGATTGATCATAACAGCCCGTTGGTTTCCTTTAAGACCCATGATAAGGGAAGAAAGATCCCCAGCCAGGTACATGATGGCCAATGCGACATAAGCGAAAAGGAAAACCAGTCCACTGTTGCGCAGAATATCGGGGTTCATATCGATCTTTGCAAAAGTGGTTATGATCAGAAGGGGCAGGGTAATGTCAAATACAATGTCGGCAATTCCTTTCTTTGTACCCTCGGTAATTACCTTGAGTTTTGTTGCGAGAATGCCTATTGCAACGAGTATTGCCAGGATGATGATCTGGTTGATGATGATGGCATTATTCATGTACACATATTTGATTCATAGACTATTAACGAATCAATTATGAAAAATGTTTTTTCCTTTTTTAATATTTCAGACAGTATTCAGCCAGGTCTGGTTTGGACATTTTACTCAATATCTGACGAAACATCACCGAGATCCTTTCTCACCAGTTTTCTGAATTCCCGCTTCATCTTTTCCGTATTGATCCATGTATATACCGATATCCTTCTCCTTGTATTTTCCGGAGGCGTCCATACATCTTTTTGAGTGGTCATGTCCGGATTCATGATCGCGTGAATGATCGCAATGTCCCACATGGTCCATGTACGGTGTTCAGGATACAGGTCCCTCCATCTTTGGACGAGGTAGTTCCATTTTGTTCCCCTGTTCCTAAGAAGGTCGAAGGTTTCCGTCTGATCGAACTTGTAATTTTTACTTGTAGTTGCAGTCATGATATGTGTTTCAAGTTCCGCCAGGTTGAGCAGGTAATCCAT
Organism: Bacteroidales bacterium; assembly: GCA_021738565.1. Classification (GTDB taxonomy): domain Bacteria; phylum Bacteroidota; class Bacteroidia; order Bacteroidales; genus M55B112. The sequence continues at coordinate 39,661 of JAIPBT010000031.1, forward strand.
TGCATCCAGGTCATTCCTCGTATTGAATTCATTTTTATCCCATATCCTGTCTCTCGCATTGTATTTCAATCCCATGCCATACCACCGGATCTTTGATGTAATTGTTGAGTCTGCAAGAAGTGCAGAGGCCAGGTTGGTAACTGCTCCGAGAGTAACGACATTCAGTTTTTCACCATAGCCCAGGTCGTGCACTTTTTCAATAATAAATGCAGCAGCCGGAGAAGGGACTGTTTTTCCCGGGTTCCATTGGTTCAGGGGCTGCGTTGATCCAACCGGATGAGGAATATGAAACATATCGTTTAACTTCAACAGGTCCTCATTAATGCGCTGGCTCTCAAATACGGTGCTGTCACCGCCTCTCTCAGGGTGAAAATTGTACTGGGCTGAAGTTAGCCCTATTACGGTGATCTTTGGGTCGATCAAGGCCAGTGTAATTGCGTAGAGGTCATCTATCTCATTACCGGAATCGCTGTCGATCACCATTGATACTGAATCCGGGCGTTTGATCCTTTTGCCGTATGTAACTGCAGTGACGACGATTGATGCGATGATTCCGAGGATCAGGATAGCCCGTAATACTTTCCAGACCTCTTTTTTCAATCTGCTGAAGAATCCCATATAGTTATTCTTTTTTCAGTATGATTATTTCTTTTAGTTCAAGGTCAGCAAGGCCATCACCTGTACAGGAAATTATAAAATTATCAATGCCCTGTGTCAGTGAAACGTTGCCTAATTTCACTACCGGCCAGTTTCTTTCATATACTTCATTTCTCTGAACCCTGTCGGGGGTAAATACCCGTGGAGCAGAAAATGTTTTATCGAGAGCAAATGTATGCTGCCTGCTGCTTGTCTGCCAGATGAGTTTATCACCGGCAGACGGATTGTTGCAGGCAAGTTTTGCATATACTTCGTATTCCCCGGTTTCTATCACTTCGATTGGCCAGGTTGCTTTATTGTTTCCTTCTTTAAATCCGATCAGCCAGTCATTTGCCCAGCCCATTTCTCCCTTAAAACTTATGGACCCTTCCAGACTGGCTTCGGGTGCGGGCAAAGTTACCCTGGGAGATTCATTGTATCCGACAGGTACAGGAGGTACGCCTGTTCCTTCCATTGTCACATCACTGAACCATTGATCAATCTTCATGGTCAATGATGAGGCAATCCCAGGGAAATCCCTTTTAATATCCTGTTCCTGTCCCGGGTCTGCGATCATATCATAGAGGAGCGTGTCTCCGTATTTGATTGCAAGCCGGTAGCGGGGTGTTCTTACCGATACCGGGGTTGGTTTCACTACGCTGTTCACCTGGTGTGAGAAGATCATCCTGTCTTCAATGTCGCGGTTTTCGATCAATTCCCTTGAAAGGTCTATTCCATCCAGGGGGTAAGGGGTATTCAGATCCAGTTCTGTCAGGCCATGCAGGGTAGGCAGGAGGTCAATGTGCGAAGCCAGGCCAAATATGGTATCTCCGGCAGGCAATTTGCCAGGGTACCTGATCAGAAGAGGAGTTCGGACCCCACCTTCATCTACATGGGCCTTTATTCCTTTCATACCGGCATTGTAGCGGTGGCCGTTGGGACCGTTGTCTGTAAGGTACAATATAATGGTATTATCATCAATGTTAAGTTGCTTCAACTTATCGAGAACCCTTCCCACATTATCATCGATGTTTTCACACATACCATATACTGCAGCGTTCTTATCGTCCAGTCCCATGCCCTTGTATTTGTCAAAATACCGATCCGGTACCTGGAAAGGTCCGTGCGGGGCATTGTAGGGGATATAGCAAAAGAACGGCCCGTTCCGGTGTCTTTCAATAAAATTCAATGCTGAATCAGTCAGCACATCCGTAATATATCCTGTTGTTTTTACCTCTTTCCCGTTGTATTCAAGGTGGGTATCAAAATAATTGTTCCAGTGTCCGGCACAGAATCCGAAAAATGTATCAAATCCCTGTCCAATAGGATTATGCGGGTAGTGTTCACCGTTGTGCCATTTGCCGAAACAGCCGGTTACATAACCATGCTCGCCAAGTGATTCGGCGATGGTCTTCTCTTCCGAACGCATGATTTCTTTCCCGTGCGTTACCCAGGTTGTTCCTGTCCTTAAGTGATAGCGGCCCGTGAGCAGGCTGGCTCGTGTGGGTGCGCAAACCGGACTTACATAGAACCTGTCGAAATAGACTGATTCTTTCTTCAGTTGATCAAGATTCGGAGTAGAAACATATGGATTTTTTGTAAACCCAAAATCCCCGTACCCCTGGTCATCGGACATGATCAGTACGATATTCGGAGGATTCTTATTGCATGAAGCAAGAAACAGGAGTAAGACTATTGATACGATAAAACTGATCCTGACGGTCATGGTTGTATGCTGGTTTATTTTCCTTTCAGGTTCCTTTTAATAAGTTCTGTCCTTTGCTTTACACTCAGGTGGCTGTGGTTGAGGTCTTCCGGCGTATTTAGGCAATAATCAACCAGCTGATCGATGGTTGAGGTTGCAACATGCATTCTGGTATCTGATGATGCGTAGTAGATAAAAACCCTTCCATCTTCAGTTGCTATCCATCCGTTTACGAAGAGAACATTGGATACATCCCCAACGCGTTCTTTGCCGGTGGGTCCCATGAACAGTCCGCCGGGTCTCGCGATGACCTTTGCCGGGTCCTCCAGGCTGGTCATGAACATATAAAGTGTATAACGCAGTCCTGCCGCACATCCCCTCACACCATGAGCAAGGTGAAGCCATCCTTTTTCGGTTTTTATTGGTGCGGCGCCCTGTCCGTTCTTTGATTCTTTGATGGTATGGTATACACGTTCATCAATAATGATCTCATCGCCGATCTCTGCTTTTTCCATGTTATCGCAAAGCGCCCAGCCAATCCCGCCTCCGGTTCCGGCTTCGATAAAGCTGTCCTGCGGCCTGGTGTACAGTGCATATTTGCCATCCACGAATTCCGGGTGCAGGACCACATTTCGCTGTTGTTCTCCCCTGTGTTTAAGATCGGGAAGGCGTTCCCATTTTTTAAGGTCTTTTGTGCGAACAATCCCGGCTTGAGCGTTTGCTGCTGAAGTGTCTCCGGGAGGAGCATTCTTATCTTTTCTTTCAACACAGAATATTCCATAAATCCATCCATCCTCGTGGTGCGTAAGTCTCATGTCGTATACATTAACATCCGGTTCATCCGTCTGGGGCATATCGATGGGGAAATCCCAAAATTTCCATCGGTCTGTTCCATTCTTACTTTCAGCTATTGCAAAGAATGATTTTCTGTCGTTACCCTCAACCCTGACAACCAGGTAAAATTTGCCATTCAGCATAATTGCCCCTGAATTCATTGTTGCGTTAACTCCAATGCGCTCCATCAGGCAGGGATTTGTCTTGTAATTCAGATCATATCGCCAGAATAGCGGGGTATGATCAGCGGTCAGGATCGGCCTTTTGTACCTGTGAAAAATTCCGTTTCCCGGAACTACTTTCTTGTTCCTCTTATTGATCAGCTTATCATGTTTTTTTTGCAACTCTTTGAGCCTTTTTTGAAATTCCTTTTTCTTCATTATTTTATCAGTTGGTTGGTTGGTTTTTTGGATCAATATCGCAAGATAATCAGAAAATAGTAAAATTAAGTACACCTGATGAGACCATGATTTCTTCCCATTGCAGTTTTTCCCCGGCGGTCGGTTCCCTGTATTTCATTTTTTTTGAAACGATCCCGTGCTGTTCCGCTTTTCCTGAGCCCATGCTGTGGTAGGGAAGTATATGTATTTCCTTTACCGAATGGTATTGTTTTGCAATAGAAGCTATACTTTCAAAGTGATCCGGCCGGTCGTTCAGGTCCGGAACAAGGGGGCACCTCAATATGACATTACACCCTTCTTTCTCAAAATGCTTAAGGTTCTTCATGATCATTTCGTTGGTTTGCCCTGTAAACTGCCTGTGCAGCTCCGGATCAGATTCCTTGTAATCGAGCAGAATGAGATCGGTGAAGGGAATGACTTCGAGAAAATGACTTGGTTCGGCATAGCCACTCGTATCCAGGCAGGTGTGTATGAACTCTGCCTTTGCAGACTCCAGTATCGACCTTGTAAAGCGGTACTGTACCATGGGTTCACCTCCTGATATGGTTACCCCGCCTCCGGAACCTTTATAATATTCACGGTCTTTCCTGATGATATCGACAACCTGTTTCGTATTCATCTTCTCACCGGTTCTCTCCAGTGCTCCGTGCGGACAAACTCCGATGCAGTCCCAGGTCCGGATGCATTTTGTGAAATCCACAGCATGGATACCTTCATTGTTTTGATGGGCATGAACCGGGCAAACATCCACACAATTCATACAGTGGGTGCATTTTTCCGCGTAAAACCTTAACTGGGGAGAGGTCGAAATGGACTCTTCATTATGACACCAATGGCAATTCAGCGAACAGCCTTTCAGGAAAATGGTTGTACGTATTCCGGGACCATCATTCAGACTTCCTCTTTGTATGTCAAATACGATGCCTTCCATTAATTAATATAGCGTTCTGTTCAATATTTCAACCTGGATGTCCTTTTCCAGTTCCACGAACCTTGCACTGAACCCCCCGACCCTTACAAGCAGGTTGGGGTATTCTTCAGGGTGGATCATGGCCCTTTCAAGATCCCCTTTGTTCACAGCAGTGATCATTAACTGTGCCCCGCCTTTTTTAAAATAGGTTGTTATGAGCACTTCTGTTTGTTCACGGAATTTGGTAAGCATCTCTCTTGATATCTTAAAATTTTGCGATGCGCCTGCATGAATGTCTGTCCTTGGTTTGGCAATGGAATTCAGCAATGCAGTGGCACCATTCTTATCCATGCCCATGTGCGGTGTATTACCGTTTGCAAGCGATGTATAAGCGAGCCTGCCGTCGGCAGATGCTGCCGTGTACCTTCCAAAGATCGTGTTGGCTGAATTGTTGATATTTACTACCAGGTAACTGTCAAGTCCAACTTTTGTTGCTTCTTTCATGGTTGCAAAGCAGACATGATCGTGGACCCTCTTCAGCATTTCATCCGCTTCATCATTGTCATTTCCGTATTTTGGCTGTTCCAGGAGCCTTTTTCGCAGCAGTCCATATCCTTCGAAATTTGCATCCAGGGCATTTACGATCTCATCCAGGGTGTATTCGTTTTTTTCGTAGACCAGTTTTTTGATGGCGAGAAGGGCATCAGCAGTGTTTGTATTTCCATATGTTTCCAGGGTTCCCCCGAGATGTCTAATACCTCCCGCGAAAACAGCTTTACCGCGGGAAATGCAATCATCGAAAAGTATGCTGAAAAAGAGAAACGGTGCGGCTTTTCCCGCAACTTCGTATTCGATCTTTTCCTGGACGGCAAGAGCGTGGATGTAGTCCTCCAGGTTGACCCGGTATGCTTTCCATAAATCCCCGAATGAATTGATCTTCATATGGTTTGCCTCCGGCACGCCCATGGCTCGCGGACCCACGGGGTCTTTGCCCTTGTGAAGGGTTATCTCCAGCGCTTTTGCAAGGTTGATCAATCCGCTTGGTGTGCCGAAGCTTTTTCCGTAAATCACATATTCACCACACCCGAACGGAATACAGTCCAGGGCCATTTTTTCATCTATGCCAAAAGCAGATGTTGCAGCGGGTATATTTACCTCATCGTTATAGAGCATTGGATAGGGATTTCCTGATGCGAACATATCAAATGCCCTGTTCATTAATCTATGGTCGAGTTCCCTGTACCATCTGAGGGTCAGCTGAGGGAGCACATCTGCATGCTTTTCTACGGAATCCATTATAACAAGGGCCATTTCATTGGCAGTAGCCGGATCCTTTCTGCCCTTCCCCCCGATGATCACCCTTCCGTCATATATGATCTTCCTGTAGTTTGCCAGTTTCCAGAGGTGTATGAGGTATTCCGTTGCCTGCTTCCTGGTCAGTTCACCACTGGCCAGGTCGTTCGCATACAATGGACCGAGGTAGTCATCCATTCGTCCGAAGTTATTTGATCCCGAACATAGACAATACAGGTAAAACAATTGTATACCTTCAAGCAGGGAGGCCGGGGGTCTTTCCCGGATATTTACAAGTGCCCCTGTGAGTTTTTTGAAATGCAGGGATTCTTTGTTGGTTCTCGCCCTGTTCATGTGGTCCCTGGCCTGCTGCTCGTAGAAGATGATCACCTTTTTGAGCAGGCCGAGCGCCCCAAGCATACCGTTGTAAAGGTCGGCTGCGCCTGCATTTGAATTGCGGTGCTGCGTTATCTCCTTTTCCAGTCCGGGGATCCCCTTTTCCATCAGCTTGTGATAATTGAGCTGGGATCCTGACATGCGCAGCAGGGGAAACCCGATTCCCGGTTCACCCGTCCAGTTATCACTCGGCAATAACTCGGCAATATCCCCGGGATAGGCTTTCCTTGTCTGCTGACCTGTATCATGGTTCTGCCAGTATTTTTCTGTTTCCGTTAACAGCCCGGATAGAACAGGGTCCTTTATTTGTATTTGAAGATCATTGAATTTGGCAGGATCAAATACATAAGCAAATCCACCCCTGTCTCCTGCCGGTTGTGGAGTAAATGCAAGCGGGGGATAGTTAAACCTTCCAGCAAAAAGATCATCTTTTTCAAGGGGAAGGAACATAGATGGAAACTGGTGTTCCAGTATGGCCATTTCCCTTGCAATGATCCTTTCATCATCGAACGACCGGTATATCCGGGTAAACTCAATGTTCCATTCTGCCTGTTCTGCAGGTGTCAGCGTCCAGTAGCTTTGCATTGTAATGAGATCTGGCTTTAAGGTCCTTGACAAATATAGTTAAAGCTGTATTTATTTTTTCCAGATCCGTGATTCAAAACAATTTCTAAACATAAATATGTATGGCATTTGCCTCAGGAGCAAGCACAGGGAAAAATGGTGAAAACCAGGTTAACTTTTTAAGAAAAGAACTAGTTTTCCAGCTTGTCCCACCATGTTCTCTTCATGATCAGGAATACTATTGCAGTAATTGCAATTGTGATCAGCAATGGTACTTTCAGTTTAATGACAAGGAAAATTGGAAGTGCCACCAGGGCAGTCTGACCAATGGTTCCTATTGCGATGTTAAACATGTCGATCCCAAAGTTTTTGTTTGGTTTAAACGAGGGATCCTGTGCCATTACCTGCTCCCTGATGGGTTTCCAGAATCCCCAGGGCCTTACATTCTTGTAAAAATTCATCAGTACTTCGTTCTCTGTAGGTTTGAACATGTAAGTACCTATGAAACAGCCAATAGCCGAAAGAATCAGAATCACGGGAAAGAAATAAAGGATCCTGATATCGGGTGCATGTCCGGGGAACAGCGCTTCGAGCATATCAAAGCCCAAAGCAGTGCTGATGTATGGAGCAAGCCCCACGAGTATTCCGATCAGCATCCCCCAGAAGTAACCGAATGCATTGAACCTCCACCAGTACCATTTGAGTATATTGGATGCCATGTAGGATCCCCACAGGGCGGAGACAAGGATCTGGAGTACCTGGTTTACATTCTTTGCGAAAAAACCGAGGATGATGCTGACAACTACCGTAATTATGCCCGCGGAATAATTGGTTAGTTTGATCTGTTTGTTGGAAGCATCCGGTTTGATATACTTGAGATAGAGGTCATTGGTGATATAAGCCTGCGCAGCGTTCAGTGTCCCTGCAAAGGTTGACATAAATGCTGCCAGCAGACCTGCCAGGAGCAGTCCGAGCAGCCCCACGGGCACAAATTCCGCGATGGCAGACGGCAGGATCTGTTCAAAGTCAATTCTTTCACCCACCATCAGGTTCAGTTTGTCGTAGAAAAGTATGCCCAACAGTGCAAAACCTGCTATCATAAGGTACCTGGAAGGCATAAGAACCACGGAAACAAAACCACTCATTTTTGCAGCATCTTTCGGGGATTTTGTAGCCAGGATCTTCTGCATGTCATAGTTGGGTGCCGGGCCAGCTGCTGACACGAGAATCCCTTTCATGACCATCATCCAGAAGAAAAGACTGAACAGTTGGTATCCGTCCTCTGCAATTTTCCGGTTTACTTCCGGGATGATGCCGGACCAGTCAAGATCAAGTCTGTTACCGAACCAGGGGCTGGTCCATCCTTCAGGTACGATTGTCCGGATATCCACATTTCCCAGTTTTATCATTGCAATTGCCGCGATCACTATGGCCGAGATGGTCATGATAGAATACTGGACCACATCTGCCCAGACAATACTGTTCATTCCGCCGAGTATGGCGTAGAGCACGGCAAATAAAGTAAATACAACACCATAGAAATGGGGCACGTAGGCAGCACCTAAAGCAGCTTCAAGTGCTGAGTTCCAGTTCTCGGGCATAAATATCATAATGAATTTCCCGAGTCCTATAAAGCCATAGGCAAGGAATCCCAGGCAGCCGAGGAGCGCAAAAATTACTACGATGTTGTGTGAAAGTTTTGCACCAGCTCCGAAACCGAAGCGTGTCCCGATCCATTCTGCACCCGTGGTGACGTTGGATCTCCTTAGCCAGATGGACAGGTAGACCATTAAGAAAATCTGGTTAAATACAGGCCACAGCCATGGCAGCCATATGCTTTTAAGTCCGTAAACAAAACCAATGGTTACAAGCCACATGGTTCCGCTGATATCGAACATCCCGGAGGCATTTGACAATCCGAGGAAATACCAGGGAAGTTTGTTTCCGCCGAGCAGGTAGGCGGATTTGTCCTTTTCGGCCCTTTTCTTCATAAAGAAGCCGATAAATACGGTAAAACTGAGGTAGAGACCGATCAGTATGAGATCAATTACTTGTAGTTTCATGTGAGGCAGGGTTTGTTTGAAGATGTAAAAAAAATAAAATATTGGGAAAATCCGATCATCTTCTCAATTTAAATTTTCTGCATTTGCGTTTTGGACGCTATTTTGATCAATACAGCGTTCAAAAGCCAAAAGCCAGGGGCCAGAAGCCAAAGGCCAGTATGAATTACGAATCCTTATAACTCTCACCGCAACGGATGCTTTAGCTAACCGGCGGAGGTGCCAGCGAAAGCGCTCAGGAACCGGTCTTAATGAAATCAGCTGTCCTTCCTCGAGGTTCGGCACGCTCACCTCTTCGATGTCTCACCACCGTAGTTAAGCGAAGGCGTTCAGGGACCGGTCTTAATGAAATTAGCTGTCCTTCCTCGAGGCTCGGCAGGCTCACCTCTTCGCTCAGGAACCGGCTATAAATTAGTTAGGGTAGGGATCTCGGCATAGCTCGATCCGGGTGTGTTAAGAGGAATTTGAAAGTGTAGACCCCGAAGGGATCCCAGGCGATAACCCGGCGGTCGCAGACCCCGGGATCCAGAGCCACCCTGACGATCCAAAGAGATCCCGGAGGGATCCCAGACGATAACCCCGGATGCAATCCGGGGATGATATGCGCCCCACACACACCCGACCCCTGCCATTACGAAGCAGTTACCCTAACGTCCGCCGCCGAACCCCTAACGGTCACGAAGTGAACCCCTGTAAAACCAATCCCTACCCCCTCTAATTTTCAGCGCATCACGGCAAAATATTTTCTCTTTTCCCTGACAATTGCCTCAAAATTGCCGTGATTTTGATTGGCTGTGTGGAAGAATGGAATCACCTGGAATCCTGAGGCATCATGAGACTAAGTGTGCTGGTTCATAACAGGCACAAGGCGATTACGATAATCATGGCAAGAAATCGCCCGCGAGCGCATGGGGATAGAAGCACAATGCTGCAAAAAATGCGGACACTTTATGCAGGTTGTCAGAACCATTCCTGATCGTTTTCACCGGCCCATACGAGCACCATCTTACTCAGCTTTATAAGGGCGAGGGATGATGGGATAACGGAAGAAAAACAGGTTGGAGATTGGCACGGTGACGCTTGAGGAGGTTTCGTATTGGGTAAGGTAAAGACGCAAAATATTGCGTCTTTACTTTATCCCTCCTTTCTGCCTCTCAGAGAGGT
>JAIPBT010000001.1 GCA_021738565.1 Bacteroidales bacterium
TCTAATGAAACCCTCATGCACCAACGTTCACAACAGGGAATGAAAATAACATGAGGGTTCCATGGCATTAGGATTAAGACATCTGTTTTTTTGAAGATATAATAGACTGAATATTAATAGTATAACTAAATTATTTTCTGATGAAAACAATTCCCAACGAAATAGAGGGACTGCTCATTATTGAACCTGCCGTTTACGGAGACAGTAGGGGCTATTTTTTTGAAAGCTACAACGAAAAGGACTACAGGGAAGCAGGTATTTCGAACAGGTTTGTGCAGGATAACCAGTCAAGGTCGGTTTACGGTGTGGTGCGTGGATTGCATATGCAGCAGCAACCCCATGCCCAGTCAAAGCTGGTCCGTGTACTGGAAGGAATCGTTTTTGATGTGGCTGTTGATCTCAGGAAGGGATCCCCTACCTTCGGGAAATGGACAGGTATCGAAATCAGTGCGGAGAATAAATTGCAACTGCTTATTCCTAAAGGATGCTGCCATGGCTTTTCGGTATTGAGCGAGACTGCCACTGTATTCTATAAATGCGATGATTATTACCATCCTGAATCTGAAACGGGGATCAGGTATGATGATCCGGACCTTGGCATAGACTGGAAACTGCCGGATGGAAAAATCCTGCTGTCTGAAAAAGACAGGAATTTGCCGTTTATAAAAGAGGTGTATTAACCGGTAAGAATGGAATGTACTTGATTAATAAACGGAAGAAGATGAAAAAGATCGTTGTTACAGGAGCAAACGGACAACTGGGATCAGAATTAAGAGAGATCTCAGGGACCTCAGGACACAATTTTGTTTTCACAGACATTGATACGCTTGACCTGTTGAACCGGAAAGATACAGATGCATTTTTTGCAGAACAGCAACCTGATGTTATCATCAATTGCGCGGCATATACCAACGTCGATAAAGCGGAAGACGACAAGGAAAATGCTGCACTACTGAATGCTGAATTGCCTGCCCGCCTGGCTGAATACAGCAGGAAATCAAACGGCATGCTGATCCATATTTCTACAGATTACATCTTCTCAGGCAGGCATCACAAACCAATCAGGGAAGACGAAGTGGCTGGTCCGGAAAGTGTCTATGGAAAGACCAAATTACAGGGAGAGAACAGCATCAAAGATCTCGGAAATGTGATTATTATCAGAACTTCATGGCTGTATTCGTCTTATGGCAATAATTTTGTAAAATCCATGATCCGTTTGCTTGGTGAAAGAAAAGAGCTGGGAATTGTATTCGACCAGGTTGGTACTCCGACCTATGGAGCGGACCTTGCAGCTGCAATTATGAAGATCATTGATGATCCTTCTGCAGGCAATCTCAGCGGAATTTACCATTACTCGAATGAAGGCGTATCTTCCTGGTTCGATTTCGCATACGAGATAAAAGAAATACTGAATAGCGACACCCTGCTGAATCCCATTGAAACAGCAGAATATCCAAGACCTGCTCCCAGACCGCATTACAGCGTTATGAGCAAGGATAAGATCAAAAATACTTTCGGCATTGAAATACCGCACTGGAAACAGAGCCTCAAACAATGTATGAAAATTATTAATCCTTAACACAGGTACGTAAAATGGAAAACAAGGAGCTTTTAAATCAGGTACAGGCATCAGCCAGGCAATGGCTAAACAGCAATATTGACGATGTTACCAAAGCATCGATCCGGGAGATGATCGAAAACAATGAAAAGGAACTCATCGAAAGCTTCTACAAAATGCTTGAATTCGGAACCGGCGGACTCAGGGGTATCATGGGAGCCGGCACCAACCGGATGAATAAGTATACCGTGGGTATGGCCACACAGGGTCTTTCCAACTACCTCCTAAAGGAATTCGATCACCTGGATCAGATCAGCGTTGTTATTGCACACGACTGCAGGAACAACAGTCCCGAATTCGCCAGGACAACAGCAGATGTATTTTCAGCCAACGGTATCAAAGCCTGGCTTTTTGACGGATTGCGCCCCACTCCGGAACTCAGTTTCGCCATCCGGGAACTTAATTGTCAAAGCGGCGTGGTGATCACAGCCTCACACAATCCCAAAGAATACAATGGATACAAGGCATATTGGGAGGATGGCGGACAGGTGATCAATCCGCACGACATAAACATCGTGGCTGAAGTAAAAATGATCGGATCAATCAATGATGTGAAATTCGACGGAGACGAATCATTGATTGAGATCATAGGTGAAGAGATGGACGAAAAATTCCTGAAAGCTTCCATTGCCACCTCTCTGAACAGGGACCTGATTGAAAAACATTCCGATCTCGCGATGGTTTATACACCCATCCATGGAACAGGCGTGTACCTGGTCCCTGCAGCCTTAAAGAAATTGGGTTTCAGGAATATATACAATGTTCCCGAACAGGATGTTGTCAGCGGGGACTTCCCGACAGTCGTATCCCCCAACCCGGAGGAATCCGCTGCACTCAACCTGGCCATGAAGAAAGCTGAAGCAGTGGGTGCCGACCTCGTGATGGCAACGGATCCCGATGCCGACAGGGTCGGGATTGCCGTGAGGGATATGAACGGAGAGCTGGTCCTTCTCAATGGAAACCAGACGAATGTCCTGCTTACATACTACCTCCTTACCCAATGGAGTGCAAAGGGGCTGCTGAAGGGAAATGAGTTTATGGCCAAAACAATTGTAACTACCGAACTGGTTGCAGATATCTACAGATTTTATGATGTCGAGTATTACGATGTGCTGACGGGATTCAAATTCATCGCCGATAAGATCAGGCAGAATGAAGGGAAACGCACTTTTATCGGTGGCGGTGAAGAAAGCTATGGTTTCATGATCGGTGATTTTGTGCGGGACAAAGATGCGATTACGGCATGTTCCATGATCGCGGAAGTTGCTGTCTGGGCCAAAGAACAAGGAAAAAGCCTGTTTGAATTGCTGCTCGACATCTACCAGGAATATGCCTTTTACAATGAGAGCCTTTTGTCTGTTTACCGGCACGGCAAGGAAGGGGCAGAAGAAATTTCCGGGATGATGGAAACCTTCAGGTCTTCCCCGCCTGCAAACATCGACAATTCTGAAGTTGTGGAAATCAGGGATTACCTTGAGCAGAAAATAACAGACCTTGGTAGTGGAGATACAAAACCTACAGACCTGCCGCGTTCAAATGTTCTTCAATTCTTAACAAAGAATGGTACAAAAGTGAGCGTGAGACCATCCGGAACTGAGCCCAAGATAAAATTCTATTTCAGTGTAAAGTCCGGTCTGGAAAAGCGGGAAGACTATGAACGGGTGCATAAAAAATTGACCAACCGGATTGAATCAATAAAAAAAGAGCTCCGTTTAATTTGAACATCATAAAGTAACTTCATCATGGAACAGATTTTTAACCTGTTGAAATCAGCGCTCGAACCTGCCGGTGTAATCATTGCACTGGTGGCTCTTCTTTTAATAAACTCATTGATCTTTAGAAGAATAAAATCAGTTGGCACCAATGGAAATGTAGCAAAGAATACCATCACTTTTTTCATAGTGCTCGTCGGAACACTGATATTCATCCTGAGCCTGCCAATAGACCACTCCCTGAAAGGACAGATCATCAGCTTCCTTGCGATCATTATCAGTGCAGGTATAGCGCTCAGCTCAACCACTGTGCTCGGTAACCTTATTGCCGGGATCATGAATAATTCGATGAACCGTTTCCGAAACGGAGACCTTATTAAGGTCGGAGATTTCCAGGGCAGGGTAACAAAGATCAGTATTTTTCATACGGAGATCCAGCTTGAGGACAGCAATTTTATGACCATTCCGAACCTATACATTGCCAATACTCCGGTAAAACTTACACGCAAGACCAATACAGTGATCTCCACAACTGTTTCCCTTGGATATGATGTATCGAGGCTGAAGATTGAAGAAGCGCTCAAGGAAGCTGCACTTGCTACAGGATTAACCGATCCATATGTATATATAGAAAATCTCGGGGACTTCTTTGTAGTTTATAAGATTCATGGTTTTCTGAAAGACAGCAATAAATTCTTTTCAACCAGTTCAATGCTGAACGGTAAGGTGATGGATATTCTCCACGAAAGAAAAATTGAGATCGTTTCACCCACTTTCATGAATCAAAGAGGGGTTGATAAAAAGATTTTCATACCTGCCGGCGTAGCGGAAGAGCAACCGGTCACGCAGGAGGCATCACCTGAGGAAATGATTTTCGACGAGGCCATAAAATCTGAAAAAATCGAAAAGAAGAAAGATTTTTTGAAAGAGATGGAAAAAAAGCACGACACTTTAAAAACCCAACTGAAAGAGGCCAAAGATGAGGAAGAGACGCAGCGGTTAAAAAATCAGATTGAACGACTGGAAGACCTGAAGGTCAAACTCACTGCCAGTATTCAGGAAAAAGAGGAAGATGACTAGTAAAATGTCATTTATGTTAATAATATCAATGTAATACATAAATATTCAATTTTATGAACTCCTACAACAAAGAACTTTGGTTTGAGATAAACAAAAGAAGGGAATTGATCAATATCACTCCTGCAGTTGAAGAGGCGCTTCAAGAAAGCGGTATTAAGGAGGGACTTTGCCTTGTCAACGCAATGCACATCAGTGCATCTGTTTTTATCAATGACGATGAACCGGGACTGCACCATGATTTTGAAGTATGGCTTGAAAAACTGGCACCGGAAAAGCCCTACGATCAATACAGGCACAATGGGTATGAGGACAATGCCGATGCACACCTGAAACGAACGATCATGGGAAGAGAGGTAGTTGTAGCTGTTACAGGGGGCAAACTACACTTTGGACCCTGGGAGCAGATCTTTTACGGAGAATTCGACGGCAAAAGAAGGAAAAGGGTGCTGGTGAAGATCATTGGGGAGTAGAAGAAATATATATTTAATTACCGATTTAAATATATATATATTAAAAGTCAGGAGTCAAATGCCAATGGCCAGGGAATGACAACTATTGGCCACTGGCTTCGACAAACAACTTACTGAAATTTACCAGGTACAGCTTCTCCGTTGCCCGTGTGAATGCAGTGTACAGCCATCTCAGGTAATCCAGGGAAAGCATATCTTCAGTAAAATACCCCTGGTCGAGAAAAACCGATTTCCACTGGCCGCCCTGCGCTTTATGACAGGTAACCGCGTATGCAAATTTCACCTGGAGTGCATTGAAATACCTGTCGTTCATCATATGCTCAGCCTTTTTCCTGCGATTGGTTAGTTCAGGATAATCTTCAAGGATGTTATTGTAGAGCTTCCGCTGCGTCTCAATGGGCAATGAAGGACCATCCACGTCAAAAACATCGAGCATGATCCTTGCCTCAAGCTCCAGTCCTCCATAATCGACAAGCGACAGCTCCACATTAGCAAAATTAATGCCGTACATCTCCTCGAAGCCAATTACACGCTCAATGCGCGCGATGTCGCCATTGGCAATAAAATCGATCCTGTTATCCGGGTCCTTCCAGAAATAGTTGTTCTTTACAACCATCAGAAGGTCTCCCCTGCTTATCTGTTCTTCCTTCCAGAAAATTTGTCCCCGGATTCCCGCGTTAAAACGATTCGCCCGCTTGTTGGACCTGGTCACAACAATGGTCTCCTCCTCGCCATACCTGTCGTAACTCCCCCCAAGGATGTCCAGCAGTTCTGCCCCGTCGACCAGTGTAACGTCATTATACCCGTCGAGCTTCAGCGCCGGGATCTCCGGCGAGCGGGAAGTGATCCCCTTCCGGATAATGGTTGCATTGAAAAGAATGCCGGAATCCAGTTGGTGCCTGACGATATCTGTGAGTGTAAATTCCCGCACCCTGTAGCCGAAAGATTCCAGCACTTCTTTGTCCAGTGCCGGACTCAATTCCGTATTTACCGGTGGCAACTGGGCTGTATCCCCAATCAGGATCAGCCTGCATCTCGTTCCTGAGCGAACATATGTAACAAGATCCGTAAGGAGGTTTCCCGATCCAAACTGACTTTCTGAAGCCCCCTGTCCGATCATGGAAGCCTCGTCAATTATAAAACATGCATCTTTGTGCATGTTGCGGTCAATCACAAAAACTCCCATCCCGTCACTGCCCGACTTCTGCCTGTATATTTTTTTGTGTATTGTCCAGGCCGCCATTCCTGTGTAATTAAACATCACTTTTGCAGCCCTGCCGGTTGGAGCAAGCAATACCGACTGAATCTTAAGTTCTTTCAGCGTCTTAACAATGGAATTGACAATGGTGGTTTTACCGGTTCCTGCATAGCCCCGGATCAGCAATATTTCATCTTCACCCTCGTTTTCAAGGTAAGCACTGATCTCTCCGATAAGCTTTTCCTGACTTTCGGTAGGCTGAAAGTCAAGATTTGCAAGCAGTTTCGACGATAGAAATTTTTTAAGCATAGAACCAATAAAAGGCAAAATTAAAATTTATAATTTATTTTTTTTGCTAAATTTGTGCGCAAACAAATAATCAAATCCCCCATGAAAAAAGTAATTCAGCCAATATTAATCATTTTAATCATTGTTTTAGGTTACCTGGTTGTTGAAAGCATCATGCGCCCCATACGTTTTCAAAGGCTTGTTGAAGAAAGGGAACAGGCTACGATTGAAAAGCTAAAAGATATCCGCGAGGCGCAAAAGGCATACAAAGATGTTTACAAAAGATATACAGGTAGTTTTGATACGTTGGAGATGTTCCTGAGGAATGATTCTTTTACAGTTACAAAAGCGATCGGCACCATACCCGAAGAGTGGCTGGAAGAATTGGGACTTGAAAAAGCCAGGGAAAAAGCTATAAAAGAAAAAGTAATCGTCAGGGAAACTTCCAAAAGGTCGGTCCTTGATTCACTTTTTGGACTGGAATACCCAATCAGTAATATGAAATATGTTCCCTACACCAACAACGAAGTTGCATTTGACATAGAATCAAGCGAGGTGCGTACATCTTCCAACCTGATGGTACAGGTGGTTGAGGTGAAAGCCTATTATGACGACCTCCTTGAAGGCCTGAACAAGCAGTTGGTGGTAAATTACAAAGATGAAAAATCCAGGCTTACCGGATTTCCCGGAATCAAATTCGGATCCCTGGAAGAGGGAGCGCTAACCGGCAACTGGGAATAGCGGTCGGCTTAATTCTCATGCAGGTTCAAAGCATCATATCAAAGACAATATCCGAGGAAATACTCCAGAAAGGACACCTGTCCATTCGTTTCAAAACGGATGGATTTTCCCTATTGCTGGAAGATCAGTCATTCCGGCCTGTAATCCTGAACAACTTCAGTGACGAGACGCAGCTGTCGCTCCAGACCTATGTCAGGGAATGTGAGAACTGGCTCCAAAGGCACACGCTCATCCCTGAATTTCTCGGAGAGGTTAGCATATTGTCAGACAATGCTGCATCAACACTTGTCCCGGATGACCTTTTCAGCGAGAGCAGTGTTTATGATTACCTGAAGCCTTTGACGCCTCTTTCAATTGATCAGACACTGGGTGTTGTTCCGGTTCAGGACCGCAAGGCAAAAATTATTTTTGAAACACCAGGGATTTTGAATGATCTTGCCGGGAAATTCAAGGGAAATTCAAGGATCATACCAGTTACCCTGGCCATGCTTTCTTTGGCTGACCAGGTACATGCTTCCGATCACCAGCGTGGTTTTGCATTGCTGGAAATGCAACGTAATTTCCTCGCGATCCTTGTAATTAAGAATGACAGGATCGTGCTCTGCAACCACATGAACCTGAAAAGTACGGATGAGCTATTTTACCATATACTGAACACCCTTCAGCAGGTCGAATTTGACAGGGAACATGCACCCGTTTATTACACCGGTCATTCATATGACACTGTGTTGAAGAGTTTAAAGAAATACATCAGGCGCATGGCCCCCCTCTCCTATCATATTCTTGATATTCAAAAAAAGTTTGTTGCCGACCATGTGCTTTTAGTGGAATCTTCACATTGCGAATAGTCAGCGGGAAATATAAAGGAAAAAAGATCCGGCCGCCCTCGAACTTCAATGCACGGCCTACCACGGATTTTGCAAAGGAAGCGCTGTTCAACATTATTGAGAACAACTTCAATATCGACGAACTTTCAGTGCTGGATCTGTTTTCAGGCACAGGCAGCATAACCTACGAATTTGCATCAAGGGGCGCCCTGCGGGTATCATCGGTGGAAATGGACCCGGTTCACTTCAGGTTCATCAAAAGCATGGTGAATACCCTCGATATGTTCCAGGTAAATGTAGTCCGTTCTGATGCCTTAAAAGTCATTAAGAATCCCTGGGAAGAATTTGACATTGTTTTTGCCGATCCTCCCTATGATATGAAGGATCTTGAGTCCTTACCGGAATTGGTACTTGACAACGAATTGCTGACAAAAGATGGCTGGTTGATCCTGGAGCACCCATCGAAAATGAATTTCAATCACATTGAGGGTTTGTTCGATCACAGGAGCTATGGAAGTGTGAATTTTAGTTTTTTTAAAAAGCCGGGCACCTGATGGTCATCTGATCCCGAGGAACATGAAATAGGTCAACAACAAACCTACTTGTATTTACTTTCCCGAAGATGTATTATATTTAGCCTTTGTTTCTAAATTATAACCAATTCAAGAACACCATCATGAGTGACTTAAATCAGCAGGCAAAAAAAAGAACACTACTCGTTCCCCTGATCATTGTCGGGATCATGTTTTTCGTTATCGGTTTTGGAGTAGGGATCAGCGGCTTTCTTACCCCTGCCCTGAAATCTGCATTCAGCCTCACTACGGCCCAGTCCTACCTGGTTACAGCTGCAATTTTTTCAGCATTCGTTATTTTCGGAAGGCCATCGGGATGGGTGATCAAAAAACTGGGATACAAAAGTTCTATGGTCATTGCTTTCTTCATCATGGCCATGGGGATGCTCCTTTTTGTCCCGTCATCAAGATCCGTCAGCTTTCCGCTTTTTCTAGTGGCGCTGTTTGTGGGAGGGATCGGCAACACCCTGTTACAGGCTGCAGTAAATCCCTATGTTACCGTAATCGGTCCCAATGAGAGTGCCGCTATGCGAATGAGCCTGATGGGGATCATGAACAAAACCGCATGGTGGATCGCCCCGCTTTTCCTTGGACTCTTCATCGATCTCCAGAAAGTGGAATTGAACGATGTGGTCCTGCCTTTCTTTATTGTCACAGGAATTCTTGTTGCACTCGGCATCTTTGCCTGGTTTGCCCCGCTGCCTGAGGTGTCAGCCGAAGGAGAAAATGATGAGGTAGCAGCGACTTCTGCATATGCTTCAGGAAAAACAAGCATCTTGCAATTCCCGCACCTCTTGCTGGGTGTATTGGCACTTTTCCTGTATGTTGGTATAGAAACCCTTCCCATGGCATCCATTATTGATTTTGCAAGGGCCTCATTCGGGAACGCCGACAACCTTGAAGGGTATTCAAAATTTGTAACCATCGGCCTGGTTGCCGGCTACCTTTTTGGCGTTGCTGCCATTCCCAGGTACATTTCACAAACCAGGGCGCTGATCAGTTTTGCAGTGCTGGGCATCATTGCAACCATCCTGCTGGTATACCTGTCTCCGCGCTTTGCTTTCTATGCCTTGCTGCTTGCCAGTTTTTCAAATTCACTCATGTGGCCGGCAATATGGCCGCTTGCCATCAAGGACCTTGGCAGGTTCACCAAGATTGGTTCTTCCCTGTTGGTGATGGGTATTGTTGGCGGCGGCGTGATCCCCTATATTTTCGGGGCCATTGTGGACGCCGCGAGGGGAACAGCAGTTGAAGCAACCGTGCAACACTACCAGGCAGGATACTGGGTGATGCTTCCATGCTACCTGTTCATCCTCTACTTTGCCGTACACGGGAATACCATCAGGGTCGGAGCAAAAAAATAATGAATTATAAAACTGAATCGCATATATTTCAACCATGAGTTACATAGGAATCGACATTGGCGGAACAAAAATTTCAGGGATCCGCCTTGAAGGAGAAAAAATAGTGGATCGTGCAAAAGCGGACACAGGAGCATCAAGGCCGGTACAGGAGATCATGGGGACCCTTTTTGATGTGATCAGGGGGGTGCTGATCGATGATGTAAAGGCCATTGGCATAGGTGTTCCGGGTATTTTGGATGTCGAAGAAGGTAAGATCATCAACATCAACAACATCCCGGAATTCAACGGGGTTAATCTCAAGAAGCCAATTGAGAAAGCGTTCGGCATTCCCGCTTTCATAAACAACGATGCCAACTGTTTTGCACTGAGCGAAGCCTATTTCGGCGCCGGCAAACCATACTCCAACATAATTGGAATTACGCTGGGTACCGGTGTCGGAGGGGGTATCGTCATCAACCGGCAGATATACTCAGGCAACCTGGGTGCAGCAGGAGAATTTGGTTGTGTCCCTTACAGAGACGGATTGTTCGAGGAATACGGCGGAAGCAAATTCTTTGAGAAATTCTATGATGCAACGGGCAAAGAATTGTATGACCGTGCTGAAAAAAACGACCGCGTGGCAAAAGAGGCATTCTTGGAATACGGGCAGCACATTGCATCCATTATAACCTACATGATGCTAACCATTGCACCGGAAGCGATCATCATCGGAGGCTCGATCACCAACGCTTACAAATATTTTGAGCCCAGCATCAGGGAAATGCTCGATAATTTTTCTATCCCTGTCATAGCAAAACACGTAAAGATCCTCCCTGCCACATTGTCCGACAGCGGGGTGCTTGGAGCTGCAGCCCTGGGAATGAGCGAGCACGGGCAGCAAAAAGTATAGGAGATGCTACCCGTGGGGTTCCGGATAAATGATCCGTCACCAATGTTTCCTGTTCATCAACTTGTAAACAGCAATCACTTTGTTCCCGGCAGCATGAATGTGTACCTGCACAAAAGCAATGTCATACTGAGAACAGAACCTTAAACCGGTGCAACACCCGTTCATGATATTGCAATATAATACACTGATATTCAATGAATAAGAAACATGATTAAATCGATCGATCCAACTACGGGGAGGAAAAAAAATATCTTCAGGATCGAATCATTTTTTATCTGATTTCTTTGTTGGTATAAAAAATTCGTCTATTTTTGCGACGCATTTAAACAATGCGGTGTTCTTTAGCTGCCTTTTAGCAGCAAAAAATTGGTCTGGTAGTTCAGTTGGTTAGAATGCCGGCCTGTCACGCCGGAGGTCGCGAGTTCGAGTCTCGTCCAGACCGCAAAGAACAAAAACCCTTCAAGCTTTGCTTGAGGGGTTTTCTTTTTTCCGGAAGACGAGTCAAGCAATAGCTTGAATGAGGATTCCGGAAAAAAGAAAACCAGGGATTTGCGATAGCAAATTCCGTGGTTTTTGTTCTTTGCAAGGTGCCACACCGGCAGGTGAAGAGTCCGCCGAAGGCAATCTCGTCCATATTGGCCTCACCTCACCCTTGGTCCCTCTCCACGTGGAGAGGGAAATGCAACTAAAGTGCCGATTGAAGTTGTAAAAACATAACCAAGCGCCAGCTTGAGTGAGAAGGACGGAAAATAAATGTCACGTTTTATCCGGTAAAAACGTGACATTTTATATCTTTGAAATCAAATACTGTGACAATGAAAGTATCTGATATTGTTAATAATAAGATTGATCGTCTTAGACCCGGTTATATTTTCACCTATGAAGATTTTAATGTGCCGGTGGATAAAGTTGAGGCGTTAAAAAAAATATTAAGCAGATTAGTTGCCTCAGGCAAGATTGTTCGCCTTTCCAAAGGTCAGTTCTATAAACCTGAGAAAAGTGAATTTGGTATATTGCGAC
This sequence comes from Bacteroidales bacterium, assembly GCA_021738565.1. GTDB lineage: Bacteria > Bacteroidota > Bacteroidia > Bacteroidales > M55B112. The sequence goes on from JAIPBT010000001.1 coordinate 11,780, forward strand.
CTCCTGAATACCAAATTGTCAAAGATCTGCTTGAAGACAACAACAAAATTGTTGGGTATATTACAGGAGTAAGTATGTATAATAAGTTTGGATTAACAACCCAGGTTTCCAATACGATTCTAATAGGAACAAATATTCAACGCAAACCAAGGAAAAGAGGCAAATACTCAATCAGGTTTATAAAGCAAAAGAATACTATCACAAATGAGAATATTGAGAAACTACAATTGCTTGATGCGATCCGTTTCATAAAACGTATTCCCGACGCGGATGTATCTCAATCATGTTCCAGGATTATGTCCATTATCCAACAATATTCAAATACAGACCAAGAATTATTCGTGAAATATGCATTGAAATATAATCCAGGAACCAGGACCTTATTAGGCGCTATTCTGGACCAGGTAAACGATTCGATTAACACAGATACATTATATGATTCCCTAAATCCGGCGACAGAATTTAAAATTGGAATTAAAGATGATTTACTTATCACAAAAGATAAATGGAGGATCGTATGAATTTACATGAAAATACTGATCAGTTTAAAGAAGCTATTCGTGTGGCAAGCGATCATTTTGACATTCGCGAGGAATTTATTGAAAAAGACTATTGGGTTACTTTCATTTTAAAAAAACTTTCTGAATCTGAATTTCGTGATCAGGTAGTGTTTAAAGGAGGAACATCATTATCAAAGGTATATAATTTAATTGATCGCTTTTCTGAGGATGTTGATCTGGCAATTATAAAGTCACCTGATCAAACTGATACAAATATTAGAAATCTTATACGCAAAGTTGAAAAACATATTACCAAAGGTTTTACTGAAGTATATGTTAATGGATTAACAAGCAAGAGGACAAAGTTTAATTATTGCAATAACATTTAACTACTTAATCCATGTATAGAATTTTTATTTCAGGACCTTACACGAAAGGAGATATTGCTCTTAATGTAAAAAGAGCAATGGACTTAGCAAATGAACTTATAAACTTAGGTTTTGCACCATACTTTCCACATCTTACTCATTTTCTTCACATGAATAATTGGCAGCCTTACGAAAAATGGCTCGAATTAGATTGTGAATATTTGATTTTATGTGATGGGGTTATAAGGATTCAGGGTGAATCTGCTGGTGCGGATAATGAAGTTCAATTAGCAAAGAAGAAAAACATTACCGTATTTTTTTCATTGAATGAAGTAGTTGATTTCTTTTCAACGAAAGATTAGGGTTCAATACCTAATATAAGCAATGGAACTGGTGGACTATTTCTTCCCTGTCTCATTACATTATATACTTCCCCTTCATAATATGCAACTCCACTACTCATCTGAGCCTGCATTCTTTTTGTTGGGAGAATTTCAACACCAAGATTAATTTTACCCCCTGAATAAAAAAGCATATGTTTAACAAATAAGTCAAATGCAACGAATGCATATTTTCCAAATTGGACTTCAACGGCAATTTTACTTTTTACGAAATCAGTCTGATTATAACTATAGATTGGTTCTTTCTCCCCGTTTTCAATTAAAAACTTTCGCTGTTCCTTTGCAGACATCAACACGCTTTTTTCCATCAATTCTCTTTTCAATGTAATATAGTAGTTATATCGGCTCTCAGTCCAGCCATTTTTATTGAAAGCATTATTAAACGCTTTGTTAAGTTCTATCGGAGAATATAACTCATTTCCTTTTTTTGTTTTCTCTTTACTAATCTTTGTTTTAAATATAGAAGCATCAATACCACTTATCACAGATTTTATCTCTTTATATAAGTTATTATAATGTACTATAAGATATTCCTCTCCATTGAGATGAGAGTACCTTTGTGCAATTTTCATTTTTTTTATTTTTTCTGTGGATATTGAATCACTAAATTCTAATCATTTTTGATTCCATTCTGTTGGTATTTGAACAATCTTATCTTTTGGTGAGGGCTTATGTATTGGCTTATTAATCGGGCGAATTTTTAATTTTCCATCATTCAAATCTTTAATTCGCTTTTCAGCAATCATACAATACTCTTTCTCCTTTTCAATTCCAACAGCATTTCTGTCATTTTTAATAGCACCGAGAATTGCAGAACCAACACCAGCAAATGGGTCAAGAACCCAACTGTTTTCATTTGTTAATGCCAGAACACATCGTTCAACAAGTTCAATTGGAAATTGGCATGGGTGTTCAGTCTTTTCAGGATGATTCGATTTTACATTCGGGATATTCCACATGCAACTCTCCCAATCCTGCTCTATAATTTCCCAAATATCACTTGGGTTCTTACCAAGAGGATTACCTGATGGCATTCCTTTATTCGGTCCTTTAAAGTGCTTTTTTCCCGGGTACTTTGATGGAATCCTTACATTATCAAGATTAAATATATAATCATCTGTTTTACTGAACCACAAAATTGTTTCATATCTTCCACTAAAACGATTAGAAGCATGTAGGCCATGACCAAAATGCCATATTATCCTGTTACGCAATTTCAAATTATGTTTCTTAAAAATCTGGTAATAAAAAATGTCGAGAGGAAAAATTTCACCTTTATCCACATAATTGCCAACCTGCCAACATAGATTCCCTTTGTCTGATAATGTTCGAACAAGTTCACTGATGATATCTTCTTGTGTTGTAAGATATTTTTCTATACTGGTTTTGGTTTCATAAGACTTTCCGACATTATAAGGTGGTGATGTTAGTATCAAATCGAACTTGTGGTCTTCATAAGTTTTTAGTACACTCAAACTATCACCGTGATGGATTTTATAGTCAACATTTGGACTTAAATAATCAAATAATGGTTCTTTTGCTTTCATAAATAATTTATTCAGCCACTAATTTAGTCATTTGTTCTCAGATTAGGTAGTAAAATAGAAAGTAGGATGAATTTTAGATTAGCAATCACGAACTTTCAATGGCGGCATTTCATAAGCTTATTGAATCATCTAATTGATGATTTGTTATATATCAGAATACCACAGAATAATGTTGAAAACTAATATGAAGATTTTTCACTATTTATCCTAAATATACGATATCAGTTGATATTATTACTCTTAAGTATTCAAACCATATCTCATAGTTATTCACGTAAAGGCAACATCCAATCTGCGCGCTCCATGAACTCAGCCTGGAAATCCTTATGCCACCGGGAGATGGTCGTTTTGCCCGGGCCATCCACATAATGATTTGTTGAATCCACACGTACATATTGTCCACCCCAACTGGGTTGGGTCGGATCTTCGGGATCGTTTATGCCGCGATTTGCACTCAACAGGTACATGAAGGATGGTGAATCTCCTTCAATAACTCCTGGTCCTCCCATGGCTTTGGGTGGGTAAATCGCTCCCAGTGGTCCATGGTCTTTAATGATATGCGTTTCGACCCAGGAACGATCATCGGCCCCGAACATGCCCTGGTAGGTTTTTCTCGACTCGATTATAAACAGCTGAGGAAAATTATCCATGAGCCATTCGTGCGTGGCATCCTGGCAGCCGATTAAAAAGATCCGCAATTTGCTGATAAAAACATCCAGCTCGGCCTGGTTTCTTGTTTGCTGCACCTTCCAGATTGCCTGTGCGATTTCGCGCGGACCTCCCCATACACATATGTATATTGCACGTGGATCGGGCCGGTCCGCTGCTGCAATAATCGCATCCGAAGCTTCGCTGTCCTTTCCTTCACCAATAATACTGGACCAGGGTTGTTTATCACATCCCCATTTTACAGGTAAGTCATGATTATTCCCCAGTCCCTCAAAGGTCACGGAACGTAGATAATCGGCAGTCGGATACTGAGGATCTCTTTTCCTGAGGTTTTCATCAACCAGATCGTATTTGTCGAGTGCGGCAAGGATATTATCCTTTTCAGCTATCATACCGAAAGTTCCTGCCGATGCGATCAATCCCTCAACATGAAATTCATTCGAATAAAGTAAAAAACGTACCATTGACTGTACATCGTCGGGGTCGCTATTAGTAACCGGAAAGGGAGGAAAGTCTGATGAGATGATCACACGGTACTGTGCAGATGCAGGGTTGTTTATCAACAGTAATATGATAATAACAAAGATTGATTTTATAACTCTCATTATTTCCTTTTATAATTTTATTTTTTCACGTCAAAAATGATTCTCCGATAACTTGTGAGCCTGGGTTCTGCATTATCTGTTACTTCGCATATTACATGAATGGTCTTTCCGGCGGAAGCTGCTGGAACTGCAACTGTAGCTTTGCCCTTGTTTTCGTCTGCAATGCTGACTTCTCCTTCGTAGGTGCCTGCTTCGGGCAGCATCCACCATTTGAAGGCCAGGTCATCCCCATCGGGATCATAGGATTTCGACGCGTCGAGTGTGACTGTTTTACCCGGTTTGGGCTCCATGGAGATGATATCAATACCCTGATCGCCATTGATGGCAATTATGGGATTGCGATTCCCCGTACCATCTGCAGCCCAATCCATTCGGGCAGCAAAATTATTGAAGGTGGCAGGATAGAAATATGCTTCATACTTTGAGCAAATTTCATTGGCTTTTCCCTTATGATTTGTATACGCGTAAGTAGAACCATCCGGGGTAATGCCCCACTCAAAATATCCTCCCCAGCCAACCTGGCCCGGAACGGTTGGATTGTTGAGTCCATTGGGCAGGATGTGAAGAAAGGCAGGGGTGTCTCCTTCGACCCCAAATTTGTACTTTGGGTATACGCTGCCCAGGTTCCCGTGTCCCTGTATATGGGTGGCATACTGCTCCCAGTTCGCTCTGCCGGTTCCGTTCTGGAATTTCCATGCACATTCGTCCCAGAGAAACATGAGATCCTTTTCAAATTCCCTGCGCATCCACTGATGTGAACTGATCTCAAAGCCTTCGGATCCGTCATACGCCCTGTCCTGGTCGGTAATGGTATAGGTAGGAACTTTATGTAAGAATGCTTTCAGTTCTTCCTGACTGCGTTCCTGTTTTACCTGCCATATGGCCTGGGCCAGTGTATTGCCTCCACCCCATACTGTGATCCATAACGGACGGTCGTCCTCTTCATCGGCCTGCTCGATGATCAGCTTACTCCCTGGTGAATCATTCCCTTCACCAATGAATTTGATCCCTCTTATTGTAGAGCCAAACATGGTGCGTTCCCTCAGATATTCGGGACTGGGCCAGTATCCGATATATTGCCGGGATTCATCTTTCAGGAAACCATCCTGACCGGATCGTTTCAGCAGGTTGGACAGATCTTTCTCATACGCATCAATGGCATCGTGAATCAGATCAATAAAATCTTCCCGGGTTACATCCAGGCTCCACCCTGTCGTGAAAATCAAGCCCTCAATTTCGAATAAATCGGCATGCACAAGGAGTCGTACCAGTGATTCGCTATCATCTGTTTCCCATGTAGATACATCGGTAAGCACAACCAGTCGTGGTTTTAAAGACGGGGCCTGGGAAGGGTTCTTCTTTTCAGCCTGAATAGAGGCAGATGTAATTAAGAAGAAAACAAGGATAAATGACAATTTTGTTTTCATAATATTGAAGTTTTAATTTTCTTTTGAGTTTAATTTTTCCATCACCACGGCAAGCAGGATGACCAATCCCTTTATTACCTGTTGCCAGAAAGGGGATACATTGAGCAGAACAAGTCCGTTGTTTAGGATTCCAATGATCAAGGCTCCCTGTACAGTTCCCAGAATGGTTCCCTTACCGCCGGAGAGGGATGTGCCACCGATGACAACAGCGGCTATTGAGTCAAGTTCGAATCCGGCACCGGCATTTGGCTGGGCAGAATCGAGTCGTGATGTAACGATGATGCCACCGATGGCTGCCAGTCCGCCGGCAATAGAGTAGACAATCATTTTTATCCGCTTAATATTGATACCTGAAAGGCGTGCAGCCTGTTCATTTCCCCCGATGGCATAGATATGCCTTCCCAGGGTGGTACGCTTTGTGAGGATAATAGCTGCGACGACTACTATTAAGGAGATCCAAACCGGCATCGGGATGCCCAGGAACCAGCCGGTACCTATAAAGGCCATGCTGTCTCCAAGTCCGGTAACCGGGAAACCACCTGTCCAGAGCATGGTAAGACCGCGTGCAATGGTAAGCATAGCGAGTGTGGCAACAAAGGGTGGCACTTTGAAGCGTGTAATGGTCAATCCATTGAACCACCCGAGGAATGTTCCGACCAGCGTGCCGCCAACCATTGCACCAAGCAGGGTAAATCCAACGTGCATATCCAGGTCGGTAAATTCAGTACCGAATTTCAGCATGCTGGCTGCTACGGCTCCTGAAATAGCCAGGATAGAACCTACGGAAAGATCAATGCCGCCTGTAAGGATCACCAGGGTCATGCCTACCGATATGACCATATTCACGGAGATCTGCCGCATCACGTTCCATGTGTTTTCCATAGTAAGAAAACTGTCCGTCAGGAAGCTTAATGCAATGCCCATTAACAGCAGGGCCAGTATTGATTGAAATTTTACCAGGTTTTTTCTAATATCTGCTGTGGTCATACGTTTTTATTTATACTTTTTCGGCAATGGCTGCCTTCATTATCACTTCTTCAGAGGCTTCGTCTCTGGTTAGTTCAGCTGTTAGTTTGGATTCAGAAAGTACAAGGATATTATCCGCAATGGAAAGTATTTCTGGTAATTCAGAAGATACAAAAATGATCCCCATACCTGCTGCGGCCAGTTCCTTCATCAGTGTGTAGATATCGCCTTTTGCACCCACATCTATACCCCGGGTGGGCTCATCAAGCAGCAGTATCTTCGGATGGGTGGCCAGCCATTTGGAAATCACGACTTTCTGCTGGTTTCCTCCACTGAGCTTTTCAACTTCAAGAGAACCGGAGGAGACCTGTGTTTTCAGCCTTTCAATATAATAACGGCTGAGTTCGGTTTCCTTCTTCCTGTTGATGAAACTGAATCTTGATATCCTTTTAAGACTTGCCAGGCTTGTATTCTTTGCTACATTCATGTTCAGGATCAACCCCTGGAGCTTTCGGTCCTCCGGAACCAGCGCGATGCCCGCTGAGATAGCATCTTTGATGCTTCGGATGTTGATTTTTTCTCCTTCAACGAAAACCTCTCCGGAAACATAGGTCGGGAATAAACCGAAAATTGCTTCAAGTACTTCTGTTCGCCCGGCTCCCATAAGTCCGCTGATGCCAAGAATCTCGCCTTTTCTGAGTGAAAAACTTACGTTGTTGACCAGGTAATCCTCCCTGTTTTCAGGATTCTGCAAACAGAGATTTTCTACCCGTAAAAGTTCCTCGTCTCCAATTTCGACATTGCTCCTTGCATTCTCATCAAGATCACGTCCCACCATCATCCTTATCAACTTGTCCTTCGAGGTTTCTTTCATACTCCCGGATGAGATAAATGCGCCATCCCTAAGCACATTATAATTGTCAGCAATCTCGAAAAGCTCATCCAGTTTATGTGACACGTAGACAATGGCCACTCCCTTATTCTTCAGGTTGTTAATGATCCTGAAAAGCAATTCCACTTCGTGATCGCTGATTGCCGAAGTAGGTTCGTCCATGATCAGCACCTTGGATTCGAACAACAATGACTTGGCGATCTCAACGAGCTGTTGCTGTCCTACGCGCAGTTGATATACGGGAGTGGTTGGAGGCACATTCAATTCCAGGCGGGTAAGGAGCCCTTTTGTCTTTTTATTCATTTCAGGATAATCGAGCAGTCCCAACCTGTTGGTTAATTCATGACCAAGGAAAATATTTTCAGTGATGGTAAGATGCGGAACAAGATTCAACTCCTGGTGAATAATGTTTACACCGCTTTTCTTCGCTTCTCCCGGACTTTTGAATTGAATTTGTAATCCATCCAGCATCACCTCTCCTTCATATTCGGAATGGATTCCTGAAATAATCTTCATCAGCGTTGATTTACCGGCTCCATTCTCCCCGATAATGGCATTCACTTTTCCTTCATAGATCTTCATTTCGACATTTTTCAGGGCATACACTCCCGAAAAGTCTTTAGAGACATTCCTTGCCTCCAGAAGAGGCTGTTCTATGTTATTTGAAGCTGCCATTCATTAAATTTACTTTTACCGGAATAATGCGTAAGGAACCCATGTTTATCTGATTCTCTTTTATTTCAGCGGCTCCAGCAAATTCGATCGTTTTTCCGGGTTCCGCAATATTCAGCAAACGGGGTATTACCTTCTCCTTAATGAGTTTGTTGATTTCTACCGAGGTGTTGTTGAAGTCGGTCATATTCACGAAATCGTTAATGTTCACCTTACCGGAACCATCCCTCACCGCATTGCCAAAAATGTATTCGGTGGCAAGTTGCAGGGTGATATTTTCATCTACAGTTACAACAATAAATTCTTCTTCAATGGATTCTACTCTCCCCACCCCTTTCATGAAAAAATATCCAGTACTGGAAATCCCGAGTTTGTGTCCAAATCGTGTAAAAACCTCTTCGGGATTATCTTCCAGGATCCTGTACAGCTCGGTTATGTCCGGGGCCTCGTTGATGGCTTGCGGCAAGCTATTTTCCCAGAAATCGGAAGCAAAATCAGATGCATTGAACGCAACGGATGATGCCCTGGAATTGTATTCCTGCAGATTTTCAATATCCAGGGATAAATAGATGAGCAGCAATACTGCCACTGCGATCAGGATATATTTAAGGATCTTATTCATGTGGATCTAGTTTTCAGGAAGAAATTTTGAAACATTACCGGGCGTTACCAGGATGACTTCCACCGGGGTCTTGTTCGTAAAATTTCGTTCTCCTTTTATATATGCATCAGCCAGTTCTGCTGACTTACGAGCCATGACAACAGGGAATTGCATAACCGTAGCTGATATCTTGCCATCTGCGATGGAGCGAATTGCATCACTGGACCCGTCAAAGCCAAATACTTTAATCTCATCTTGTTTCCCTGCTGCAAGAATTGCCTGGTAGGCTCCCAGCGCCATGGCATCGTTGCCGCAGAAAACAGCATCTATATCCTGCTGAGCCTGCATGGTGCTTTCCATTACTTCCATGGCCTTGTTGCGATCGAAGTCGGCACTTTGCTGTGCAACCATTTTCAAATCAGGAAATTCATCCACTACACTGTGGAAACCGTTTGAACGATTCCAGGTGTTGTTATCACCTACCAATCCAAGGATCTCCACATAATTCCCCTGTTTATTCATTTGCCTGACAAAGTATTGTCCCAGTTTTACGCACCCTGTGAAATTATCTGAAAGCAACTGGGTAACTGCCGCATCCCTTGAATTGATCTCCCGGTCCATGCAAAAAGTGGGTATTCCGGCTTCTTTTGCCCGCTTTACATTCAATACGGAACCATCGGCATCGGTAGGGTTGAATAATATGGCTGCATATCCCATTGAAATGATGTTATCAAAATGCTCTGCTTCCCTGGCCGAATTATTCTGTGAATCGAATATAAGGGCTTTGTAACCCAGTTCCCTGGCTCTTTCAGCAGCAGATTCAGCCAGTACTACAAACCACGGATTATTGAGTGTTGACACTACCACTGCAATCTTATCGGATTGAACGGATACTTTTTTATTCCCGCATCCCGAGACAAACAGGATGAATATAAAAAACAGGATTGGGATGTATTTAGAGGCTTTCATTTTTGTGTCATTTTAGTAAGCTTAATGCTGTTTTACTGAGTCCCCGGCCTGATATCCCATAATGATCAAAAATCTCAACCTGGGAACCGGTTTTAGTATCCTCATCAGCAATGCCGATTATTTTAAAGGGCAGATGAATTCCTGCTGTCATTAATGCTGATGCACAGGCTTCGCCCAACCCTCCATGCACACTGTGCTCCTCTACACTAATCAGCGCCCTACAACTTTTTGCCTGTGCAATTAAAGTCGTTTTATCAAGCGGTTTTATGGTGTGCATACTCACCACGCCTGCACTGATTCCAATATCTGCAAGTATCTTTGAAGCTTCATATGCCGGAGCTACCGTTTCGCCTGTTGCAATAAAGGATACATCACTACCTGTGGATATCACCGAAGCTTTACCAAATTCAAATTCCATTTCAGGTCGCGGCAGAAGCGGCATCGGTTTTTTACCGAATCGAATAAATACAGGCTTCTTTGCCACTGATGCCTGCAATATAGCCTGTTCCGTTTCATAGGCATCGGCCGGGATCACCACAGTCAAATTATTAATAGCTCGCAATGCAGCCAGGTCATGCAGGGAATGGTGGGTAGACCCGAGTGCCCCATAGCTGACGCCCGAACTGATTCCGACAAGAACAACCGGGTAATCCGAATATGCCACATCGTTTTTGATCTGCTCCAGTGCTCTTGCAGTTAAAAAACTCCCCGGTGAAACAGCAAACACCTTCTTTCCCGTTGAAGCGAGTCCGGCTGAGACACCCACCATATTTTGTTCGGCAATACCTACTTCTACTATCTGATCCGGGAACCTTTCAGCAAAGGGACCCAGTTTCCCGGATCCCCTGGAGTCACTTGTTACTACCAGAATGTCTTTGTCTTTTTCTGCAATCTTCATCAGCGCTTCTGAAAAGACATCAAGATTGGCTCTTTCTATTTGGATATCCGTCATTGTCATACCCGAAGTGCCTCCATTTTCTTCTTTAGTTCTCCCAAAGCCAGTTTGTATTGTTCATCGGATGGCACTCCGTGGTGCCATTTCTTCTCATCTTCCATAAAACTTATACCTTTTCCTTTAACTGAACTGGCAATGATAAGACTTGGTTTTCCTTTCTTACGAGGGATTGTTTTGAATACTTTTCGCAGTTTAGATATATCATGTCCATTTACTTCAGTAACCTCCCATCCAAACGCCCTGAATTTCTCATTGATAGGATAGGGACTGCAAACCTCCCTGTTCCTGCCTGTAATTTGGAGTGTATTGTGATCGAGGATCGCATGAAGATTGTCCAGTCTGTAATGTGCAGCCATCATTGCTGCTTCCCAGTTGGATCCTTCGGCAAGCTCACCATCTCCCAGCAATGTAAATACACGGTATGTCCTGCCATCCATCTTCCCTGCCAGGGCTATGCCGGCGCTGATGGATAATCCGTGACCCAGCGCCCCGGTATTAAATTCAATGCCATTTATTTTACGCGTTGGATGACCCACGTAGTCGGAACCATACCGGCATAAAGTATTCAGGTCATCCTCCGGAAAGAATCCCATATCGGCAAGCACTACATACAGCGCTTCAACCGAATGTCCCTTGCTTTGAATATACCTGTCACGGTTCCTGCTTGTAAATGTATCAGGAGATACATTGAGTACATCGTTATATAAAACATTAAGAATATCCGTGCAGGAAAGGCTTCCACCTGTATGCCCCGCATTAGCCTGTTTAATGTAGCGTAGCAGGTTCATCCTGTACTGTACAGATTTTATCTCTAATTCCCTGTCTGTATAGGCTTTCATTCTATTCTTATTCATGTATGTACATTCCCCAGCCCAGGTAATTCCCGATTGCTTCCTTCAGGATTTCAGCAACATGACCCCGTACCATTGCAACATGGTGCTCGAATCCGCTCCTGCACATGAAGTCCATCAATTCCTGGAGGTTAGGCACTTCGCAAACTGCTATTCCTCCATCCATGTCGTATGGATCATCCGTGATCATTCCTTCACCCAGATAGGATTTAATCCTGCCACTTGTGTCATCTGTGGATATTCTGAAATAGGTCATCTCACCGGGTGCAACTTTACCTTTTACTGCTCCAAATGTATCTTCCTGACCCAGTACCGTTCCCAGGATATCAAGACTTCCAATTTCAATCTCATTTTCGAAAAATGATTTCGGATAATTGCTACAATGTGTACAGACCACCTTATTGCGGTCTTCTCCAAAATTATTATTCCAGTCGAGCAAAGCAGAAGGTTTCTGTGCGGCCAGGGCAAGGGCATACATGCCGATTGATCCAACAACATCAACTTCACAGGCCGACGGCATCAGTTTTTCACCCATCATGCTCATGGTGACACAGGCTGCACAGCCGTAATTCTTTTCCAAAGATTCCCAGCACTGGATTGCTGAGATATCTATATCATTTTCCTCGATCCAGTTCTCAACGGCCAGTCCAAAACGTGCCTGCCTGCTTATCTGTCCTTTATGAAGAATGTTACAGGTCCCATAATTCTGAATGGCTTCAACCTGTGCTTTCACCTCAGCGGAGTTCTCATCTAATTTCTCGGCGGCGGCGAATATTTCAGACATGTCAACAGGTACAACGGTTATTTCATGTTGCTGAAGGATCTTTTCGCTGAAACGCATGGTCTGGAAACCGATCGGGCGAGCTCCGATAGAACCCACACGTATTCCTTTCATACCTTTAACCACCCGGCATATTCCTGAAAATTTCAGGAGGTCGGCTGTGAACTCCTCGCTGTCAAGGCTGTAGGTGTGGTAAGTAGTATTTGTAAATTTTATTCCGTACTGGTAGAGGTTATTGCAAACCGATAACTTTCCACAGAAGGCATCTCTCCTGTTTTTAACATCCACTTTGCTGTTATCGTCATCGCATGCCTGAACCAATACCGGGACATTCAAACCCGATAGTTTGATCGTATTCACAACGCCGAGTTCATCTCCAAAATTGGGCAGTACTACGAGTATTCCGTCAATATTATCTGCATGCTGTTTGAAATAATTTGCACATTTAACAGCATCATCGTATCCTTCTATATTTCCGGTTGGGGTCTCGCTTTCCGGAAGGATTACAGTACCAAAACCCATGATTTTCAGTTTGTCCAGTACCTTTTTACGGGCTTCGACCGCTAACCTGGCATTAAAAATGTTCCGGGTAGCTATAATTATGCCGAATGATGTGTTCATATTTTTCATTGCATGTTTTATTTATTCATTGATAGGCGTCAACCTCAATCCAGTATATGACTGTTCCGGTTGATAGTCAAATGGTCCCGGAGGCACGCTATGGGAGGATACTATATTCATATTCCATGTATCAATCACATCCATTTTATAATTTTTTTCACCAGGCAGTTCGAGACGGATCCTATTTCCTTTATTAGCAACATAGGCAAGGTAATATTCTCCTGGTTTGGAGAAGATATAAACAGTATTGTTGCGGTCTTCAGGATCCTCAGGTGTAATTATTTCCGGAACCATTTCAGTTACCGGAGCTTCCTCCATAATCGATTTAAAATACCCGATCCGCGCTACACTTTCCCCAACCAGGTATCCTCCTTTTGCCCACCAGCGCACTTCCGTGGAATCGTCGGAGGTGTTCTTATATGTATCGCCATGCGTAGGATATCCCCCGCTCAAACCGGCCATCCAGAAATAACTGGCCATTTCTTCCCCGCTAAGGTTTCCCCAGCCGCTCGGGACATCTCCCTCATAGCGCATTTCATCGAATAATAAGGGTTTATTATATCGTTCTCTCCACCGAATGGCATTGTAAAACTGGGAAGTCTGGGTACAGGTATGAGTTATCCATGGACGTGTATGATCGTAAAAATGATCTTCGGAACCATACCAGTTATGGATTCCCCTGAATCGCTGGTAGGGATCTTCTTTTTGCAGGGTTGTACCAATTCCTTCCCAATCGGTTCTCTCCTTAAATCCCGGTATATCCCATTCGTTGGCGAGCGACCACCATACGTTACGGTAAGCTGATATCCGGGCAATCATATAGCGGACATACTTCAGGTTCATTTCATCACCCATGCTGCTGTAACCCCATTTATCATAGGGATGGAAAAGAATTACATCTGCCTGGATGCCCATCTTAAGCAACTGCTGTATCCGCTTGTCAAAATTACGGAAGAACTCGAAGTCTGGCTGTGTCAGGTCATTATCTTCTCCTTCCCTTTTGAATGGATATAGCCATGGTTCGGTTTCATTCCCGTATCGATAGTTTTTTGGGAATACGCACATACGGATCTTATTAAAAGGACTTTCTTCAAGCGTTTCAAGTGTTTTTTCCTGGATGTGCTGCGCTACGCTTGTCCATTGGTAAGCGGTTGTGCCGACGGAATAAAATGGAGTTCCATCAGCATACTCAAGATAAAAAGTATTTACAATGCGCAACGGACCGTGATTGTCCGGACCCGGCTCACTGCAGACAAGCTTACCTGATTTGCCATCCAGCTCTTCTGAATTGCTCCGGGTTACATAAGTCCATTTCCCTATGCTGTCGGGAGAGAACCTGATTTTGTATATGCCATCACCGTCATAAAAGCCTGGCATTTCAATTGTGTGATCACCGATAGTAAAGGCGGCAGATAGATCAATGTCCATGTAGGGGTTTCCTTCAGCAGGACCTTCCATGACAATTTCGTAAACATCCCATTTTTCAGTCTTGTCCAGGGTATTCGAACAGGAAATCGGGACCAAAAGAAAACAAAAAAGAAGGTAAATTGAAATTTTCATCGTTGTATGGTTTAAATTATTATACTTTTTGCAGTTCTATATCGCTATTCATTGAATTTTTAACCTTGTCCTGGCCACCGCGAATTTCCATCCTTTATATAATTCGTCCCTCTTTTCATCGCTCATTTGCGGAATAAAGATTCTATTCGCTTTTCTCAGGGATGCTATTTCCTGTAGATCTTTCCAGAATCCGACTGCCAGTCCTGCCAGGAATGCTGCACCCAGCGCTGAGATTTCCTCGATATTTGCCCTGTTCACTTTACTTTTTATCATATCTGCCTGGAATTGCATAAGAAAATCATTCCTGGTAGGTCCACCATCTACCCTGAGATCTGTTAACTGCACCATGTCACTTGAACCCATAAGATCCACGAGGTCTTTTACCTGGTACGCGATACTTTCAAGAGCAGCTCGTACAACATGGGCTTTTAAAGAATCCCTGGACAAGCCAATTATGGCAGCTCGGGCATCATTGTCCCAGTAAGGCGCCCCCAATCCCACAAAGGCCGGTACCAGGTAAACACCATCTGTGTCATCAACAGCACATGCAATCGCTTCGGTTTCCGAGGCATTATTTATCAATTGAAGATCATTGACCAACCAGTTGATGGTGTCGCCTGTAAAATGAATGTTCCCCTCGAAGACATAATCTATCTTCTTACCCTTGCTAAAACCTATTGAGGTTACCAGTCCTTCAGGCGGATCAACAGGCAGGTTTCCGATGTTCATCATTACGGAAGATCCGGTACCGTAGGTAACTTTAGCAATTCCAGGAGAGTAACATTGCTGACCGAATAGTGCACCATGCGAATCACCTATCAGTCCGGAAATGGGAAGGGATGTGCCATCTAACAGTTCCGGGTTGGTATAACCAAAGATCTCATCGCTGTACTTTACCTCGGGGAACATAGAAATCTTTAATTCGCACAATTCCACAAGCTCCATGTCCCACTCAAGTTTATGAATATTGAAAAGCATAGTACGGCAGGCATTGGAATAATCGGTGGCATGGACCTTACCTCCCGTGAGTTTCCACAGCAACCAGGAATCCATTGTTCCCAGCAGGATCTCCTTGTTTTCTGCTTTTTGTTTCAGCCCTTCAATATTCGTCATCATCCACTGCAGTTTGCTGGCAGAAAAATAGGGATCAATCAGTAATCCTGTTTTTTCTTTGATCTTTTGTGTCCAGTCTTTTCCTTTCAGATCATTGCAGAATTTAGCTCCGCGCTGGCATTGCCAGACTGCTGCTTTGCATACCGGCTCATTTGTATTTTTGTCCCAAATGATGGCTGTTTCTCTCTGATTGGTAATGGCCAGAGATGCAATATTGGAAACCTGTATTCCGGTCTCTGAAACTACCTGTCCCATTCCTTTTACCGTATTATCATAGATTTCCAGACCGTCATGCTCCACAAAACCATTTTGTGGGTAGTACTGTCTGTGAGGCAATGATGACCTGTGAATAAGTTCGGCCTTTTTATTGAACAGCATCACCTTTGTGGCAGAAGTACTCTGATCAATTGCAAGTATGTACTTTTTCCTTGTTTCCATGTAATTGAGTTATAGATGACCCGTATTACATTATTAATCAGTTTTAGTCAGCATGACTTCCACCTCGTTTTCCTTGAAAAGTTCCAGGTGCCTGGGATCGATTTTCTCATCAGTTATGATATAATCGATCAGTGAAAGTGCTCCAAGGCTAGCCAGGGAATTCTTTCCAATTTTGGTAGAATCTGCAACCAGGTATGTTAAATCAGCAGCATCAATCATTGCCTTCTTCACTGTTATATCACTAATACTCGGATAGGTTAATCCCGATCTTAAAGATATTCCGGCTGTGGCAAGAAATAGCTTATCTACATGGAGACCCTCAAAGAAATCAGCAGCCTTTTGACCTGTAAGGGAGAGTGTCGGGGGTTTAAATTCACCTCCGGTTACGATCACATCTATTCCAGAATCTGCACCCAGTAAAAGTGCAATATTCAGCGCATTTGTAATGACTGTAAGTCCTTTTTTTCCTTTAAGGTTCTTTGCAATCTCTGAAGTCGTTGATCCGGAGTCAAGGATAATGGTATCACCACTTTCAACCAGCGCAGCTGCTCTAAGCCCAATGGCGACCTTTTTATCCATATTGTCAGTGTTCAGCGGAATAAAGGACTGTAAATTCTCCTGGAGATTTTTCAGATAAGCACCGCCGTGTTCACGGAAGATGAGACCTTTCTTTTCCAGTTTTTCAAGGTCCTGCCGAATGGTTACTTCCGTAACCTTGAATATACGTGCCAGATCTATCACTTTGGCAGATCCATCCTCTTTTAAAAGATCGATGATTTTCTGGCGTCTGACATGTGCTAGCATACCATATCAAAAATATTACACAAATAAACGTAAATATTCGTAAATAAACAAAGTATTTAGAAAGGAAATTGCTTTTCCTCAAGAATCAAAACACATCCTTGCGTGCCTCAATGTACCTGGCCATAACACTCCCGGTAAAGGAATGTACTGTTTGTAACCCCAGAAAAGGAAGGCCGATAAGACAGGAAAAGATCGACTCAAAGCTGTATCCTTTCTGCTTCAACGGATTAAGATATTTGCAAACGGCTGAAAATGAAAAACACTTCAAAGAAGTTAAAATATATTCCGGTTCCAACCACCTGGGGGGGGTAAAAACCGTTTTTTAATTCTGCTATCTTATTTATATCTTTACTCATGCAGCATGATTGTTGTGTTTGTTTGACATAGTTAATATGCTTAAATTCTGTATATTAACAAAACAATCGTGCTGCTTTTTTCTTCTATAAATTGTAAGTCTTCAACATTTATGAGAACTGCGAAACTTTAGTAATAAATACTTTGAAAGATGTCTGATTTCAAGCCTAATAAAAACGAGTTTGTTGATTTGGTATATACCATTCGAAAAAAAAGAGTGATGCTCGATCAGGATCTTGCAAAAATGTTTGGTGTTGAAACCAGGGTGCTCAATCAACAGGTAAAAAGAAATATCGATAAATTCCCAGCATCATATATGTTTCAGCTTACCGCTGAGGAATTTAAAGATTTGAAATATAACATGAGATCACAATCTGTGATCTCAAGTTGGGGAGGCAGAAGATATGCTCCATATGCGTTTACGGATAGGGGTGTTTTGATGCTTGCCAATGTTTTACCTTCTAAAAAAGCCGCAAAACTAAGTCTTCATATTGTGGACACATTTGTTGAGATAAAAAATATCCTTGCTGAAAATCAGCTCTTAAAAACCAAAATAGATAAATTGGAAAAAGAAGCTGCTAAGAAAAACAAAGTTATACAGACTTTTTATGCTATTTTACTGGAACTCAACAAAAAAACATAGGGATCAAAATCTTGAGATCACAAATTGTGATTTCAAGATTATTCTAAATTCTATATTACATGAAGTATGAAAACAGAATAGTAGCATTTATCGATATACTTGGATTTTCAAGTATTATAAAAAATACTATGGATCACTCAAATTCATCCAGCAACGAAAATCCGCCTATTTCAGTTGTTGAACTTTTTAAGGTATTCAGCAGAATAAGATATTTAATGGGAGTAAGTGAGCCAAGTGATGATGTTCCATTATCAAGGAAAGTATCCCAGTTTTCTGATTCTATATTTATTTCCTTTAATCCTGATGATGAACCCAGGGAATTCAACTATTTATTGGGTGAGCTTCTCTATCTACATATTGAATTGGCAAAGCACAATATTTTAATCAGGGGAGGTATTTCGTACGGACCTTTAGTACATACCGATGATATTATATTTGGCCCTGCTTTGGTTCAGGCTTATCAACTGGAGAGTAGAGCCGCCAACAGCCCACGAATCATTCTACCCCAAAGTGTTTATGAAAAGGATTCTGAATTCAACAATTTATTTCTAAATAAGGAGAGTGAATTCCAATTAGAAGAGCTTTTAGATTTAGATGAAGATGATTTCTATTATTTGGATTATTTCAAGAAATGTCAGAATGATAAACTTGGAGTCTTCACTACCGAAAATGAATATATAGAGCATCTCATATGCTTGAGAGATATTATAACCAAGGGATTAAAAATGAGGGACCCAGGTATTTTTAGCAAATATGGTTGGATGAAAAGCAAATGGAACGCTACTATTTCATATTATAAGCAATCTTCTAATCTAGATCAGCTTAAAAATTCTGGAAAAGCTGATTTATATAAATACTTCAACTCCGTAGAACTAATAAGTGATTCAATGTGACCCAACATCCATATAATAACCACCGATGAAAAACATTTTGCATATTCCACCTTCACCAGCCCCTATCCCTCAAACTTCAATACCAGGTTTTCCTGCATCCTTATTTCATAACTCTGCTCCTGCGGGGATAGCTCCAGTGCTTCAACCGTATTCTTGAATGCCCAGCCATCCTCCCCCATCCAGTCAATGATATTCAGAATTTTCAATGTGGCGTAGGAACCGTTCATCAACATATCTTCCAGGATATTCATCCCTTTCCCGCGGTTTCCTGTCCGGATCAGTGTCCATGCTGCCAGGGCCCTCACCTCATGGGAGGCATCATCCATTGCTTTCATTGCAGCAACCTCATCATTCAGCAGGAAGCAGCCCGTCATCGCCCAGTAGCGTACGCCGCTGTCTTCATCATCCAGCATCGATCTGAGCCGGTCGAGATTGCCCGCATCCTGCTCCATAGCAAGGTCAGCAGCATCCAGCAAGCCTGGCAGGTCATACAATTCAGGATCACGGACCATTTCAAATATGGTCATGTTGTTATCTCCGGCCCGCTTTAACATTTCACTTTCAGGGAGCAGACCCGAATCATGGATCTCAAGCTGCCAGGATCGCAATGCCCTGAGCATGGAATTTATCCTGTCCGTATACTGCGGATCGTTGATGAGGTTTCTTGTGTTGTCCCAGTCCTCATTCAGTGAATAAAATTCCTCGGTATATAATTTGGGATAAAAATATTTGGAGATATCCGCCGGTGCATTCCCGCTTTTTGCGGCTTCTTCCCAGGCCCCGGTTGCTTTCATCAGCCAGAGATACCTCAAGTGCTGCATCCATGGTACGTATGGCATATAGTTGCGTATGTAAACAAATTCCTTGTCATACACGGCCCTTGCATTCTCATTCCGTTCATCCATCCTTCCCCTGAAAGCAAAATGGTAATCCTTTTCATCATCTTTGTTCTTTCCTAAAAAGACATCCCCCTGCATATATTCCGGGACCTCTGCTCCCGCCAGGCTCAGCCATGTTTTGGGCATATCCACAAAACTGACGATCCGGTCGACAACACTTCCCGGTTCACTTTCAGGATACCATGCCTTGTACTTTTCAGGAATACGGACGATCAAAGGTGTGTGGATCCCGCTGGCAAACAAATACCGCTTGCTTCTGGGCAGGACACCACCATGATCGGAACAGTATACAACAATTGTATTTTCGGCCAGACCAAGTTCTTCCAGCTTTGCCAGCATCTCCCCTATCTGTGTATCCATCCGTTTAACAGCGTCGTGGTACTTGGCATAATTTTTCCTGATGTCGGGCAGGTCGGGATGGTATGCACGAAGATCTGTCATAGCAGGATCATGTATGGTATTTTCCACATCACCCTGCGCCCTGCTTTCATGGGACTCGTTGAAATTGATGATCTTGAAAAATGGCTGGTTTTCCTTGATGGCTTCCCAGTCGACGATGGGCTGTCCATTCTCATTCCTGTCCATTGAATCCCAGCAGTCCCTGTCTGGCCTGCCACCGATGTTGTAATCTGTTTTATAGCCGTTGCTGACATAATATCCAGCCTGCTTCAGATGGTCAGGATAATATTTTATTGAATCATGTGGAATAGGATTCCTGCTCCGCATCGGATGCGTGCCCATCGACAGGGCATACATCCCTGTGATCCAGGTGCTGCGCTGCGGGGCACATACCGGCGCGTTGGCATAACAGTGTGTATAACGGAACCCCTCTTCTGAAAGCGCATCGATATTGGGAGTCTCAGCATATTCGTTCCCGTAGCAACCCACCCAGTCGATGTTGTTGTCTTCGCTTGTCAGCCAGAGGATATTGGGGGGAGCAAGCTCTTCCGATGCACAGGAAGTAATAAGTATCAATGCAATAAAAGTCAAATAAATATGAATTACTGTTCGTTTCATGTTTTTAAATATTATCTGTTTTGATTTCAAATAAGGTGACAAGTTTACAATTCAGTAATAAAAGTAGAGAAGTATAATTACACAAAAAAATTAAAGCACTTTAAAATCATAATTGCAGGATAAGAGATACTTCCCAGGCAATGCTCCATAAAATAAAGTATATTATTTGTTTAATCATCTTTCTTATTAAATTGCGAAACAGATAAATAGTGTCAGTAAGATAACATACCATCATGAAGAAATACCTTATCATACTTGTTTTGTTCGCTCTGGCAATGCCAGGTAATTCACAGGAAAAAACCATCAATGTGCTGGTAATCGGCGCACATCCCGATGATTGCGACGGGGATGCCGGTGGCACGGCCATTTTGTTCGCAGAGATGGGGCACCGGGTGAAATTCCTCTCCCTCACCAATGGAGATGCGGGTCATTATGCCATGGGCGGAGGACAGCTGGCAAAGAGGAGAACAGCTGAGGCTGCAGAAGCCGGAAGAAGGTTCGGTATCGAATACAAAGTTATGGACAACCACGACGGTGAACTGATGCCGACGCTGGAAAACAGGCTTGATGTGATCCGGGAGATACGCAGGTGGAACACCGATGTGGTCATCACTCACCGGCCAAATGATTACCATCCTGACCACCGGTATACCAGCATTCTTGTTCAGGATGCGGCATTCATGGTGACCGTTCCCAACATTGCCCCCAATGTTCCGGCCCTGAAAAGGAATCCTGTATTTCTCTACTCGGAGGACAGGTTCCAGACTCCGGTTCCGTTCCGTCCCGACATTGCCGTGGTCATTGATGATGTGTACGACCAGAAGATCTATGCCATGGCGGCCCATGCATCACAATATTTTGAATGGCTCCCATGGCTCAGGGGAAACCTGGAGAAGGTACCGGAAACAGAAGAAGAAAGATTGAAGCTGCTGGCCGGACAACGTACTTATACACCGGATGAAGAAACACGGGAATGCCTGAGGAAATGGTACGGCAATGAAGCGGATGATGCTATGCATGCCGAGGCATTTGAAATATGTGAATACGGGAGACAACCCGGCGACGATGAGATCCGAAAGTTGTTCCCTATGCTCGAAAAATAATTCATTGGATGCAGATATAAAAAAGGAGAAATGACGTTATGATTAATAACAGATTCAGAACATTCACCCGGCTCTTAATTGCTTTTTTGCTTGTGATCAGTGTATCATGCAACAGAAATAATGGACAGACTGAAATACTCAAATGGAAAGATGGCAAAAGTGCCTGTATCACTCTTACCTTTGACGACGGAACACAGAACCACTACGAGATTGCCATTCCCTACATGAACAAACTGAACATCCAGGGCACATTTTTTATCAATACCCTGAATGTCGGGGGATCCGATCATTATCCAACCTTTGTGGGAAGACCCGTTATGGATATCCTTGAAGAATCAGGCAGGATCCCAACAAACAGAACCAACCTGCTCGAACGGACATCCATGATCAGGTACCTGATGGAAATAAAGGATGTACCGGAACTCGATGGTTATGACATGTATTCCATTGGTCATGGTATCGAGCATGGAAATTTCGATGAAGTGATCGCCAAAGTTGATAATATATGCAGGGTTTTGCGAAATTCAGGTAAAAAATACATTGTTGAAAATGAGGGGAATAAAAAAACTGAGGGGGAATACGACTGGAATGACCTCCGGGGATTTGCAGCTGACGGGCATGAATTTGCATCACATACGATATCGCATCCCTATTTGTCGGTACTGGACGAAAAAAATGCATTGTACGAACTGGAAAAATGTCAGGAAGACATTGGAAAGAACCTTGGATTTAAACATACCCTGACCGTGGAATGCCCTTATGGAATTCATGACAAAAGGATCATGAAACTTACAGAACCTGTTTTTCCATTCTCAAGGAACCAGGTACCCGAGGAATACATCACAGGCATCATGCGGTCAGGAACCCTGTTGCCCGGGGAGGCTTCCAATGAATACATTCAATGGCAGCGTGGTCCGCTATCCGACACTCCGTATCCATTGATGCGCTCATGGATCGAAACCACCCGGACAAACAGTGCCTGGCTGGTTCTGGTATTTCACGGTATAGAAGGAATTGGGTGGGAAGCCCTTCCGGCTGAAACCATCAGAGACTATTTCAATCTGATCAAGGAAAATGAGAACGAATTGTGGATAGCAACATACCAGGATGCTTATAAATATGTCAGGGCAAGGATGAATACGGTTATAACTACAAAATCCAATAACAAAGTTATTCATGTCAATATTGACAATGAACTTGACCCTAAGGTCTATGATGTTCCCCTGTCAGTCAGGACTGTTGTACCTAATGACTGGGTAAAAGCAGAGATACGAACAGGAGAACAAACAACCGTTGTAAGTTCTTCCAAAAAAAACAACCAGCTTTTTGTTGAATATGAAATATTACCGGGTTTACAATCCGTTGATTTACATAAGGCAAACTGAGCGGCAGGATACATGCTGTTAAATGGTCAGACTGTTTCAGCCGGATTATCGGCCTTAAGCGCCAGCACGAACAGCGCGACGGAAAGAACTACACACAAAAGTCCCGCCATTGCATAATTTCCAGTGTACTTAATGGAAAGGCTGAAAAAATAGGGCCCCAATGCAGAACCGATTACCGTCCAGCTTAGCGAATACCCCGATATGGCCCCCAGGTGCTTCAATCCGTAAAAACGGGGCCACGTAACACCGATCAAAACTGCATAGAGCCCCCATACAATACCGTTGCCGGCAATTAAAAGGTAATAGGCAAATGAACTACCGGCAAAAATAACCAGGGCGACGGATGAAACCAGCATTCCGGCAACAAACAGCATCAATATGTATTTCAACCTTATAAAATCGCTCAAATAGCTGAAAATGAACTGCAACGAAACAGCAACCAGAGAGGTGGGTAAAAAGATACCAAGGGCAATGCTTTCATCCATGCCGCCTGTATCGAAGATAGAGACCACGTGAAAGGTAATGCCGGTTACAAATAGCGCAGCAAGTGACAGAGATAGTGTAAATACCCAGAAGGGAAGCGTTTTACGGGCTTGTTTGAGCGTAAAGTCCTTTTCGGGCAGACTGGGAGGGCGCTTTCTCCTCTTTTTTCCGGAACGCATCCTGCCATCAGGCTTCAGACCGCAACTTTCAGGGTTGTCCCTGAATATGATCAGCACAAAAATTGTAAAAAGCAAACCTGTTAAAATTGCAAGGGCCACCCAGGCTCCTTTCCATTCCAGTTGTTCTATGATCCGGCTCAAAACCTGTGGCGCCAGTGAAAATCCAAATGCCGTAAATATGCCCAATACTGCATTGGCCATCCCCCTGCGCTTGTCAAACCATTTCATGACCATGTTGCGCGAAACCATGGTAAGCATCCCCTGTCCGAAAAAACGGATGCCCCAGAAACCGAATGACAACAAAATAAAAGTAGCCACAACAGGAGATATCCAGCTAAGTTGCTGAAATAGTTCAGCCAATATATCAACTCTTGTAAGATAAAGAAGCATTCCCCCGAGAAGCACACCCGCAATAAAAGCCATGCGCCTTGCACCTATTTTATCATACAGCTTTCCTGCCCTTGTGATCATCAAACCGGAAAAAACGGTCCCGACCAGGTAAGCCAGGCTCAGGTTGTCGCGGTCAACATTAAGATCCAGCAACAGGTCCTCCGTAAATGCAGATACCCCTACCGTCTGCCCGGGCACACTCATCAGCATCCCGATGGTGCCTGCCACAAGTATCACCCATCCATAAAAGAATGGCATCCTTGCCGGTGCAAATGGTGTGTTGCTATGGTTTTTCATAGCATTGTGACATTCTTGTCTCCTTTGTATAACTTCTAACCGCAAAGACAGCAAAAGTAATAAAATTATCCTCCCCCGATTGATATAATAATGCTTACATTCTGTTTATATTTGTCTGAATAAACATTGCCCTTCTAAAACCGTTATACATGCATGATACGGAATTTATTCCAAATTATGCATCTGTTTAAGTGCTTTCTGAATTTATGAATACACCAATAAAACATCTGATCATTTACACAGCCATTGCATTCCTGCTGCCGGCCATGAGCCTTTTCGCGCAGGAGGCTGAATATTATTACTCAAGTGACCTTGGGATCACTGAGAATGGAAAAAATGCCGTCTATAAACGTGAGGTTTTTCACAGGTGTTCAAATGTCAGAAAAGTTTTCACCTATAAAATGACAGACAAAGGATGGATCCAGGAAAAGAAGGAGAAGGTCAGACTGGTCAATGATACGCTCATGATAATAAAGCGACCGGGGGAGAAACTCTTCCGTGAAAAGGTGACGCGAACCTTTTATGAAACAGAATACAACAGGTATCTGTTTACCGATCACCTGAAAGGGAAGGTTATTCTTGAAGGTACGGCCACAAATCTGGTCCCCCTGCACCTGCAGGATACGGTTGTTTCCTATTACAAGACAGGCACATTGAAATCAATTGCTGTATACGATGGGAACAGTCTGGTTACTAACCAAAACTGGCTGCGCAACGGCAGCAGGTACTATGATGACCTCCATTATTTTGTCGATAAGATACCTGAATACAGTTACGGGCAGGCCAACTTCCGGGCATACATCCTGAAAGGCATCCGGGATTCCGGTATCGATCTTAACCAGATAAGGGACAAGGTAGTCATTGGATGGGTAGTGATGGAGAACGGGGAACTGGAAGGTTTTCATACCATAAGAGGTGTTTACAAACCCCTGAACAACACCCTGATAAAACTCATCAGGGAGATGCCGGGAGATTGGGTTGCGGCCTCCCTGAACGGAAAAAAGGTAAGATACTATATGACCCTGCCTTTCAATTTTATAGACCGGACCGAAAACTTTGAATCGCTTGAATTGAGTACCGGCTGGGTTGTCTGGGATTAAAAATCCCAAACAGGATGTGATATACGGGATGTCCTGATCAGTGCATCCATCCTTCGCTCCACCTCGGGATATTCCTTTACTACATTATTTGTCTCACCCGGATCTTCTGCAAGATTATACAGTTCTATGACGGAATTGGGATCCTCAAAAACATTATAACGAACCGCTTTCCAGTCGCCTTCACGCAATGCCACGCGACCACCCTTTTCATGAAATTCCCAGTACAACCTGGAATGCTCAGGCTGGTAACCTTTTCCGGTCAGAGATGGCACCATGGATATCCCGTCGATTCCCTCCGGAGCTTTACCACCAGCCAGTTCGGCAAATGTGGGAAACATATCCCAGAATGCCGAAACATGGTCACACATGGTATCTGCAGTTACCGTTCCGGGCCACCATGCAATGGTTGGTACACGGATCCCTCCTTCATACAGGTCACGCTTATAACCACGGAAAGGACCGTTGGAATCAAAGAATTCGGGATCGGCACCGCCTTCCAGGTGCGTACCATTGTCCGATGTGAAAATGACCAGGGTATTTTCAGTAATGCCATATTCCCTGACCCTGTCAAGCACGTCTCCTACTGCCATATCAAGCCGCGCAACCATGGCTGCAAATGCTGCATGGGGATTATCCTGTGATCCATAGGGGCCTTTCCTGTACCTGGGTCCGTCATCAACTCCTTTCCACGGTGTCTCAGGATACTTTCCCATATATGATCTGAATATGGAATCATCAGGCACAATCAATTCTGCATGGGGAATGGTATACGGCAAATAAAGAAAGAAAGAAGTATCCTTGTTTACTTCCAGGAACTGCATGGCCCTCTGGTGTATAAGGTCAAAACTATACTGCTCCTCACCACCGTCAGCATTGCCTTCCAGTACCACCTTCCTGTCGTTGTGCCACAAAAACTCCGGGTAATAATTGTGTGCCAGCATCTGGCTGTTGTAGCCAAACCACTCGTCAAAACCGCGTTTGTCCGGGGAACCCTCGGAACCAGGATATCCCATTCCCCATTTCCCAAATGCCCCTGTTACATACCCCTGATCCTTGAGCATCTCGCTCATCATTGGAATGGTGTCATCGACAGGATAACCTCCGCCATTCATACCTTTGTTGCCGCGAATGGGAGCATGCCCCGTATGAAGTCCGGTAAACAAAGAAGCACGTGAGGGTGCACAGACAGTGGAACCGGAATAGTGCTGGGTAAATACCATTCCCTCTGCAGCCATTTGATCGATGCGGGGAGTCTGAAATTTCTCCTGTCCGAAACAGCTAAGATCGCCATATCCCAGGTCATCTGCCAGTATATAGATAATGTTCGGACGCAGGACCTCCTTCTCATCTGATCCGTATTTCTGGTTACACGATGATAACAGCAGGGCAAGTAAAATAACGGGGAGGCAATACTTTTTCATAATTTCAATATTTTGGATTATTTGTCGAATGTATTCATTGCCAAACAGCATTAACGGGTACACTTAATTATGGATGACTTCATATTATGACAGCGGTTTTCTAATCAATCTGTTCCCTGATCCTTTCGATCTGCTTCTGCTTATTAACTTCACGCAGACTCCTGGCGGTATCGGTAAAATACTGGTGTCCGCTGATGAATTTTATCTGCAACTTGTTCCAGTCATTGAGTGCCCCGATTTTATTCTGCTCCTTCAGCTCTTTGTAAAGGGTATTTGAAACCGGGATCATATCGCTTCGTCCCAAATAATCGAGGTCGGCATCGCAAATGATCTTTTCCAGAAGGTTTTTCGGATCTGGAGGCATTTTTGTGGCCATGATCACGTTATTGATCCTTTCGATCTGTTCATCGGAATACCCGTAATCAGGAAGGTATTGATTTGCCATCTGGGTCCCGTGGTATTCATGCTCATCGTAGGCTATCGTGTGTCCGGCATCATGGAACAATCCTGCAGTTTTTAGGATCAGGATTTCCTCATCCTCCAGTCCTTCTGCCCATCCGATAAGCTCCACTTCAGTAACCACGTCAACCGTATGTTTCACGTTGTGATAGTAAAGATATGGCGGCAGTTCCTTTTCCAACTTGTCAAGTATGATCTCCTGCAGGTCCGTAAACTGGATGAGTTTGAATTTTGTTTCGAAGTTGTCGTTGGGAACTGCCCCTTCCCCGTTCTCGGAAAATTCCGGTCTGATCCCAACCACTTCAAACATTTCAAGATCGCCCTTGTATTTAACGGGAAGCTTTCCAAAATATTCACATACAAAGAACTCCTTAACCAGCTCATACGTCATCACGGAAATAAGTGTTTTCCCACTTTCTCCAACACCCTGCACGCGGTGGGCAATATTAACTGTATCCCCCTTGATATCATAGGTGATTTTCTTCTTTCCGGAAATATTTGCAGTAACAGGCCCGGTATGAATGCCCAGGCTCATATTCCATATCTTGGACCCCCCGGATTCGGAACGTTTTTTAAGGTAAGCCTGCATTTCCAGTGCAGCCATCACCACTTCAATCGGGTTTGTAATGTTCTTCTCAGGGATGCCACCGGCAGCCATGTAGGTATCGCCGATGGTCTTAATTTTGTGTATCTTATATTTCTTAAGGATATGATTGAACTCCAGCAGCACCTCATCAAGCTGATCCATCAAGGCTTCGGAGTCCATCCCGTCTGTCAGTTTATAGAACCCTTCAATATTGGCAAACAAAACCGTCGCCATTTTGAACTTCTTCACCCTGCTTTCCTCTTCTGCAACTGCCGCCTTTCCCCCGGGACGCTGTTTCAATTCTTCATTTTGCTGCGTCAGTTCCTCAATCGCAGATTGAAGTTTTTCATTCTGGTTGATCAGCTCCTGGTTCTGCTTTACGAGCTTCTGTATCCTTCTTAACAATTCATCCTTTTGCTGACTCATACTCTATTTCCTTTCCTCATTTGATTGATGATTTCCATAGCATGGACAATAAAATTAAGAAAAAAATATTCAATGGTTGCCTGTATGAACTGAAAATAAACAGGACAATCCACTTTACGGGCATTTGCGATCGCTGGCAAATAAGAACCTTTTGTTTTGAAAGGTTTCAGATGCAATGCTATGTTTCAGTTGCTTTCAGTATAAAATTGTATTTTTGCCCTGGCACTTGTTCGCGAACCAACCGGTCGGCAAAGTGTTAACACACCAGTAAAAACAGAATTAAACACATGAAGCGAATCATCCCTGTCAGTTTCTTTCTGGTCATATTCATTAGCAATGTTTATGCACAATCCGGCAAGAACTTCACCGCAATGTTCTACAACGTAGAAAACCTTTTTGACACCATCGACCATCCCGATTTTGCGGATGAGGAATTCACTCCATCCGGGTCCAAAGAATGGGATTCTGCAAGGTACGGGAAGAAACTGAAGGATATCGCAATGGTCATAAAGTCAACACCGGGCGGCGATATTCCGGCAATCATGGGTTTTTCAGAGATTGAAAACGAATGGGTCCTGGAAGATCTGATCAGGATTCTGGATGATACTGATAACCTTTATCCCATTGTTATTGAAGGAGAAGATCCCCGCGGTATAGATTGCGGAATCATATACAACGGTGATGTGTTCAAATACCATTCGCAAGCACTTATACCGGTGGAAGACCAGTCTGGCGGTGGATACAAACTCAGGGGGATCCTGTATGTAAAAGGAACAGGACCCGACGGCAAAACACTGCATTTGTTTGTGAATCACTGGAAATCCCGCCGGGGTGGTGTTGCAGAAACAGAATATCTGAGAGAATCTACTGCTGTGGCCCTGCGCAATTTCATTGATCAGCTGAAGGAAATTGAAGATGACCCCCGTATCATAATCATGGGAGACCTGAATGATGAGCCTACCAACAACAGTATTTACAGTGTTCTGAATGCCGGCAACAAGCGAAAGAACATTGCAGAAAATGACCTTTATAACCTTTTTTACGACATTCATAACCTGGATCTCGGGGGGAGTTACAATTACCGGGGCACATGGCAGATGTACGACCATATCATCATCTCCTATTCACTGCTGAACAGGGATGACCTGCTTTCAACAACATTCGACGGGGGTAAGATACTCAAGGAAAAATGGATGCTTTACCATGATGAACGCAACAGGGTGTATGTTCCAAACAGAACCTACGGCGGCAACAATTATTATGGAGGGATCAGCGATCATTTTCCTATTTTCGTAATTTTTTCATACTAAGGATGGATTTCAAGCTCACTTCCGAATACAAACCCACAGGCGACCAGCCTGAGGCGATCAGGCAGATCGTTGAAGGATTTCAAATCGGCGAACAGTTTCAGACGCTGCTGGGAGTGACAGGATCCGGGAAGACCTTTACCGTGGCAAATGCACTGCAGGAGTTGAACCGCCCCACCCTGGTACTGAGTCACAACAAAACCCTTGCAGCCCAGCTATACAGTGAATTTAAGCAATTCTTTCCCGATAATGCTGTTGAGTATTTTGTTTCCTATTACGACTACTACCAGCCGGAAGCCTATATGCCCGTTACCGATACGTATATCGAGAAGGATCTCTCCATCAATGAGGAGATTGAAAAACTGAGACTCAGCACCACATCCTCCCTGTTGTCCGGAAGAAATGATGTCATCGTGGTTTCGTCTGTGTCCTGCCTTTATGGAATCGGGAATCCAGAGGATTTCCACCAGACCAAGATCAACATTAAAAAGGGGGAGACCATTTCGAGGAATGTTTTTTTGAGAAAACTCGTTGACAGCCTCTATTCCAGGAACGAAGTTGAATTCAAACCAGGTACATTCCGCGTAAGAGGCGATACAGTGGATGTCCACCTGGCTTACAGGGATGTCGGCATAAGGTTTGAATTCTGGGGCGATGAGGTGGAATCGGTAAAATCGATCCATCCCATCGACAGCAGGATATTGGAAGAGCACGGGGATGTTACCATCTTTCCAGCCAACATTTTTATCACAACACCATCGAGGATCAGGGAAGCGATCAGCCATATCCAGGATGACATGGTTAAGCAGACTAAATTTTTCAGGGGGGAAAACAGGCTGATTGAAGCACAGCGCATCGAGGAGCGTGTCACCTATGATCTTGAGATGATCAGGGAGCTCGGCTATTGTCCCGGGATAGAAAATTATTCCAGGTATTTTGACGGCAGGGCTTCAGGTACCCGCCCATTCTGCCTGCTTGATTATTTTCCGGATGATTTCATCACCGTTATCGATGAGAGTCATGTTACAATTCCCCAGATCCACGCCATGTACGGGGGCGACAATGCCAGGAAGAAAAACCTCGTCGAATACGGATTCAGGCTGCCTGCGGCAGTCGACAACCGGCCATTGAAATTCTCTGAATTCGAGGAACTTATCGGTCGAACACTATTTGTGTCGGCAACTCCGGCAGATTTTGAGCTTGAAAAATGCGGCGGGGTGTTTGTAGAGCAGGTCATCCGTCCAACCGGTCTCCTGGATCCTGTGATTGAGATCAGGCCCAGCCTCAACCAGATAGACCACCTGATCGGTGAGATCAACAAGCGCGTAAGCAACAAGGAGAAGGTGCTTGTAACCACGCTGACAAAAAGGATGGCTGAGGAACTTTCAGCCTACCTGGAGAAACTCGACATCAAAACCGCTTATATTCACTCGGATATTCATACGCTCGACCGGGTGGAGATCCTGGACGGGCTGCGAAGGGGAAAATTTGATGTGCTCGTGGGAGTAAACCTGCTGCGAGAAGGGCTTGATCTTCCAGAAGTATCGCTGGTTGCGATCCTTGATGCCGATAAAGAGGGGTTTCTGCGCTCCGAGCGCTCCCTCACACAGACAGCAGGGCGTGCTGCAAGAAATCTCAACGGCAAAGTGATCATGTACGCGGACAACATCACCAATTCAATGCAGAAGACCATCGATGAGACCAACAGGAGGAGGGAAAAACAATTGAAGTACAACGAGGAGAATCATATCACACCTGCCCAGATTGTTAAAACCAGTTTTTCACTTTTCGATCAGAACAAGGAACTGCTTTCTGGAAGAGGGATCTATGCAGACCAGGCCAAGACGGACATTGCAGCGGACCCTGTTGTAAAGTACATGAGTCCTGAAGCACTCGAAAAGGCCATTGAGAATACAAAGAAAAAGATGGAAAAAGCTGCACAGGAGCTGGATTTCATCACGGCAGCGAAATACAGGGATGAGATGTTCGGACTTAAAGAAAAGCTTAAGACATTTGATTAGTAAATCGTTCCCGTAAAGGGTTCTCGCGGAATCTACCAGCGGTGGATTTTGCGAGAAACAAAACCAAAAAAAAACAAAGCTGCCGATTACCAACCGGCAGCTTTGAATCAATTCATGTTAAAAAACGTTGCTACCCCAGGTAACTCTTCAGCAATTTGCTTCTTGAAGTATGCCTCAGTCGTCTGATCGCCTTCTCCTTGATCTGGCGCACCCTTTCACGGGTCAATCCAAAACGTTCACCGATTTCTTCAAGTGTCATTTCCTGACATGCAATTCCAAAGAAGAGTTTAATGATATCCCTCTCTCTTTCAGTGAGCGTTGCAAGTGCCCGCTCAACTTCACGTGCGAGTGATTCATTAATGAGGGTATTGTCAGCATTGGGTGAATCATTGTTCACCAATACATCCAAAAGACTGTTGTCCTCACCATCAACGAAAGGAGCGTCTACAGAAACATGACGGCCTGATACCCGCAGTGTATCTGAGACTTTTTCCTTTGGCAGTTCCAATGCTTCAGCCAGTTCTTCCGGCGTTGGTGTACGCTCGAATTGCTGTTCAAACTTCGAGAACGCTTTGTTGATCTTGTTAAGTGAACCGACCTGGTTCAGAGGTAAACGTACGATCCTCGATTGTTCGGCAAGTGCCTGAAGAATTGATTGACGGATCCACCAAACGGCGTAAGAGATGAATTTGAACCCCCTGGTTTCGTCAAATTTTTCTGCAGCCTTTATCAAACCAAGATTCCCCTCATTGATAAGGTCGGGCAAACTAAGCCCCTGGTTTTGATATTGTTTGGCAACAGAAACGACGAAACGGAGGTTTGCCCGGGTAAGCTTTTCCAGCGCCAGGCGGTCACCCTTTTTGATCCGTTGTGCCAATTCCACTTCTTCCTCGACAGTGATCAGTTCCTCCTTACCAATCTCCTGTAAATACTTATCCAATGATGCACTTTCACGATTGGTAATGGATTTAGTGATCTTTAACTGTCTCATATTCCTTCTCTATTTTAAAAATTGAAAATAAAAACCCTGCAAATTTATTACCTTATTTATTCACAGTCAATATAAATAACAAAAAAATGAAGAAGACCCTGAGTAGGGCCCTCTTCATTTAAACGTTTATCGCTGATAAATGTTGCAAAATCACATGCCAAAAGCATAATATGATTTTGAACCGTCCCTATACACCCCTTCAATAATAACTCCTCCTTCAAAATTGCGGAGTACGTTGGTAATATCACTGACACTGTCAACGGGCTGTTTGTTTACCGCTGTCACAATAAATCCTTTTTTAATACCGATTTTCATGAATTTTCCCGGACCCAGGCTGGTCACCCTGATTCCGTGTTCTATCCCAAGACGTCTTTTTTCACTGTTGGTAATGGTTTCAAACCTTGCGCCAAGAATTTCAAGTACCCGATTGGTCTTGACGATATCGGTATTCCCTTCCACATTGCGCAGTACCACATCGTATTGTTTCAGATCACCTTTACGCTTCAGGATTACTTTAACCTTATCATTGGGCCTGTACTTGCTTACCTGTTCCTGAAGCTCCGATGCACTGTTCACCTTAATGTCGTTTATAGAAAGGATCACATCACCGGATTTTATCCCGGATTCTTTTGCGGCGCCCCCCTCAGTGAGATCGGCCACGTAAACACCTTCCGTATTCTCAAGTCCCTCCTCCGCTGCAAGTTCAGAGGTTACATTTGTAATTTGAACGCCAAGAATGGCCCGCTGCACCTCTCCATATTCCATAAGGTCACTCACTACTTTACGGACGATGCTTACCGGAATTGCAAATGAGTAACCGGTATAGTTTCCGGTTCTTGATGCTATCGCTGTATTGATACCTACAAGCTGTCCGCGTGTATTTACAAGTGCCCCGCCACTGTTTCCGGGATTCACAGCTGCATCGGTCTGGATAAAGGATTCGATGGATAATTCATCCCTCATGATATTGATGTTCCGCGCCTTTGCACTTACGATACCCGCCGTAACAGTGGAAGTAAGGTTATACGGGTTCCCGACTGCCAGCACCCATTCGCCAAGCTGAAGGTCATCGGAACTGCCATACTGAAGGGTCGGTAATCCTTTTTCGTCAATTTTTATCAATGCCAGATCGGTAAAGGGATCCGTTCCTATAAGTTCTGCCTTATAATCCCTGCGGTCGTTCATGGTAATCATTATCTCATCGGAGCCCTCAATCACATGGTTGTTGGTGACAATATAGCCGTCATCACTGATAATCACTCCTGATCCAAATCCCATAACAGGCCGCCTGTATTCCTCGGGGTTAATCCCGAAGAACCATTCATACAAAGGATTGATCTGCGCTTCCATCATAGCAGTTGTCTTTACATGAACTACAGCATGCACCGAGGCCTCGGCAGCAGGGGTGAAATCCATGGTAAACCTGCTTTCCGCTGATGGAAGTGAGATTTGTCTTACTGATGGTTGCGATTCCACACGGACAATCTCCGGTTCGGGCTGAAAAAATTTCGCATAGATAAAAACTGCAGCAAGCGCGGTAATTAAGGCGATGCTAAAAAATCCAATAATTGTTTTTGCTTTCATGTTCATATATTTAATTCTGTCGGCTCTTTATGACAATCAAATTTAATGCCTTCTTTCAATTGTTTCACCCTCTTAACAAATCAGAAGACAAAATTATTGTAATTTTATGGCTCATTTAACCTTTTTTAACGCAACAGACGCTTGAAACTTAACTTTTCGAAATACCACGGAACAGGAAATGACTTCATTATGGTTGATTCCCGAAAGAATGTCATGCCCGACCGGTCTGTAAATACAATTGCTGTCATGTGCGACCGCCATTTTGGCATTGGTGCAGACGGTCTCATTTACCTCGAACCATCAGATGCGTATGACTTCAGGATGCGTTACTACAACTCGGATGGACATCCCGGAACCATGTGCGGAAACGGAGGCAGGTGCATCGCGGCATTTGCAAAAAAAAGCGGCTGGATTAATAGCAGTTGCACATTCGAGGCTGCTGACGGCATACACAGGGCTGAAATCCTTGAAGACAACAGGGTAAAACTGGGGCTGAATGATGTTCGGGGCATTGAAAATACCGCTGAAGGATATCTCCTTGATACCGGCTCCCCGCACCTTGTCATCTTTGTTGATGATACAGACATCCTGGATGTATTTATGCTGGGTCGTCAATACAGGCAGGATCCGAAATACAGCAATGGCGTGAATGTCAATTTTGTTGATTTCAACAACCCGGGAATTAAAGTGAGAACATACGAGAGGGGTGTGGAAAATGAGACCCTGAGCTGCGGAACAGGAGTCACAGCAGCCGCCATTGCCGCTTCCCTTCATAAGGACCAGCTTCGTTCACCTGTTCTCGTCAAAACACGGGGTGGCGACCTTGAAGTTGAATTCACGCATCACAGCAAGGAGGGACGATTTTCCGGCATCAGTCTGACAGGGCCTGTCACGGAAGTTTTTGAAGGCATTCTTAACAGCGATAACAGGTAATATTCATAACAATAAAATTTCAATTCAGGATGAAAAAATCATTGATTCTTCTGACCATTTGCTTCCCGCTGATCAGCCTCTACGGCCAGGACCCCCGGGGCCTTGCTGACGAGATACACAAACTGAGGGAATACAACCAGCACCTGGAACACCGGCTGGATGTGATCGAAAAGAATATCGACGACCTGCTTTGGTATGAAAAAGTGGGGGATGTTGCACATATCGATAAAGTGTACATGACCGGTCCGCCATTGTGGAAAGAGCAGAATCCCAATGCACAGGGTGCAGGCAATCCTGTTAAATTCTGGTCGTATGTTTTCATCCCCAGGGATACAGATCATGCAAAGTCGTATCCCCTGATCGTATTTCCACACGGCGGGGTGCATTCAGATTTCAATACCTATTACACACACATTGTCAGGGAACTGATCGCACAGGGGTACATTATCGTTGCCGCAGAATACAGGGGCAGCACAGGATATGGCGGCGCTCATTACAGGAAGATCGATTACGGCGGACTTGAAATTGAGGATGTTGATGCCAGCCGGGAGTATATGGTTACAAATTGTGATTTCGTTGATAAAAACAGGGTTGGTATCATTGGATGGAGCCACGGCGGACTGATCGCACTGCACAACATCTTTGAACATCCCGGCAACTATAAAGTAGCCTATGCAGGTGTTCCTGTAAGTGACCTCATCGCAAGGATGGGCTACAAAACTCAGTCGTACCGGGACCTTTACGAGGCAGATTACCACATCGGCGAATCAGCCTACGATAATGTTGAAGAATACAGAAGGAGATCACCCGCATGGAATGCCCACAAACTTAAAACTCCCTTGCTGATCCATACCAATACCAACGATGCTGACGTAAATGTGCTTGAAGTGGAACACCTGATCAAATCACTGAAGGCAGAAGACAAGGAGTTTGAATACAAAATCTTTGAGGAAATACCGGGAGGACATTCATTCAACAGAATGGATACCAAAATTGCCCGCGAAATCCGGATGGAGATCTACCGGTTCCTCGAGGATTACCTGGATCCTCCCAATAAATTCAGGAACCTGGAAGAACTGGAAAAGGCCGCGTATAAATTCTAGGCATTTCTCTCCTGCAGGCGTTCGGCAAATGCAAGGATCCTGTCAAAGTCAATTTCGGGCATAACCTCAAGTCGCTCTTTCTTGCGGGTCATGATCTTTTGCATCAGATTCATTTTCTTGAAGTTTAGCTCACCCCCGAAATAACTCTTGGCCAGTGCATGACCCAGTAGTTTGTCAGGAAAAACTTCCTTCAGGAGCTCGTCTTCATTCTCTCCAGGATCAACACAGCATATGAACAAGCCAACCTCAACTTTAAGCAGTTCCTTTAGGTTCGTCTCACAGAAGCTGCGCACTGCCCGCTGGATCATACCTTCATGGATCGATCCTCCAATGATTACTGTTCTGTACTTTGAAAAATTGATTTTCCTGCGCCGGGAAATGCGGTAAAGATCCACACCCGGTCCGAGATCACCTTTGAGCCTGCTGACACATTG
Organism: Bacteroidales bacterium; assembly: GCA_021738565.1. Lineage (GTDB taxonomy): Bacteria > Bacteroidota > Bacteroidia > Bacteroidales > M55B112. Next base: position 48,528 of record JAIPBT010000001.1, read on the forward strand.
TTCTGTACAGCCAAGTGTTGATGAATATGCTATCAATGTACCCATTCAATGCATTTGCTTGAGCTTCAAATATAGAATTATCTCCCCAGCTTACATAATTTTTACAGGGAAAGTCTGCCAAAGCATCCCTGTTTTTATATTGCTCCTCCCTTGCTCCATCAGAGAATCTGTCATTCACCCCTTGTTTTCTTATAGCAGCTTCCCGGATTACAATATTCATCAATACCATGCGTTAATAAAATCCCGGCACGCGGGTATTGATGTTAAATATTTTTTCATAATTTTACATGAACATTATGTATTAATACTTTGAGCTATGGCACGTAACCACGAAGAACCTCCAAGAAAATTTTCCATTATGAATGAAGGCGCAAAGAGAAAACGTGCACAAAAGAAATATACACTTCCCGTGATCGGCCATTTTGCCGACAGAAGTATTGAGTTCAAGAACATCATTGAAGCAGAGCAGGTAACAGGCATTAATTATACCCTGATCTTTGAAGCCTGCATAGGCAAGATCTACAAAGCCCACGATGTACACTGGGAATATAAAAAAGGAAACCACTACATTAAATACAAAGCCTTCTATATCAACGCCCAGGAAACCTATACAAGGAAGACCGGGTTTAACGGGTAACCAGGGGCCAGGGGCCCGCCTTCGCTGAAGCTACGGCGGAGACAGTGAGACGGTGAGTCAGTGAGTCAGTGAGTCAGTCAGAGACAGTGAGACAGTGCGGTAATGAGCGGTCCCTCGGCAGGATCGGGAACCGGCGGGTTGGGGTGTGAGGTGGGAAGATCGAGCTTGTCGAGATCGGTTCCTGACAATAAAGACCGGTTCCTGAGCGAAGAGGTGAGCTCCGCCGAACCTCGAGGAAGGACCCGGGGCAATAATTCCGATCTTTTCCTCTCTGTATAAATGTGGTAACCGTTTAGGAATTACGAACCGATTCGCCGCGGCGAAGAGCTCATGAACCCGACAATCAGTCGGGAGAATAATTACGAATATCGAATTACGAATTAGTTAGCCAACCAGTTAACCAGCAACAAGCACCAAGTAACAAAATCAGTTCGTCAGTGAGACAGTATATGATCAACGGAATTGGCTGGATAGTATTTAAAATACCGCATCACCGCATCACTGCATCACCGCAACACAATTAAGGCCAGGGGCCAGAGCGAATTTCGAATGTAGAAGTAATGTTTCAATTGTGAATTGCTGCTTTGATAAGCCACTTCATCATTCTACATTCCTTGTTCGATATTCGATATTCCTTCGGCTTGTACCTCGGCAGGCTCGGTACTGCGCTCAGGAACCGGGTTATTTATTAGATTAAATAAGCGTAATATATTAGACCAGCGCTATATAAATAGCGAATTAAATATATATATTTCTATCTTCCATATGTAACACCCGGCCAGGCATCTGTTCTGAACGGACCGGCAGGAAGTCCTCCCGTGTTGTAAACATTGGCATCATCGGGATTATCTGCCCATGCATACCTCACTGCTACGGGATTGGGAACTTTTTTGTTATGAAGGATGATCTTATTCCCCTCTTTTGTTCCTTTGGCCCAGTAAAATTCTTTGTCAGGACCCGCAATGGCAAATCCTTTAACATAGCCATACTTGTCCCTGATAAAAAGTTCACTTCCCATGGGGTCCATTTCAACGATGGCTTTGTCTCCTTCTATAGTGAGTTCCTTAAATGCAGGACCAGAATATACCACATCTTTACCATAGGTATCATGAAGGGCAGCGAGGGCAAGGCGTTTTCCAACATCCTGCTTGTTCCTCGGATGAATATCATCCGCCTCTCCAATGTCGATTGTAACGGCCATTCCAGTTTTGGGGAGATCAAGAGCCATGGCCTGTGCTTCCCTCAACTCCGCCCAGGCACTTTCCACAGGTTCATCCTTTTCCTGCATAAAGTTGGCCAGTTGAACAAAATAGAAACCCATTTCAGGATTGTTCCAGTGATTTCTCCAGTCCTTAATAAGGTTTGGGAAACGTGTCCTGTATTTATAGGCCCTGGAAGCATTGGATTCACCCTGGTACCAGATTGCTCCCGTTACTGAAAAATTCAGCAGCGGATGGATCATTCCGTTGAATAAAAGTGTTGGCCTGGAGTTGGGCGATTGCTGCGATTCAATGACAATGTTGAAATCCACTGAAGAGACCCTGTATTTCCAGGTACCCGCAAGAGCAACATCTCCCTCCACGGTTTTGGCGACCATATTGCGGCCTGCACCGTGAAAACCACCGCCACCCCGGTAATCCTCAACCCTTACAACAAGTGTATTCTCACCGGACTCGAGTATGTCAGAAGAGACACTGTAAACCCTTTCATCATTGTATGCTTCGTGCATGGACCCAACCTTTGTCCCATTGACCCAGGTAATGTCGCTGTCATCAATCGGTCCGAGGTTAAGCACGATATCATTGGATGCCTGCTTCTCACTAAGTGTAAATGTACGCCTGTACCATACCACACCGTCCACCCCGTTCAATCCCTTTCCTTCCCAGAGACCGGGAACCTCCATCTCATTCCATTCAGAAAGGTCAAGGCCGGGGTCTGCCCAAACAGGAACGTCATTGATCATCCCCTTCTTGAGTTCCCCGATGGATGCAATCAGTTCCTGCTTCATCTTCTCCTGCTTTTCAGCCAGCTCTTCCGGACTGACAACCTCAATGGTCTCAACCTGGGCCTTCATTTCGGGATCATTCTGAGAGATCTCCCTGCTCATCCAGGTTTCAACATTGGTGCCTCCCCAGTTGGAACTGATCAGACCGATGGGCACCCCGGTTTCTTTGTGAATTTTTCTACCAAAGAAATATCCCACAGCAGAGAATGTTTTAACCGACTGGGGTGAACACTCTTTCCACTCCCCGGACGGCAGGTCGTTTACCGGAAGGAATTGCAGGTTTCGCGGTACAGTGAAAAGGCGAATGCCGGGAAAATCCGCATTAGCAATCTCTTCTTCTACATTGTCTGAATTCACTACCTGCCATTCCATGTTAGACTGCCCCGAACACACCCATACATCCCCAAGCAGGATGTTGTCAAGTGTGAATGTATTCTTGCCTCTGATGACCATTTCGAAAGGACCTCCTGCATTCATAGGTGGAAGTATTACCATCCAGTTACCGTCCGCATCAGCCCTGGTGATCTTTTTCTGCCCGTTAAAAGTTACCGTAACCTTCTCTTTTGCATCGGCCCATCCCCATATCCTGACATCCTGGTCCCGCTGCAATACCATATTGCTCCCGAGAACCCTGGGCAGACGAACTTCCGCAAAGGTGTTAACATTTATAAAAAGCAGACCTGTTGCGATCAAAACAAGGCCGGTTAGTAAGTTTTTTGTTTTCATGAGTTTGACATTTGGGTATGATTCAATGTTCTAAATTAATAATTCTTATTTAATTTTAACCGGATAATATGGCGAGTTTTCTATCAGACACTAATTTAAACAAGCATGGGAAAATTTACTGGAAGGGTCGTTTTTATAACCGGTTCAAGCAAAGGGATCGGTAAGATGACGGCCATTGAAATGCTAAAGCAGGGTGCAAGGGTTGTTATCAACGGAAGAAATGAATCCGTTCTTAACGGAACTACGGAAGAACTGAATGTTTTTAGAGGGGAGGTCATGAAGTTTGCCGGTGATGTTTCAGATGCATCAACCTTTGGGAAGGCGCTTGATGCCATCAAAGGCAGGTTCGGGAGACTCGACATTCTTATACTGAATGCCGGGCTCAGCGCTTTCGGAGCCGTTGAAAGGACAAGCGACGAAGCGCTAATGAATGTTATGAAGGTCAATACTTTCGGCCCTTTCACAGGTGCACGGCTGGCCATCCCCCTCATCAGGGAGTCAAAAGGAAGCATCGTACTTATCTCTTCCCTGGCCGGATTGCACGGGGTCCCCCATTCATCTGTGTACAGCATGAGTAAGATGGCGCTTACCGCGCTTGCTCAATCACTTAAAGCAGAACTTGCCGGAGAAGGCATCCACATCGGGATCATATATATAGGATTTACAAAAAATGATGCTGCCAAGACAACTGTAGGTCCGGATGGTAAGCTCCGGCCCCTCCAGGAAAGACCAGGATGGGTCCAGCAATCACCGGAAAAAGTTGCAAAATCAATCCTGAAACACATACGCCGAAGGCGGTTTGCAACCACACTTTCATCCCTGGGAATGCTCATGGCTTTTTTAACCAGGTATTTTCCCCGCTTGTCCCGGCTCATTATGAGAGGAATGCGACGCTCAGCCGCTAAATTAACGGTTGATTAGAAAAAAAACAACATCCTGACGTTCGCACAGTGAACTCCAGTAACCAGCAATCCCGACATTCGCTATCGCTCGTCGGGACTGCGGTGCACAGAGTCAGCATCATTCCGGCTACGGCACCTGCTTTCCAAGTGTTCTCCTTCCCCCGGACCTGACTTTTCCCCCGGACCTGATTCTTCCCCCAACCCCGGCCCTTCCCCCGAGGTGGGAAGGGAGGGGTTCTTAAGAGAAATTATGCTTCGTATGATTTTTCCTTTGCCGGGCACATTTACAAAAAAATTGTACGCGATGGCGCAAAGCGGACTTATGTATGAATTCAGAATGTATTACGGGGCAGACAAATCTATTAAAAAGAGAGCGTCTAAGTTACGGAAGAAGATGGCATCGTCAGAGAAAATCAAAATCTCTTCGGCAAAGCCTGACCAATTTAAGCATGTGGCACGAACATTTTTCCCTTCACCCCTTCTCTTTGTCTCCCCTTCACCCACTGGGGGAAGGGCCAGGGTTGGGGGTGACCGATAGCCAGAAGCCAGAAGCCAGGTTTGGGGGTTTTCCCCCTTCACCCACCGGGGGAAGAGCCAAGATTGGGGTTTGCCCCCCTTCACCCACCGGGGGAAGGGCCGGGGTTGGGGGTGATCGATAGCCAGAAGCCAGGGGCCAAAAGCCAGGAGAACCGCATACCACATACCGCATCTTTTCAAATTCAAATATATTTCACTATATTTGTATAGGCATGCCAACTGTCTTTATTATAAAGGGTTACAGGTTCTTCTTTTTTAGCAATGAAAATCAGGAACCGATACATATACATGTGGAAAAAGCAGACAATTATGCAAAATTCTGGATTGACCCTGTTTTTGTATCTGCTAATTATGGTTTTAATAGCAAACAGCTGAAAGAAATAAGTCGTTATATTGAGGGACGCACAGATCTGATAAGACAAAAATGGAATGAGCACTTTAACCAATGAACATATATCACCCTTTGCCACAAAGGTTTGGTTTACGGAAGATATGATGTACGTCATGCTAACTGACGGAAGGGAAATTGGTGTACCTATTCTCTGGTTTCCAAAACTACGCAAAGCGACCGGTTCACAGTTAAAGAACTTCCGCCTTATCGGGAATGGAATTGGCATTCACTGGGAAGATCTGGACGAGGATATTTCCGTTGCCGGATTATTAACAGGCAGGTCCTGAAACAACCCTTCGGAAAGCTCAGGAGAACCAACCAACTCACCAGCAATCCCGACATTCGCTATCGCTCGTCGGGACTAACCAAACCGGTTCGACAGTGAGACGGTTCGACAGTGAGACGGTTCGACAGTTCGACAGTAAATGATCAACGGAATTGGCTGGATAGTATTAAAGATACTGCATCACCGCATCACCGCAACACAATAAGGCAAACCAGTAACCAGCAACCAGCAACAAAATCAGTTCGACGGTTCGATAGTTCGACAGTAAATGATCAACAGAATCAGCTAAATAGCATCTGATATACCGCAACACCGCAACACTGCATCACCGCATCACCGCAACACAATTAAGGCAAACCAGTAACCAGCAACCAGCAACAAGTAACATCCCTCGAAGTCGCTCGATAAAGTCGTCTTACGAACCGACTAAAAAGAGGTTCCACTACGCATTATATGTACTCGATGCAGTCTCTCCCCCCCTTCCTGTCCAGTTCGTATGGAAGAATTCTCCCCTTGGTTTGTCAATCCGCTCATAGGTATGGGCCCCGAAGTAATCCCGCTGCGCCTGAAGCATATTTGCAGGCAAACGCTCATTCCGGTAGCCATCGAAATAGCTCAATGCAGAGGAGAATGCCGGAACCGGTATGCCGTTTTCAATTGCCACGGCACAAACCTTGCGCCATCCCTCCTGTGATGCTTCAACCTTTTGCTTGAAAAATTCACTGAGCAGCAAATTGGGCAATTCATTGTTCTCATCGAATGCTGCCTTAATATCCCCAAGGAATGCTGAACGAATGATACAACCGCCCCTCCACATGAGCGCTATCTCACCATAATTCAGTGACCAGTTGTACTCTTTTGCCGCTTCTTTCAGCAATACAAATCCCTGGGCATAGGATACGATCTTGGAAGCATACAACGCCTGACGAATGTATTCAATGAACTGCTTTTTATCACCACTGAAACTGACTTCAGGTCCTGACAGTACCCTGGAGGCTTCAACCCTCTCTTCCTTTTGTGCAGAAAGACAGCGGGCAAAAACCGCTTCACCGATCAGCGTCAGAGGAATGCCCAGGTCCAGCGCTGAAATGCCGGTCCATTTTCCGGTACCTTTCTGTCCGGCAGTATCCAGTATCTTTTCAATCAATGGTTCCCCATCCTCATCCCTGAAAGCAAGGATATCCCTGGTGATCTCGATAAGGTACGAATCCAGCTCTCCCTTATTCCATTCCCTGAACACATCGTGCATCTCATCAGCAGATAATCCCAGCAGGTTTTTCATAAGGAAATAGGCTTCACTGATCAATTGCATATCACCATATTCGATTCCGTTGTGCACCATCTTTACAAAATGTCCGGCCCCGTCACTTCCAACCCAGTCGCAACAAGGCGTTCCATCTTCTACTTTGGCAGCGATCGACTGGAATATCGGTTTGACATGCTTCCATGCCCCAGGTGATCCTCCGGGCATGATCGACGGACCAAGCAGCGCCCCTTCTTCACCCCCGGAAACACCCGTCCCGATATAAAGCATCCCCTTGCTCTCCACATACTTCGTCCTTCGTATGGTATCGGGATAGTGAGAATTTCCGCCGTCAATGATAATATCTCCCCTCTCAAGGTGAGGTAAAACCTTCTCTATGAAATCATCAACAGGTTTGCCGGCTTTTACAAGAAGCATCACCTTCCGGGGACGCTCCAGGGAATTTACAAAATCCTCAATGGATTGGGCTCCTATGAAGGCTTTTCCCTTGCCCCTTCCTTTGATGAACTTATCGACTTTTTCAACGGTACGGTTGTAGACCGAAACGGTGTACCCATGGCGCTCCATGTTCAATACAAGATTTTCACCCATAACTGCCAAACCAATTAGGCCGATATCTGCTTTTTCTTTCATGATCAAATTTTATTTAATGGTATGTATGTGTAAAATATTTCAATAGCAACTGTCACCAAGGACATTGAATCCCAATGTTTCAAACAGATCCCGGTATTTACCGTCATCACTAAAGAGCTTAATGTTATAGGCTCCCGGTTCCCTTCTAACAGGGTAAGATCCCCTGAGTCCCTCGAAGGCGCCCGGCTGTGCCATGAACCGGTCATGATCTGCTAAAATATTATAAGTCCTGCCATAAGCAGTATACAACATTTCCGTTTCATTGCCCTCTGATCCATCAAGGTATATATCCGGATCCCGGGGAGCAGGGATACCCGAAGGTTCCCAGCTGTCCAATCCAAGTTGAAAGAAGCTGTTGACCGATCTGACAGACATCCTGGTGCCGTTTGCCTTGCCATCCACCGAGTATCCTGCAATATGGGGGGTCGCCAGCGTCAAACGCTTCAACAATTCCTGGTCAACATCCGGTTCGTTGACATACACATCCAACAGGGCCCCTGAGATATGTTCAGAAGCCAGCGATGCCTTCAGTGCATTTTCATCCACTACCTCTCCCCTGCTCGTATTTATGAAAAAGGAGCCTCTCTTCATCCTGTTAAAAAACTTCCTGTCTGCCATTCCCAGTGTCTTATCCGCTCCTGAATCAGAGAGGGGAACATGCAACGTTACAATATCGGATCCATCCAGCAGGTCATTCAGGGAAGTAAATTGCTCCGCACCCTCCCTACGCTCCCGCGGGGGATCACAAAGCAGTACTTTCATCCCAAGAGCCCTGGCAGCTGATTCTACCTTCATTCCCACATTTCCAACTCCTGCGACCCCCAGGACCATATCCTTCGGTTCAAATCCGTTTGAGTGGGCCAGGTGCAGCAATGCTGAAACGATATACTGTTCAACAGAAGACGAATTACATCCCGGAGCACTGGTCCATGTAATCCCTGCCCTGCTGCAATAATCTGCATCGATATGGTCATGACCGATGGTTGCAGTGGCAATGAATTTGACAGATGTCCCCTTGAGCAGCGATTCGTTACACCGTGTCCGGGTGCGGATGATCATTGCATCGGCATCTAAAAGGTCTTCCCTTACAATGCGTTTACCAGGAATATACTCCACATCAGCAACCGTTTCCAGGGCACCCTCAACAAAAGGAATTTTATCGTCAATAACTATTTTCACACTATTTCTCGAATATATCACCGGCAGACCACAATCCTGTTGCCGGATTGGATATAAAAAATATTTCTTCCCCTCCCGGCAAGATGTTCCATCCGTCTTTCAATGAATGCGGATCGTATTTTTTCATCATCGGGGCGAGGTTCCCAAACTGGTAATTCACCGACTCAATTTCCTGCCGGGTAAGAGCTCCCGGACAGTAGGTCACAGTGAACCTCTCCTCTGTTGATCCATGGATTAAGTGAGCTGCGGCACTGAGGTTGTTCCTGAGTTCTTCATTCCCCTCCGTATTTTCCAGGATCTCGGGAGTTGTTTTGTAACCGTATTTCCTGATCAGCGCATCGATCTCCCTGTCTTCACCGAATTCCTTCAATCCCGGAGCAAGCACGATCAGTTCACCTCCGTCGGCAACAGCCATCCTGGTCCTGTAAATACTTTTATTTCCCAGCCAGGTGCTTTTGTACTCTTCCGGATCCAGGTAAACAACAACTTTTTTCAGTGGCTCATCCAGCATTTCAAAATTCACCTTTTGGGAGAGTGATGCTGCTTTTTCAAAGCACTCCATATCATCGCCGATATACAGTCCTCTCGGTACAAGACTCCCTTCTTCATCCCTTCCGATCACGGTGAGTACATACAGGACCGGTAATTCGGAAGCAAATTCCCTTTCTGCATAATTCAGCACTTTCCTGACTGGTGTATCGATTCTCCCCATGATACGCTCCATCCCGTAAGCAGCTCCGAGAAAATGACTTTTATTGATACCATCGGGGCCTCCTGCACCAATGAAAATGTTCTTATTGTAATTTGCCATGCCGATCACTTCATGGGGAACCACTTGTCCGACAGACAGTATAAGGTCATGTCCGCCCTCCACAAGCAGTCTGTTGACCTGTGCCGGCCATGAATAAGCAACCTTTCCTTCGGAAACCTCTGCTACATATTCGCCGGGGACCTCTCCCAGGTTCACTACATCCTTCCTCCAGTTATGCACCCTGAAAAGCGACCGGGGTATGTCGCCATACATTTTTTTTAACTCCTTTTCACTCATTGGGGCATGGGTTCCCAATGCAGGAAGTATGTCCGTCATATTTTCCCCGTAATAATCCCGGGCCATCCCGGTAATGGGACCGGCCATGCTGTGCGCCCTTGAATAATCCGGGGGGACAGCAATGACTTTTTTCCTGCTGCCTGCGAGATCGAGGGCTTCGTACAACCCGGCCCTGATTTCGCCTGGTGTAAGTTTCAACGAGGATCCTCCTTTTTCAAAATAGATCATAACTTCAAAGTTATAATTTGTTTAAATTACATTCCATGATGGTCTTTCAGGCAGGTATCCGTCAAACTCATCGAGCAGTTCTTTCTCATAGGCACCTGCAAATTTGCCGTTGAAAAACTTAGCAAGACCTTCATTGAGCAGCCGGTCCCAGGAATCTTCCTCGTGACCGGGATTGATCGGGAAAAACAGCACGTTATTGGCTTTTGCTGCTTTGTAATCTCCCGGGGCATCACCGATCATAAGGATCTTGTCAACCGGATATTTACCACTGGCAGCAAGGGTGAGATGTTCGGTTTTGGTTCCATATTCCTGACCGCAAATCACACGAACAAAGCCATCAATATTATTTTCTTCCCATTCCCGTTCCAGAGCTTCCACCGGTGTTTGTGAAACAACCAGTGCATCTGCCTTCTCATTCATTTTCACGAGTGATTCCCTCACACCCGGGAAGGGAGGCATGCCATAAACCATATCTTTAATGTCCCTGTTTACCTGCAGTGACCATTCAAGTGCAAGATCAATGTCCGGGTGATTCGCTGTTTTTGCATATGATTCAAGCGCCGGATTCCCCAGCCTTGATTCCTTTTTTGTCCACTCAATCAAGGCCGACATATCGGGAAGCTCCATATTCCTGGCGTACACCTCCGGACGCTGAGAAAGCAGCCGGAAAGTCTCAAGCGCTGCAAGGAAACGGTTGACTCCCCTTGTCTTGGAATACAAATTGGCAAATTCCCATGTTTCACGAGCATACTTTGATATCTGTTGAAGCCCGTAATATTTTATGAAATTCGGACAAAAACATTCCTTTTGCTTGATTTCCATTGTATCAAAGGCACAACCGTCCGAGTCAATCCCAATGAAAAATTCTTTTGTAGGCTGAAGGCTTTTTAACTGCTCCTGTAGATTCATGATTTAATTGATTTATTTAATTTGTATTGAAGTCAATTGATTTGTGACTGTACCTGGCTCACTTTCAACCAGCTTCAAGTTCATAACTTGGTAGTTTCTTCTCAGCAAAAACAGGTTTCAGTTTTGCAAAACGCTGTCTGCCGTTTACTACCGGAACACTTACCCAGTCCTCGCCTATCAACGGCCTTGCATACCGCAAAAATTCATCCGTAACATCCACCCTGTTCCCTGAGATCCATTTTTCAGGAAATGAGCGTTCTGACAATGCCACTTTTTCAAGGGGAACTTTGTCATAATTTACATTATAGATAAGGCCCGGCTCCCGCAATATGGTTGCCATCCAACCGTTCCCGTCGTGCATGGCAATATCTACAGCCTTCTGTCCGACCCGGTAGGCTTCATCCAGGTCAACTGTAGAAGCATAGATCGCCGTATCCCGCTGATCCGTCCCCATCACCTGGCCCCTGGCCTTTCCCCTTGCCTTTAATCCTGAATTGTTCAGGTAATTTACAACAACCTGGAAAACCGACTGCTGGCTGCTTCCGAACGATGTATGCCCGAATGAATCCTTTACTTCACCCAGTGCTCCTGCATCAAACCCTTCGCTAACTACAACGATACACCTGCCATCGCTCTTCAGCTGATCATTCACCTTATCTGCCATCTCTTCCATGCCCACGCCTGATTCAGCCATATAGATCTGCAGTGGCATGCGGCGATCAGGATCAGCCAGCCTTGCCGCTGCAGGAATATATCCGATCTTCCTTCCCATTGCCTGTAAAACAAGAACGGGATCAGCGGGAGATGATCCCCGGTTTTCTTCATCTGCATTCTGAACAATGTGCGACCAGTATTTGGCCACGCTTCCATATCCCGGAGTGTGGTCGATCAGCTTGAATTCACTGTCTCCCACATCGTTATCAATAGTTTTTGGAACTCCCACCGCCACCAGGTCAAGTCCGTTTTCGTGCGCCAGTTCACTTACACGGAATGCTGTATGCTGTGAATCATTGCCGCCTATATAGAAAAAATAGCCCACATCATGTGCCCTGAAAACTTCCAGTATCCTGGCCATGTCCTTCTCCTGGTGATCTTTTAGCTTGTAACGGCATGTCCCTACCGATCCTGCTGCGGGAGTGGTTCTCAGAAGAGCGATCTCCCCGGGATCCTGGTCAGAGAGGTTCAGCAATTCTTCTTTCAATACACCCTCAATCCCATGCCATCCGCCGTAAATGGTTCCAAAAGTCTCCGGAAACATCCTGCAGGTCTCGACAATTCCTCGAAGTGAAGAATTTATTACCGGAGAAGGACCCCCGGATTGTGCTACAATTACGTTTTTCATGGTATGAATTATAATTTGCTAATTATTAATTATTGTTGAGACACAAAATCTTGTGTCTCAACTTTCTGATTCATATAGCACTTTTAGATTCATAATTCTCAACCATCAAACCCCGCCATAGGCACTGTATCCCCCATCCACCGGAATGCATATTCCGGTAATGAAATGACTCATATCCGATAAAAGAAACAGGGTTGTTCCGGTAATGTCTCCCGGTTCACCGAATGTTCCCATGGGAGTACTGGAAATGATCTTTCGCCCCCTTTCGGTCAGTTCCCCGGTTGTTTCGTCAACCAGTAGAAAACGGTTTTGATTCGTCAGGAAAAATCCCGGCGCGATTGCATTCACCCTTACTCCCACCTTTGCAAAATGCACTGCCAGCCATTCCGTAAAATTATTGATAGATGCCTTGGCTGCTGAATATGCAGGTATCTTCGTAAGTGGTTTGAATGCATTCATGGATGAGATATTGAGGATCACCCCCTTTTGCCGCTTTACCATTTGCCTGGAAAATACCATTGTAGGAAGCAATGTGCCTGTAAAATTCAGATCAAAGACCTGTTTAAACCCTTCCATTTCAAGTCCAAAAAACCCACTGTCGAGATTTTCAAGGTCCTCCTCTGTCAGTTCCTCCAGTTTCGTAGTCGCCTTGGGGGAGTTGCCCCCTGCACCGTTGATAAGGAAATCAATATTCCCGATTTCCTGTTGAATGGTTTTTTCTACTTCTTCCAGCGATCGCCTGTCAAGAACATCGGCCTTCAAACCAAATGATTGCATGCCGGTCTCCCTGGTAACTGCATCTGCCACAGATACCGCAGCTTCCTCATTGATATCAATTATCACCGTAATCAAACCGGTACCGGCCAGTCCGTTTGCAAGAGATGACCCAATCACACCACCTCCGCCGGTTATTACACATACTTTTTCTTTCAGATCTTTCAGGTTATTCATAATATGTATTGAATTTTAAGTAATGATCAATGTTCTCTTTTGTAAGAATATCAATGGGCAATAAAACTTCCCCGGGTATCTCTTTCCTGAGTACAACCAGGCGGTACAAATGCCTTAATCCCATATATGCCTGCTCCTCCGGACTTTGAGAAATCAAAAAATCAATGTATTCGCGTTTGAGGTAGTCAATGCTTTCAGGAAGCAGGTCATAACCAGTCAGCCGAATATTCATCGCTCCCCGTTCTGCCAGGTAACGCCCAACCAGGTGTACCCTTGAATTGGTGACGAAAATCCCTGCAACATTCAACACATTCATTTTCCTTGTGATCTCCCTTTTAACCCGCTCATATTCTCCGCCGTTGATATTCAATGTAACCAGGTTGTCAACCCGGTCGCTGTGTGCTTCGAAATAAGACCTGAATCCACGTTCGCGCTTTATGATATGCTGGTAGTTGTCCTTGCGCAATGACAAATTCACAATCAATACATCTTTCCCCTTTGGCATCCCATAGCTCAACAATTTACCGCCCAGGTAACCACTCTGAAAGGCATCCTGACCAATAAATCCATCTATTGCGATCTCTTCGATCCTCGAATTGAAAAGAATGCATGGCACACCTGCATCCCGAACACGCCGAATGAACATCACAGATGCATCACTGAAAACAGGTGCGAAAAGGATTCCATCATAATCGGCAGGTTGAACAGATGCCGCCTTCTTCTCAAAATCCCCTGCCTGGTGTTGATCAAACCTGAGATAATCCACATGCATATCAAAATGATGCAATTCATCCAGTGCACGCTGCACTCCAATTTCCGGCAATTTCCAGAATGCGTGTGCGGACACGACTTCAGGCATGCATACAAGGATCCGGTATGATTTTCCCATCGCCAATGCTCCGGCAATTATATCCGGTTGATAATCATACTCTTCAATAATTTCCTGAACCTTCTTTCTTGTGGATTCCGATACACCGCTGCGGTTATGAACCACCCTGTCTACGGTCCCGGGTGATACATTGGCCATTTTTGCAATATCCTTGATCCTGATCCTTGTCAAAATATAACTTTAATTACTTGTTTATTTGTATGTTATAATAATTTTAAATGATACATTCAATTCAAAAGTAATAAAAAAATTTTTGATATTAATGGATAATATACTATTTTCGTGTACGTACACGAAAAAAATCATTAATATGTTACAATTGAACAAATACTCTTTTGGGATCGGCGACAGGTTCACCATGCAGGGAAAAGCACAACTGAACGCCATAATCGGGATCAACAAGGCAGGAATACCTGTGGCTCCCGTGTGGAACAAATCAAACCGTGAACACCAGATCGTTAACACCGGTCCGGCTGATACATGGAAGGAAGCTGCTGAATCTGTCAGCGCCCTCGGTTACGAAGGTCCCTGGTTTGTAGATGCAGACCATATCAACAACAGCAATGTCGACCCGTATGTTGCACATTCCAATTTCTTTACAATTGATGTTGCCGATTTTATAGGCGCCCAAGCCGACCAGGAGGAGCTGGAGCAAATGACCCTGGCTATGGAACCGTTCACCGGGGAACTCCGGATCCCGGGTATCGAAAAACCTTTCGTAATAACCGGTGACATGATTTATGATTCTGTTAAAAAATTTTACAGGGCAATCAAGGAAGCATCTTCAATATACAACAGAATAAGGACCCTAAGGAAATCGGATGACTTCGTGCCTGAGATCTCCATGGATGAGGTTGAAACGGCACAATCACCTGTTGAACTCTTCTTTATATTGTATATGATCCATCATCTTAAAATTCCTGCCCAGACCATTGCTCCAAAATTTACAGGCAGGTTCAATAAGGGTGTGGATTACCAGGGGGACATCCGCTCCTTCAGGAAGGAATTTGAAGAGGACCTGATGGTCATCGATCATGCCGTGAGGCTTTTCGGCCTTCCGGGGAACCTGAAACTAAGTGTGCATTCAGGAAGCGATAAGTTTTCGATCTACCCGGTTATCAGCGAATTGATACACAAACACGACCGGGGCATACATGTTAAGACTGCCGGAACAACCTGGCTTGAGGAGGTGATCGGACTTGCCATGGCCGGTGGAGAAGCACTGGAAATGGCAAAAAGAATCTATTCATTGGCCTACGGGAGAATGGATGAACTCTGTGCACCTTATGCCGCGGTAATCGATATCAAAAAATCTGAGCTTCCTGATCCGGAGGTTGTGTCGAATTGGAACAGTGCCCGGTTTTCAAATACACTCCGCCATATTCCCGGTCACCGGGATTATGACCCCATGTTCAGGCAATTGATACACGTGGGATATAAAGTTGCAGCGGAGCTGGGAGATCACTATATTGCAATGATTGAGAAACACAACAAAATCGTTGGGGAACAGGTAAAGGTGAATATCCTGGAGCGGCACCTGAAAAGATTGTTTGGACAATAACCCGGAGCGAATGTCGAATGTCGAATTTCAATGTCAAAGGCCAGGGAATAGGATGGAAGGGGTGACCAGGAGAGGGGGTGACGGAGTGATCAGGGTTCCTGATAAGTATACCCTAACGCGACAATCGCCCCTGACGAACCGTCGAACCGACGAACTGTCGAACCGTCGAACCGTCGAACCGTCGAACTGTCGAACCGTCGAACCGTCGAACCGAATTAAAAACACATACATATGAAACCATTTCTCGATCAGGACTTTCTTCTGTACACCGATACAGCAAAAAAACTATATCACAATTACGCGGCAGAAATGCCAATTATCGATTACCACAGCCACCTGAGCCCGGCAGACATAGCGCAGGACAGGAATTTCAACAACATCTCCGAGGTCTGGCTCGCCGGGGATCACTACAAATGGAGGGCAATGAGGGCGAATGGCATCGGTGAGAAATACTGCACGGGCGATGCATCTGATAAAGAAAAATTCATGAAATGGGCAGAAACGGTTCCTTCCACCCTAAGAAATCCATTGTACCACTGGACACATATGGAATTGAGAAGGTATTTCGGAATCACGGAATTGCTGGGCCCTGATACTGCTGAAAAGATATATAATGAATCAGGCGGGAAACTGCAGTCCGATGAATTCAGTGTAAGGAACCTGCTCAGGAAAATGAATGTCGAGGTGGTCTGCACCACTGACGACCCGGTTGACAGCCTGCAACACCATCAAAAGATACGTGAAGACAACTTTGAGGTCAGTGTGCTTCCAACATGGCGCCCCGATAAGGCCCTGCATACGGAAAATCCCGATGCGTACAACAAATACCTTGATTTACTTGAAAAGGCATCGGGTCATGAAGTTAAAAATTTCATGGGCCTGCTGGAAGCGCTGCATCTGAGGCATGATTTTTTTCACGAAATGGGCTGCCGGCTTTCAGATCACGGACTTGAGACCTTCTATTTTGAGTCGTATTCCCATGATGAGATCGAGGAGATATTCAAAAAACTAAGGGACAAAAAAAAGGTTCCTGAGATCGATCATTTAAAATTCAGGACGGCCATGCTGATCGAACTTGCAGTGATGGACCATGAAAAGAACTGGACCCAGCAGTTTCACGTCGGAGCCATCAGGAACAACAACAGCAGGATGATGCAACAATTGGGACCTGATACAGGATTTGATTCCATAGGTGATTTTCAGGTGGCCGCAGCCATGTCAAAACTTTTTGACCGGCTCGACAGCACCGACCAACTCGCCAGAACAATAGTCTACAACCTCAATCCCGCCATGAATGAAGTAATGGTTACAATGGCCTATAATTTCAATGATGGAAAGATACCGGGTAAAATGCAGTTCGGTTCGGGATGGTGGTTCCTTGATCAGAAGAAAGGCATGGAAGAACAGATCAACACCCTTTCCCAACTCGGCTTGTTGAGCAAATTTGTAGGCATGCTCACAGATTCAAGAAGCTTCCTTTCATTTCCCCGGCATGAATATTTTCGCCGCGTGCTGTGCAACCTGATCGGAAACGATGTTGAAAACGGCGAGATACCGGATGATATGGAAATGGCTGGAAACATGGTAAAGGACATCTGTTACAACAACGCCAGAAAATACTTCAAATTCTGACCAGGATGTTGCGCCACCCAGCCTCTGTAAAAGAATGTTTAAATACTTACATGTTTTTTTGAAAAGAAGCCTTTTCTGAAAGGATATTAGAAATGAAAATATTACTTTCACATACCATTTACCAACCATTTACAGCTTATGAAATTCGGTTATTTCGATGATCATTCCAGGGAATATGTAATAACAGATCCGGTTACTCCTTATCCATGGATCAATTATCTCGGCAATAAAGATTTTGTTTCCATTGTTTCGAATACATCCGGGGGCTACTCCTTCTATAAGGATGCAAGGTTAAGAAGGATTACGCGATACAGGTACAACAATGTCCCGGTAGATGACGGGGGTAAATATTTCTACATCAATGAAAACGGGCACGTCTGGAACCCGGGATGGAAGCCTGTTAAGACAGAACTGGATTCATATGAATGTCGTCACGGACTTGGATATACGCGGTTTATCAGCAGCTCCATGGGATTGACCGCGAACCTGCTTTTCATGGTCCCGCTTGATGAAAATGTCGAGATACAGCGCCTGAAGCTAAAAAACAATTCCGATAAATCCAGGAAATTCAAGCTGTTCTCTTTTGTGGAATGGAACCTCTGGAATGCGCTTGACGATATGACCAATTTTCAGCGAAATTACAACACCGGTGAAGTGGAAGTTACCGGTTCCACCATCTATCATAAAACTGAATACAGGGAAAGAAGGAACCATTTCTCTTTCTATCATGTAAATGCCCCTGTTGATGCGTTTGAAACCGACCGCAACAGCTTTATCGGACTCTACAATGGATTCGACAGGCCTGATGGCGTCTTCAGCGGCAGACTAAATAACGGTGTTGCACACGGCTGGTCCCCGATTGCTTCCCACATGCTCGAAATTGAACTGGCCCCCGGACAGGAAAAAGATTTTATATTCCTTTTGGGATACGTGGAGAATGATGAAGAGGAGAAGTGGGAGTCACCCGGGATCGTGAATAAAGAGAAATCACTGGATCTGATCAAAAGGTACAGCTCTCAGAATGAGGTAGACAGAGCATTGAAAGAGATCCGCTCCTATTGGGACAATCTGCTCTCTGTTTACAAACTGGAGAGCAACGATAACAAACTGAACCGGATGGTCAACATCTGGAACCCCTACCAGTGCATGATCACATTCATGATGTCAAGGAGTGCCTCTTACTTTGAGAGCGGGATAGGTCGGGGTATGGGATTCCGGGATTCAAACCAGGACCTGCTGGGTTTCGTTCACCTGGTGCCTGAAAGGGCCAGGGAGCGCATTCTGGACCTTGCCGCAACCCAATTGGAAGACGGCGGAGCTTACCACCAGTTTCAGCCCCTCACCAAAAAGGGCAACGACGAAATTGGAGGAAATTTCAATGACGACCCCTTGTGGCTGATATGCTCCACGGTTGCTTACATCAGGGAAACCGGCGATTACACCATTCTCTCCGAGTCGGTTCCCTACGACAATGACGAAACCAGGGCACAATCCCTGTTCGATCACCTGACCCGGTCGTTTGACCATGTGATCAAAAATACAGGTCCACACGGACTTCCCCTCATTGGAAGGGCCGACTGGAACGACTGTCTGAACCTGAATTGCTTCAGTACAAATCCCGATGAATCATTCCAAACCACCGAACACGGGGAGGGAGGCGTTGCCGAATCCGTTATGATCGCTGGAATGTTCGTTTTTTACGGCAAAGAGTACATGGAATTATGCATTCAACTGGGACATGAAGAAGAAGCGCGCCGCGCAGGACATCACATTGTTGCAATGGAAAAGGCCATTGATGAATTCGGTTGGGACGGCGAGTGGTTCCTGCGGGCCTACAACCATTACAGTGAAAAGATCGGGTCGGCAGAAAATGAGGAGGGAAATATATTTATTGAATCCAATGGATTCTGTGTAATGGCAGGAATTGGCATTGAGGACGGGAGGGCAAAAACTGCCATGGATGCTGTTAAGGAACGCCTCGATTGCCCCTATGGTATCGTTCTGAATAATCCACCCTTTACCAGGTACCACGTAGAAATGGGGGAGATCACCTCCTACCCTCCCGGTTACAAGGAAAATGCAGGGATCTTCTGCCACAACAACCCCTGGATCATGATCGCCGAATCAATGCTTGGGGACGGCAACCGTGCCTTTGAATACTACTCAAAGATCGCACCCGCTTACCTTGAAGAGATCAGTGACCTGCACAGAACCGAGCCATACGTGTACTCACAAATGATTGCAGGGAAAGATGCTTTTAAGCCAGGAGAAGCAAAGAACAGCTGGCTTACAGGAACCGCAGCATGGAACTATTATGCCATCAGCAGGTACATTCTCGGGATCCAGCCGCAATTTGCAGGACTCAAGGTTGATCCCTGCATCCCGAAAGAGTGGGAGGGATTCAGCGTAACCAGGAAATACAGGGGAAGCACCTACCACATTACGGTCAGGAATCCGGACCATGTCTCAAAGGGAGTGAAAAAAGTTCTTGTGGACGGCACAAAATATGATTCGGAATTTCTGCCCATGGACGAAAGAAGGGAATATGCTGTTGAAGTTTTTATGGGATAAACAGTATTTTCGTATCTTTGATAGCTTGTTTTTGTATACTAACACAAATAAAACTATAAAAATGAAACGATTATTAATGAAATCAGGATCACTTTTTGCATTGTTTGCTGCCGCACTTATGTTATCATCCTGCAGCTCCAAAGGCCCGGAACTGGGTATTGGACTCCAGCTCTATTCTGTCAGGGACGACATGAGAAAAGATCCCGTGGCCACGGTGGAGCAGGTAGGAAAAATGGGGTATGATTATGTTGAAACCGCAAGTTACGCAAACGGAAAGATCTACGGAATGGAACCGTCTGAATTCAAAGCGCTTGTTGAAGAGAACGGAATGATCTTCAGGGGAGCCCATGCCGGACAGGCGGTCCCCGATTCGGGAAGCTGGAAATCACTGATGCCATGGTGGGACGAATGCATTGCCGCGCACAAGGAAGCCGGGGCTGAATACATTGTCCAGCCGTTTATGGGAGGCACAGGCTATGCAAGCCTTGCAGGATTGCAGGACTACTGTGATTATTTCAATGCCGTTGGAGAGAAATGCAATGCTGCGGGTATTAAATTCGGATACCACAACCACGCCGGTGAATTCTCAGAGCTTGAGGGAGAGATCATCTATGATTACATGCTTGAAAATACGGATCCCGACAAGGTATTTTTCCAGCTTGACATTTACTGGATCTATGAAGGCGGTGGCGACCCGTATGCATATTTTGACAAAAAACCCGGAAGGTTTACCTCCTTTCACCTCAAAGATGAAAAAGAACTGGGCGGCACAGGAACAATAGACTTTATGAAAGTTCTTGATCATGCAGAACAGGCAGGAGCCAGGTACCATGTAGTTGAAGTTGAAAAATACAACTTCGAACCGCTTGTAAGCATCGAAAAAAGTCTGGATTACCTGAAGGATATAGGTTACACAAAATAAATCATTTCAAATAGATCTGATTAAGGCTGTCTCATTTCGGGACAGCTTTTTTTATAAAGATCATCAGGATGAATAGTAACCGAGCATGGTTTCCAATTCCGATCTCATGGTCTGCCTGAGCGATGACGGGGAAATCACTTTCAGGTCCTTTCCGTAACTGAGCAGCAAGGAAATAAATTCATAGGTAGGATGGATCCTGTAACTGAACACGATATTATTCCCGTTTTCCTCTTCAATGTTCTGTGATTCATGCCAGGGTTGGGTGATCAGGTATTGCGCCTGTGTCTTTTGTACAGCAATGGTAATCCGGGGAGGTTCTCCCGGTGGTGAAATGACACCGATGCTTTTCCTGAAATATTCATTTGCATCAAATGCCTTCTTTTTATATGCAATATCTGATGTCTGGACATCCCGGATCCGGTCAAGGGAATAGGTACGAAGCTCGTTTTTAAAATCATGCAGCCCCAGAACATACCAGCGGTTCCTATATTCCTTCAACAGGTAAGGATGTATTTCAGCAAAGTAAGGCTTGTCTTCATAAAAGGGCTGGTAATAGATCCGCAAAACCTTTTCTTCTTTGATCGCCCGGATAATCACCGCGAGGAATTCACTGCCCTTTATGTGCGGCAGGCGTTCCGGAAATACAATATCATATTTGTCATCTCCCGCAATGCCAAGGTTGATCTCAATGACATTGATCACTTTCTGCAGCGCCCCGGCTATATCACCGAAAATTTGGATGAATTTATATCTCTCAAGCAGGGCTGCTGCGTTTTTAAGGTTATTCAATTCTTCTTGTGTATATCCCGGTGTTGTCATAACATTAAATGTTGATCTGCCTGTAAAGATAGTGAAATGGCAACATACCCTGGAATAAAGGTTACAATGGAATTCTGAAAATAAAAACCAAATAGTCAGCTTCAGCAAGCGCATGAAAAAACAGGGATCAAATGAAGTCATTTGATTATCTGATACAAGGCTCCGGATCTGTTTCAGGCTAAGAAATAAATACTATATTTACAATTCTGACAGACATTTTAAAATTTGACCAACCAATAAAAAACACCAAATATGAAACGAACAGCAATTGTTTTCATTTTTCTTTCTGCATTATTTGCATTCAGCTGCAACAGCAATCAAAAAGAGATACCTGAAACCCCCAATTTTCTGATCTTTTTTGTTGATGACCTTCGACCCGAACTAAACTGTTACGGAGTTGAACAGATACATTCTCCCAATATTGACAGAATTGCAGCCGGCGGGCTGCAGTTCAACAAAGCTTATTGCAATGTGCCTGTATGTGGAGCATCGAGGGCCAGTTTGCTTACCGGGATCAGACCCACCCCGCAAAGATTCGTTACCTATGACACCTGGACGGATGAAGATCTTCCGGGACACATATCCCTGCCTGCCTATTTCAGGGACAATGGCTATTATACTGTTTCCTTCGGCAAGGTATTTCATCACTTGAACGACAGCAAGGAGAGCTGGAGTGAACCTGCGTGGATGCCGCAAGCAACCTTCAGGGGATCATGGAGAGATTACATCTTACCTGAAACAATAGAGCAGATCAAGACCGGGGAATACAGCGGTCCTTCCATTGAAAATCCGGGTAACGTGCCTGATTCAGCCTACAAGGATGGAAAAACAGCCAATGCTGCCATCAGGAAATTACAGCAACTGGCTAAAAAGGACCAGCCCTTCATGTTCTGGGTAGGTTTCCAGAAACCTCACCTTCCTTTCAATGCTCCATCCAAATACTGGGATCTTTATGAAAGAGATGAAATGAATCTTGCCGATAACACTGACAAGCCTTTAAATGCCCCCGACAGGGCAATGCACAACTTTGGTGAATTAAGAGGTTACGATGACATCCCCCCGACCGGGCCGGTCAGTGATGAAAAAGCTGCCGAGCTCATTCATGGTTATTATGCAGCCACAAGCTACACAGATGCCATGATCGGCAAGGTGATGGATGAAATTGAAAGTCTGGGGCTGGAGGAAAATACCATCGTTGCCGTATTCGGTGATCACGGCTGGAACCTCGGAGAACATGGTCTGTGGTGCAAGCATTGCAATTTTAACACCTCTCTCCAGGTACCGCTGATCATCAAGGTACCGGGAATGACCGATGGTGAGACCACAGAGGGAATTACCGAATTTATTGACCTTTTCCCAACATTTACGGATCTTGCCGGACTTCCGGAACCTGACTGGGTGCATGGAAAAAGCCTGCTTCCCCTCTTGAAAGATCCAGGCCTGGATTGGAATGACCCGGTCTATTCAAGGTTTATTTTAGGCAATTCTGTCGTTACAAAAAACCATATTTATACTGAATTCATGATGTCCAGGAGGGATTGCACGATCGTCTCAAATATGCTGTACGATCACAGAACCGACCCGGATGAAAATGTAAACGTATCGGAAGAGGACAGGTATGCGCCCGTTGTTGATTCACTCAGTGTTTTGGTAAAAAAAGTGCACTTTGGAAAATAATCCGCGTCTGATTGGAAAATTATTATTTTTAGGTATTTAAAAGAATCCTTGGCAAACATGGCTACATTATCAAGAATAGAAGTAATACAGGCAATGAAGGCATCCGCGGTGGTGCCTTTGTATTACAATCCGGATGTTGAAGTATGCAAAAATGTGATCAGGGCCTGCTACGATGGCGGGCTAAGGATCTTCGAATTTACAAATCGGGGTAGTTTTGCCCATGAAGTGTTCGGAGAACTTTCCAAATGGGCCGAAAAAGAATTGCCCGGTCTTGTGCTGGGGGTAGGATCGGTTGTAGATGCAGGGACAAGTTCCATCTATATTCAGCTTGGAGCTTCTTTTATTGTATCTCCGCTGCTAAACGAGGAGATGGCAAAGGTTTGTAACAGGAGGAAAGTTATGTGGATGCCTGGCTGCGCAACCGTATCTGAAATATCAAAAGCAGAGGAGCTTGGCGCTGAGGTTGTGAAGATCTATCCTGCACCGATGCTGGGTGGTCCTGATTTCATTAAGGCCATCAAGGGACCATGTCCGTGGACACAATTGATGCCCTCCGGGGGCGTATCTCCTACACTTGATAATCTCAAGAAATGGTTTGATGCAGGGGCCTTCTGTGTTGGCATGGGATCCAAATTGATCACTGCGGACATCATACAGGAAGAAAAATACGATCTGCTGAGGGAGAAAGTAAAAGAAGTCGTTGAAATAGTTAACAAGATCAGGGGGTAAATTCATGCGACAGCTCAAAAGGTTATCATTCCTGTTTGTGGTCATCTCACTGATTTTAAATGGTTGCATCGTTGATACTGGCACAAAGTCATTGAAGCTTGCCCACGGACTGGATCCCACCCACCCCGTCAGCCAGGCAATGGAATTCATGGCAGAAAGGTGCGATGAGATCTCAGGCGGCAAACTCATTATAGAGACATATCCATCCGGGCAGCTCGGCTCTGAACAACAGTGCGTGGAGCTCTTACAGATTGGCAGTCTGGCCATTACAAAGGTCTCTTCAGCAGTGCTTGAAAGCTTTACGGAGGAATTCAAGGTACTGGGGATCCCCTATCTCTTCAGGTCCAAAGAGCATGCTTTCAAAGTACTTGATGGTCCCATTGGTGATGATATCCTGCTCAGCCTTGAACCATACTGGTTACGGGGATTGTGTTTTTACGATGCCGGTGCCAGGAGCTTTTATACCATCGACAAACCCATTTACCATCCCGACGACCTTGCCGGGTTGAAGATCAGGGTCATGAAAAGTATCACCTCCATGGAGAATGTCAAGGCACAGGGGGGGTCTCCGACTCCTATTTCCTGGGGAGAACTATACACCGCGCTTCAAAGCGGGGTGGTAGATGGAGCAGAAAACAACCCGCCCAGTTTCTATACCAGTCACCATTACGAGGTGTGCAAATATTATTCACTCAACGAACACACCATGGTGCCTGATGTCCTGATCATCAGTAAAAACATCTGGGACGATCTGACAGAAGAAGAGAAAAAATGGCTTCAGCAAGCCATCGATGAATCCGTTGTAAAACAACGTGAATTGTGGGCCATGTCAGAGGCGGAATCCCTGCGCAAGGTTGAAAAAGCAGGTGTAACGATCATCCATCCGGATAAGGCCCCCTTCGCGGAACGGGTCATGGCTTTCAGGGAAAGATACAGGGACAATGAAAAATTATACAGTTTGATACAAAGAATATCTGCAGCAGAAGAAGAAAATTAGCGTATGAGTTTTTTTAAAAAATCCAGCCGCGTACTTGAAATTGTCCTGGTGGTTCTATTGAGCGTCCTGGTGCTTGATGTTCTCTGGCAGGTGTTCAGCCGTTATGTGCTCAGTTCACCGAGTTCATTCACCGATGAACTGGCCGGCTACCTCCTGATCTGGGTCAGCCTGCTCGGTGCTGCATATGTGGTCGGCAGACAGGAACACCTCGCCATAGACATACTTGTTCAACGGGCCAAACCAGCCAGGCAGCGCATATTGAAGATCATTATCCAGTCAGTGATCATGGGTTTTGCAGCCGCTGTCATGGTCATTGGCGGATCATGGCTTGTTTATACCCGCTTCTACCTGGATGTAAAATCCGCCGCACTCCAGCTTCCGCTGGGATACGTCTATACTGTGCTGCCAATCAGTGGGATTATCATTGTATATTATTCTGTTCACCACCTTGTCAACATTGTTAAAAACAAATCTTAAACATGGAAGTTATTGTACTGGTCCTGAGCTTCGTTATCCTTCTTGTGCTGGGTGTACCCATCGCTTTCAGCATTGGTGCTTCAGGTATCCTTACCATGCTGATCTCCATCGATTCTATCCCTGCATTTACAACCTACGCCCACCGGATGGCAACCGGGCTTGACAGTTTCGCACTGCTAGCCATCCCGTTTTTTGTCCTCGCGGGGAACATAATGAACAGCGGGGGTATCGCCATGAGGTTGATCAATTTTGCCAGGGTGCTTGTAGGCGGCCTGCCGGGCGGACTTGCATTTGTCAACGTGATCGCAAATATGCTGTTCGGCGCCATTTCCGGAAGTGCTGCAGCAGCAACTTCAGCCATCGGCAGTATAATGGGCCCTGAAATGAAAAAAGAGGGATACAATGAAAACTTCAGTGCAGCAGTTAACATCACCTCAGCAACTACAGGACTTACCATCCCTCCAAGCAATATTCTTATCGTGTATTCACTAGCAAGCGGAGGCGCCTCGATCACGGCACTGTTCCTCGCGGGATATATTCCCGGGATCTTAACCGGACTGGGGATCATGCTCGTCGCCATGTCAATGGTCATTTATAAGAACAAAGGGATCCGGGGAATGATCAGGACACTTACATTTGTAATTATAGCCACTGCAATACTTGTTGGATTTGGAGCAGGACTGAAACTGATACATGATAATGCTTCCGTGGAATTTTTCAAAATGATCATCTATGGACTGATCGCCCTGGGAGCAGGATTCTGGATTTACAAAACCATTCAACACTGGGAAATGGCCAGAAAAGGGATAATGAAATTCCTCGATGCCATTCCTTCACTGTTGATGCTTGTCATCGTTATCGGGGGAATTGTAGCAGGTTATTTCACGGCCACAGAAGCCTCAGCTGTGGCGGTACTCTACGCACTCATCCTGGCACTGGTATACCGGGAAATGCGCCTCAAGGACCTGCCACAGGTATTTCTTCGCTCGGTCAGGACCACAGCCATTGTAATGCTGCTTGTCGCCACCAGTATCGGACTTTCATGGATCATGTCCTATGAGAATATACCGCAAAATGTGAGCAGCGGATTGCTCAGCATAAGTGATAACCCGATCGTAATCCTGCTGATCATCAATTTTATACTGCTGTTTGTCGGAATATTCATGGATATGACACCTGCTGTTCTGATCTTTACGCCAATATTCCTTCCCATTGTTACAACTCAACTCGGCATGGATCCCATTCACTTTGGAATGATCATGGTCCTCAACCTCTGTGTGGGACTCTGTACGCCACCCGTGGGTTCAGTTTTATTTATAGGGTGCAGTGTGGCCAACATAAAGATTGAAAAAGTCGTAAGGCCCCTGCTGCCAATGTTCATAGCAATGATCGTGGTATTGATGCTCGTAACATACATACCCGAACTAAGCCTGTGGCTGCCTGAAATGCTAATGAAATAAAGGGATCACTGAATGATACGAATGATTCTTTGCGTATTTTTTACGCTAAGTTTGTTTTTTGAAACATTAATACTTACATTTGTTCATGCAGCACCCAGTTCGAAACTTCAATCCGCATCTGTCTGTCGACTGCGTTGTCTTTGGATTCGATGGCGAGCAACTCAAAGTCTTGCTGATCGAAAGACCAGGATCCGTGCAGAAGAGTGACCGGAATAAGAGATACAAACTACCGGGAGATCTGATCTTCAAAATGGAAAACCTGGAAAGTGCGGCACAAAGGGTGTTACACCAGCTTACCGGTCTGGAAAATATATTTCTGCGTCAATTCTCGGTGTTTGGAAAACCGGACAGGATCCCTGAAGGGGATGACCTAAATTGGCTTGAACATTCAACCGGAGTTGACATAAACAGGGTGGTGACCACCGCCTATTATTCGCTGATCAGGATTGATAAAAGCAAGACAGCGAAAGAACTGCTGCACAATGCCAGTTGGCACAACGTTAATGCCCTTCCCGCCCTTGCTTTCGACCACAATTCCATCATTGAAAAAGGACTGGAATGCCTGCGAATGGCTATCAGGTTTGAGCCGATCTGCTTCGAACTTCTGCCCGGAAGATTCACGGTCAGGCAGATACAAATCCTCTACGAGGTGATCCTCGGTCAGCAACTTGACAACAGGAATTTCAGGAAAAAGCTGCTCAAAGCCTGTTACATTGAGAAATTAGATGAAAAACAATCGGGGGTTGCCCACAAACCAGCCAACTACTATAAATTCAATAAAAAGAAATATATCGAATCAAGAAAGGATCTGTTGTATTACAATTTTTAACGAGCGAATCATATGTATCTATTAGGTTATGACGTTGGAAGTTCTTCTGTAAAGGCAAGTATCGTTGATGCCTCAACAGGTGAAAACATAGCTTCAGCTTTTAATCCAAAGAAGGAGATGAAGATCACTGCCAACCAGACAGGATGGGCGGAACAACTTCCTGAGACATGGTGGACGAACCTGAAACTATCCACTGAAGAAGTGTTACAGGTAGCGGAAATTGATGCCTCCAACATAAAAGCCATTGGGATCAGTTACCAGATGCACGGACTTGTAATAGTAGACAAGGACCTCGAGGTGCTGCGTCCTTCGATCATCTGGTGCGACAGCAGGGCTGTGGAAATCGGAGAAATGGCACTCGGTCAGATCGGGAAAGATCGCTGTCTGGCACACCTGCTTAACTCCCCTGGAAATTTTACCGCCTCAAAACTGCGTTGGGTAATTGAAAACGAACCCCAGGTATTTGAAAAGGCCCATAAGATCATGCTGCCGGGCGATTATATAGCAATGAAAATGACCGGTCAACTTAATACGACCATATCAGGCCTGTCGGAAGGAATTTTCTGGGATTTTAATGAGAACACGCTTGCTGAATTCCTTCTTGATCACTATTCAATTCCTGAATCCCTTGTTCCCGAGATTGTTCCGACATTCTCCGAACAGGGCCGGCTGACCGGTTCTGCTGCAGAGGAGCTGGGACTGCTGAAAGGCACACCCATATCCTACCGGGCGGGTGATCAGCCAAACAACGCGTTTTCGCTGAATGTACTCAACCCCGGGGAGATTGCCGCAACAGCAGGAACTTCCGGTGTCGTTTACGGGGTAAGTGATGAGATCAAGTATGATCCGGAGAGCCGCGTGAATACATTTGCACATGTAAACCACAGTCCCGAACTCAACCGTCTGGGAGTGCTGCTATGCATCAATGGAACCGGGATCCAATATTCATGGCTGAAGAATAACCTTACTGCAAGGGAGGCGAATTACCCGGCACTGAATGACATGGCAGCAAAGATCCCCGAGGGCTCAGAAGGTTTGCTCATGCTGCCTTTTGGCAATGGTGCGGAAAGAATGCTCAATAACAAGGAGACCGGTGCATCCATTCACCGGATGAACTTCAATATTCACAATGAAGCACACCTTGTCAGGGCTGCCCAGGAAGGAATTGTTTACTCTTTCCAATACGGAATGGAGATCATGAAACAAACCGGCATTGACCCGAGGGTGATCAGGGCAGGAAATACCAATATGTTCCTTAGCCCGATTTTCAGGGAGACCCTGGCAACCTTAACCGGAGCAACCATTGAACTGTACGACACCGATGGTTCAGAAGGCGCTGCTAAAGGAGCCGGTGTAGGTTCCGGAATTTACGGCTCCTTTGAAGAGGCATTCGAGGGCCTGAAGAAAATATCCGTCATTGAGCCCGATCCTGGTAAATCTGATTTTTTCAGGGAACTGTATGGTCAATGGAATGCCATTCTTACGAAAATGATTCAATAAAACACAACAAATAACAGATAATTATGGACTATTTAACCGGAAACAAAGAGTATTTTAAAGGCATTGGGAAAATCAAATACGAAGGTCGTGATTCTGACAATCCCCTTGCATATAAATTTTATGACGAAAACAAGGTAATCGCGGGAAAGACCCTGAAGGAACACCTCAGGTTTGCAGCAGCTTACTGGCATTCATTCTGTGACACCGGCAGTGATCCATTCGGACCTGGCACCATTGAGTTTCCATGGGACCAGGGTAGTGATGCAATTACCAAAGGCAAACAAAAAATGGATGCCGCATTCGAGTTCTTTACCAAGTTGGGCATACCCTATTACTGCTTTCACGACATTGATCTTGTGGATGAGGGAAACTCATTGAAAGAATATGAGAAAAATGTTTCTTCCATGGTAGAGTATGCAAAGGAGAAGCAAAAAGCTTCCGGTGTTAAATTACTCTGGGGAACTGCCAATGTATTTTCAAACCCACGCTATATGAATGGCGCCTCAACCAACCCCGATTTCAATGCACTTGCTTTCGCGGGCACCCAAATTAAGAATGCCCTGGATGCAACCATTGCATTGGGTGGAGAGAACTATGTATTCTGGGGAGGCCGCGAAGGGTATATGTCGCTCCTCAATACCAACATGAAAAGGGAACAGGAACACCTGGCCCGCTTTCTACACATGGCAAAAGACTATGCAAGGAAAAATGGATTCAAAGGACCTTTCCTTATCGAACCAAAACCGATGGAACCGACCAAACACCAGTATGATTACGATACTTCAACAGTAATTGGTTTTCTCCAGAAGAACGGACTTGACAAAGATTTTAAGATGAACATCGAAGTGAACCACGCAACGTTAGCAGGACACACTTTCCAGCATGAGCTTCAGGTGGCAGTAGACAACGGATTGTTCTGCAGCATCGATGCCAACAGGGGGGATTACCAGAATGGATGGGATACCGACCAGTTCCCGGTCAACCTCTATGAGCTTGTCGAAGCAATGATCGTGATCATACAGGCAGGAGGATTTACTTCGGGCGGAATCAACTTTGATGCAAAAACACGTAGGAACTCCACTGATCTTGAAGACCTGTTCATTGCCCATATTTCAGGCATGGATGTTTTTGCGAGGGCGTTTGAGGTCACCCATGAATTGCTGGAAAAATCCCCCTACCTCAATATGATAAGAGAAAGATATGCGTCATTTGACAGCGGTGCAGGAGCAAAATTTGAAAAAGGTGAATTGAAACTGGAGGACCTCAGGGATCATGCCTTCTCCAGCGGAGAACCTGCAATGCTAAGCGGAAAGCAGGAACTGTATGAATCACTGATCAACCAGTATATCAAATAGAGTTTTTATTTGTTAGTTAGTTAGTTAGTTAACTCAAGTTGCCAGGTACTGGTTACTTGTTTCTATTTGTTTGATAAACAAGTTAATTTAAAATATTGTTGTTTCTGATCATTATTAATGGATAGCTATTATTGTATAGTAATTCAGTGTATTAACCAGTCCCTCGACACTTCGGCTCCGCTCAGTGCACCGCTTCGCTCGTCAACCAGTAAACCAGTAACCAGCAACTTACATTAGTTAGTCTGTGAAAAGGCTGTCTCAAAGGTTGAAATGACCTTTGATTCAGTCTCTCTCTTCTTTTACGTATATTGCATGGTAAATGCACCCCGGAACGCCATGTTCGGAATTAACGAATAAATTTGAACTTATGAATGCGATATCACGTTTGCAACCGCTTGGATTCAACTGGGAAATGTACGATCCTTTTATCTTCTGCGCTCACCACAAGGATCAGTATCCCAGGGGGACCAAAGAGTTCGGACCCGGTCCGGATTTGCTATCGGGAAGGAATATTGGAAATGATTTCACTGTGAAAAATGGATTCAGGATGTACCATGGCAATGTGGTCCCGGGCTTTCCTGTCCATCCACACCGTGGTTTTGAAACTGTTACGATCACCCTGGAAGGACTGATCGATCACGCTGATTCCCTTGGTGGCGCAGGCAGGTACGGACAGGGCGATGTGCAATGGATGACAGCAGGAAAGGGCATACAGCATGCAGAAATGTTTCCATTGATATACAGAGAAAAAGAAAATCCGCTTGAATTGTTACAAATCTGGATCAACCTTCCGAAAAAGAACAAATTCGTCGATCCATATTATAAAATGCTCTGGCATGAAGACCTTCCCGTGATTAGGGAAAAAGACAAAAATGGCAGAAATATCATTACAAGGGTAATCGCAGGAACTTTCAGGCAAACCAGAGCACTTGATCCCACACCCGACTCCTGGGCAGCCGACCCGGGGAATGAGGTCGGTATATGGATCATTGAGATGGAGCCTGATTCTGAATTAAAACTGCCTTCAGCCAATGAGCAGATCACCAGGACGGTTTATAATTACAGGGGGGATGGACTCATTATTGACGGACAGGAGATCCCCGGCTACCACCAGGCGCTGCTGAATGCATCTTCCGAACTTAACATTCGGAACAAGGAAGCTAAAAGCACCTTTCTGATTGCACAGGGCAAACCTATTGCAGAACCTGTGGCTCAATATGGTCCCTTTGTTATGAACACCAGGACTGAAATTCAACAGGCATACCAGGATTACACGACCACCCGGTTCGGAGGATGGCCTTGGGACAGGAATGACCCGGTACATGGAAGCGAACCTGTAAGATTTGCAAAATTTGCAGACGGGGAGAAAGAGGAACGATAAGTCCTGACCCTGTAAATTAAACGCTTAACCTTTATCAATGATAAAACCATCCACTCATCTGACAAATTATTACCTTTGATAAAGTCAAAATCACATTGATGATGCCCGGTAAAAACCCCAATACAGATTGGAGAAAAGTTGCCTCTGCTATTTATAAAAAACCCGCTGATGCGAAAGTGTTCGGATCTGCTGAACTGGATGTCACTGACCTGGAAAAATACATATTTAAAAAAAGAAGGCAGGGCCTGAAGGTTACCATGACACATATATTCGCGCTGATTTTATCACGCGGACTGAGAGAAGAGGTTCCTGAATTAAATTGCTTTGTCAGAAGAGGAAATATCATTGAAAGAAAACAGGTGGATGCAATGGTGAGTATATTAATGTCCGATGGATCAATGAGTTCTGTAAAGATTGAAAATGCTGATACATTGAATTTATATGAGTGTGCCGAAGAGCTGGCCAAGTCAATAAAAAACACAAGGGCGGGAGATGAAAGCAGAGCAATGCAAATGAAAGAGCTCGTAGGAAAGATCCCCTGGCCAATCAGAACCTGGTTCTTCAATCTCATTAAATTCCTTACAATAAAATGGGGCGTTTCCATCCCATCTGCCGGACTCAGCGATAATAATTTTGGCTCATTTGTATTAACCAACATAGGCAGTGTAGGATTGGATACCGGATACCCGGCAATGTTTCCAATTTCAAATGTGGCATTCGTTTTCGTCATTGGAAAAGCTGAGAAAAAGCCAGTGGTAATTGACGACAAGATCGTTATAAGAAAAATCATGACCATTTCAAGTGCCATGGATCACAGGATTGCTGATGCGATGCATGGCGGAAAAATGTTCAGGTACATTAAAAAAATGATCAGGAAGCCGGAGCTGCTTGAAAAGAAACCAGTAAAATAGGATAATAGTTTAAGGCAAATACCTGAATGTATCATGCCACCCATCCAAACTTATATTTCTATTTTAAAAAGCCCTTTTGATGTTCGCATAAGGATATCTCCATTAACAAAAGCTGGCGTGGCCCATATCTCACCTTTTAAACTGTTCTCTGCTACAAGCTCAAATGACCTTCCTGCCCTGAATACAAGCGTCTCTCCCCTGATTGAATTGACATAGACATTTCCGCCGGCAACAACAGGTGAAGAATTGTATTTTCCCTTGAGCTTCCGTGTCCATATGGTCTCTCCGTTGGCTGCATCAAGGCAATACAGTACACCCTTTGTATCAATTGTGTAAAGCAGTCCTTCATATATTACAGGTGTCAGCAACTGAAGAATAGGAAATTTCTTTCTCCATATCACCTGGTCCGAAATATCCCCGGTCCCGTCCGGATCTGCGGCGAGCAGCTCACAGTATTTCTCTCCCTCTTCAGGAGTGACAAAACTGGTGAAGAAATATACCTTTCCACCATATTCCACAGGCATCGAAATGGTTGAATCCTCTCCCTGGGGAATATACCACACCTCTTCCCCTGTCTCCAGGTCATATGCGCTGCATGAAGCCGAGCCGTTTGAAATGAGAAGTTTCCTGCTATTTACTTCGATGACGATTGGTGTTACATATGCCTTTTTTCCGATTTCAAGCAGTGGCTCAAGAAATTCAGGATCCCTTTCTGCCTTCCAGATGGTTTCGCCGGTCCGCTTATCAAGTGCATATATCTCCTGTACATCAGTACCCTCCATATGAACGATCAATTTATTCCCGTACAGGAACAGGGAAGACCCCGGGCCCTGGATGTGCTCACACTGCATATCGCTCCGTTTCCATACCAGATCGCCCGTCCCGGTATCAATACAGGCTGTTCCGTACCTTCCGAAATGAACATATACATATCCCTCCTCAATCGCCGATGTTGGCGTGGCATACGAATTGATGGAATGTTTCCCGTACACCTTTTCCGGATGGAAAAGATCTACATGATGCACTGACTCACCACTGCTGATGTCATAGCAATCTGCAAACATATGCCTCCCGTCCGGTGTAGCAGAGGTCAGCCAGACCTGGTTGTTCATTACTACCGGGGAGGACCATCCACGTCCCTTAACGGCAACTTTCCAGTCAATATTTGTACTGTCGTTCCATGTTACCGGGTAGTCGCCCGGAGCTGCAATTCCGTCCAGATCATTTCCCCGAAAATGTGTCCATGAATCTTTCTGTTGGCTGCATGAAGATGTAGCTAAAACTGTAATTGCAACCAGGGCATAGTAGTAAATTCCTGTTTTCATCTGTTGTTTGTTATTCATTTCTTAGTGCACTGCTCAGTATCCGCCGCTTAAGGGCAGCCCCGGTCATTAAATAGATCCAAATGATCCCGTTAATTAAAAGAATGGCTACGATCAATAGTATGAAGGAGAACGATATGTCGTTGTTCTTGCTGAACAGGGCCGGTAACGTGGCTGTAATGGCAGCCAGTGAACCGATTATTGTTCCCGCCAGCAGCAAAGAGGCATATTCACGAACAACCATACTTTTGATCGTTTTTTTACCATATCCCAGCGCCCTCAAAACGGTCAGTTCCTCCCTCCTTTCAATCACACTCCTGAAAAGAACGATCGACAAACCCACGGTTCCCAGTAACAATCCCAGGGCCCCGAGGACCAGGAATATGGAAAGATAGGTATTTGTGATTGAATTGAACTCTGTCAGCCTTGCCGGTGCATATTCCATGCTCCATCCAAGGTCCCTCATTCCAAGTGTCAGTTCTTCACTTATCATTGCTGTGTCGTTTATATTACCATCGACCAGGAATACCCTTGTTCCGCTATTATCCGGGAATCTTTCAAGAAAATAATCACCGGAGATAAGTACATTTCCCTGGAATATTGAGGGAGCAAGTCCTCCAACCAGAAGCAGCCGCATCCGTTCTCCTTCAGCATCAAGATATTCCAGGGTGTCCCCCACTTTCATTCCAAGTCCCCATTTAATAACCGTTTCATCTGCAATGGCAGGAACAAGGTCTCCGGGAAGGTCCTTCTTAAGCACATGCCAGGGTTGATCTTTGTCAAGCCAATCCGTTGCCGTTACAAACGAAAATCGGCCGGTTAACTGATTTGGGTCTACACCAAGGATCCCTGGGTTCGTGATGCGGTTGAGATTCAGGCATGAAGCATCGTCCCCTTCTGCAATTCGCATCTGAACAATCCCGTAATCATCACTTAACCCATAGTTGTAACGCACCCGCTCTTTGTCAAGGTTTTGCAGCACAGGAACACTGGATTCGGCGTAATAAAGAAAACCTCCTGTTCCGCTGGATGGGTCCTCTGCATTTATGAACAGGTCCTTCCTGTTGCTGCCTGTGGAAATGACCAGGAAGGTACCGATCGCAAAAAGTATAACGATGGAGATGCTCCTGGTGGTGTTCCTCAATGTGTTCTTGAATCCCAGTGTGGTTACGTTGCGAACATAAAATTGCGCCGAGCGCATTGAATAGAGCAGGTTGAAAACAAAAAGCAACCCGGATACCAGCAACAATCCTCCTGCTGCAAAAAACACAGATGCATTTACCACGTCACCTGCAGTATACTGAAGCAGGATCAGGACTATTGCTGCTGCAAATGCAATTAGAGCCGTGTACCGTATAAAACCTTTCCCGAAAAATTGCAGGGGATGTCTGGTTTTGCGCAAATATTTTTCTGACTGCAACCGTATGAATCTCCTCAATGGAAAAAACATGGCTGCCCATGCAATAAGAATCGAAGCTAAAAATCCTGCAAAGAGGGTGAGTGGCTGAAGGTTGGTAACAAGCATCTCTGTCCGGACAATTTCCATCCAGATGCTGTTAAGGGCATAAAAAACAAGTTCATTGTAAAATACGGAAAGGATGATCCCGGTGATGGCTCCGGCAGTGGCAATGAGGATGCCCTCCCACATAAGTATACGGGTGATCATTTTCCTGGTAATTCCGGTGGCGATTAGGGTCGATATCTGCTCTTTCCTCTCTTCGAGGTTCAACCTGAACAACAGCACCGTGAGCAAGATGGCTCCTGCCAGCAGGAAAAAGGAGAGTCCACCGAAAAGCTGGCTGAAGTCAACCCCGTTATTTGCGGCAAATTTCGCCTGCTCCTTTACTGATCTTATCTCAAATCCCAAGGCTTTAGGAGATATATTTTCCAGTATCGCCATTTTCAGGGAATCGATATCTTCTACTTTCCGGTCAATGCGGAAAGATGTATATTTTCCAAACCTGTTTGCCCAGATCTCTTCACCTGCGGAATTGGCAACAAATGCTTTCGGGGTTCCCCTGTACCGTGTCCAGTAATCTTCGTCCTTATCCCTGATGCTGTCCAGGTCGATCGGTACACCTGTATCCCAGTCGCGACAATTGCCTGCATCAGATAAACCCGGAATATCCGGCATCAGGTCCTCATCCCCGTAAACCCCTTTCATGGGCGCCACCGACCTTACAGTAAAGGTCCTTTTTTCAGTCTGCAAATCACGCAGCAGGCCAACCACGTAATACCTCATCATGATGGTATCTCCTTCTTCAACTCCAATATCCTCTGCGAGCCATTGGTTAACAATTATTCCATCCCTGTCCAGTTCACTGTCGGGCAAGGTGGAAACGAAGGAATAGGGAGTGACATTCCCCTTGTGCGACAATGAATTGACAAAATAAGTAAGTACGGGCCGGGCACCAACAGAGGCAGTAAGTATGGCTCCGGCCAACGAGGAGTCAATAAATACCCGGTTGCTTTTTATATCCGTCTGCTCCTTGCCGGGACCACGGTGAAAATTCAAACCGATATCCCCAACGGTCCAATTGCTGTCAACCAGCTTTGCAACATCAAGGTTGTCCACCGGGTGCGGAAAGGAAAAGAGCAAAAGATTCGCCCTGTCGCCCAATTCCATCAGTTCCGACAGCATGGATATAGAAAGGAATATATTGAAAGGAGCTGTCTGGCTATTCTTCAGGTTAAAGTTCCCAAGCTGATCGGTCCCTGCAATATCAGCAACGAGAACCCGCATAGAAAC
This sequence comes from Bacteroidales bacterium, assembly GCA_021738565.1. Taxonomy (GTDB): domain Bacteria; phylum Bacteroidota; class Bacteroidia; order Bacteroidales; genus M55B112. Next base: position 85,347 of record JAIPBT010000001.1, read on the forward strand.
AGTACTTTCCGCGTCGGAAACAAAAGGGGCGTTCAACGGGACAAGACTTGCACGGGTCATTCTGACCAGGAATTCATCACCTTTTTCCAATTGGAGCCTGTCGGCAAGATTCCTGCTGATGATCACCTGTTCATTATGAAGATTTCCATACAGATCCTTTTGCCCTGCAAAATCATCAAAGTTTGCATCCACCCCTATTACCTGTATATCATTGATGCGTTTTCTTCCCCCGTCAGAAACTGCCATTCCATCCAGCAAAAGAACCGGAGCGACAGAAATATCTGCATCTCTTTTGATCCTTTCCGCCAGCGAACGGGTAAAAAAGCGTTCGCCTGATCGCATGGTGTGCGTTACTTCCCCGAGCCGCTGTTCCACAATTCTGTTCAGACTGTGTTTTACAGAATCCCCGACGATCAATGAACCCGTGAGCACAGCCGTACTTATGGCAATACCGAGGGCCAGTAATAAGTTTCTCTTGAAATAGTAAACCAGGCTTCTTATGATGAGTTTTCCCGCCTTCATTTGGTGTGAAGTTTACCTTCTTTAAGTTCATAAATTGTATTCATGCGGGATGCAAGTTCCCGGGAATGTGTCACAAGGATGAGCGCAATGCCACTGTCCCTGTTCAACTTCATCAGCAAATCTGCCATTTTATCCACGTTACTGCTGTCAAGGGCACCGGTAGGTTCATCTGCAAGCAAAACGGATGGATGATTGATCATGGACCTCACTACTGCTGCACGTTGACATTCTCCGCCCGACAACTGTCCGGGCAGTTTGTCCCTGTGCTCCCATAATCCCACCCTGTTTAGCAACTCCTCTGCATTGCGCAGTTTTTCCTTTTTACCGGATTTGTCCATCATGGTTGGTATCATTACATTTTCCAGCAAATTGCACTGCGGCAGCAAGTGATGGAACTGGAATACAAATCCGATCTCGCGATTTCGAAACCGGTCAAGCTCCTTTTCGCTGAACTCAGTAATGTTCTTTTCTTTGAAAATAAAATCTCCTCCGTCCGGGTGGTCAAGGGTTCCGATAATATTCAACAAGGTACTTTTTCCGGAACCGGATGGACCCAGAATAGCTATAGAATCACCTTCATTTACCCGGAAGGAGAGACCGTTCAGCACAACCTGGTGTGAAGCTTCGCCAGGAACACCGTATGATTTCGTAATTTCATCCAATTGTATTAACATAACACAAGATTTGTACACGAATATATTAATTCATTTTATATTAACAGGTGTTTATTTGATCAGGATAAATATTAATTTGGTTGAAAATTAACAGCAAATTCATCAACAATGAAAACCAGGATAACCATTGACCAGGGCCTTTGCAACCGGTGCAATACCTGCCTTGATATCTGCCCGAACGGCATCTATTTATCTGATGGCGAACATGTTATTACAAGACATAACATGATCGATCTCTGCATTTCCTGCGGTCAATGTATGGCAGTATGCCCAAACATGGCGATCAGGGTGAATGAACTCGATTATCAAAAAGACTTCTTCGAACTCAATGGTCATGAGGTGGACAGTGAAGCATTTCAATACCTGATCCAGTCAAGGCGCTCCGTAAGGAACTTCAGGGACAAACCGGTTCCTGACGACCTTCTGAAACAGGTAGCAGAAGCCATATCCTATGCTCCTCCCAGTTTTCCTCCCATCACAACAGAAATTACAATTGTCAATGGCAAAGACAAATTGAGCATGGTCTTGCCGGAGATGACAAAATTATACCAAAATCTTTTGAGGGCCATGAAGAATCCCATTGCAAGACGAATAGTCCGCAGACAAGCCGGTATTGAAAAATTCAAAGTGATAAAAGAACATATTGTGCCTATTTTTAAGAGGTCTATAGACGACCTAATAGCCGGCTCCCGTGATATCATTATACACAATGCTCCTGCAATGATACTTTTTCATGCCAATCAGGACGCCGGCAACTACAGGACAGATCTCCACATTGCACTGACTTTCGGATTGCTTAAAGCACATTCTATCGGGCTGGGCGCTACTGCCATCGACCTGATCCCTCCTGCTGTGCAGAAGTCTCCTTCACTGCGTGAATTGTTCAGGATCCCTCCCGGGAACAATATTGAAGCATCCATGATCATAGGGTACCCTAAATACAGGTACCGCAGGGGCATAAAAAGAGAATTGGCTTCTGTAACCTGGATTTGATCCTTGATAAAAGTTAAAGGCTTACCATGAATTTTTCCCTGTAACGGTTGCCTGCAGCAACCACTTCAATGAAATAAATCCCATCTGACCCATTGAATTCAATCACAGACTCCTGTTGAAAAAGTTCTCCGTTCGCAAGGATTTTACCGGTAATATCGGTAATAGTATAGGTTGCTTCCCTGGTAAGCGCAGGAATCTCAAGATAAAGATGACCTTCATTCAATGGATTTGGATACAACAGGATCCTGTTGTTTTCCATGGATCCGACATACGTTGGAATGGCATCCTGAATGATCAAAATCTCATGTGATGTGTTACATGCTTCCAGGGTAATTTCAGCGGTACGGGATTCCTGTAGTGAATTTTCCTCAATGGTAATGATCACGGAATCATTATCAGATGTGACAACGGGCACTGCAAATGATTCAGGAATGAAAACAACATCAAGGAGATCATTGGTTTCAACTTCAATTTCCACGACCTGCGCCTCATAGGTCACCGGTATGGAGTCAACCTGGACAATAAATTTACATTCTGCCGCTTCCTGTGTGACCGTTACCGCAATTGTCTGGTTGCAGCCAACAACGGTAAAATGACCCTCCCTGCTTTCTATCATTGTATTTTCTGAAGCGGAAACCATAATGGTATCCTGGTTCATTTCAAAGGTGAGAAAATCACCCTCGACATCCCTGATCGAAAAACCATCTGCAGCTGTTACGGTCAGTTTCGCGGAAGATGCATCCGCAGCGAATTCCAGTAGGGTTTCTGAAAGTGATAGTTCGCAGCTGCTGAAGGACTCCAGGGCACCGGCATCCCTTTTCCCTTCGGGTTGATTGCCGCGCATGTCGTACAGGAAGGGACCGTCGGTTTGCCACCGGTACAATTCATCCACAGTGGTCTTTGCATCATACAACGACCCCCTGGATACCCTGAGAAAATCAATCATTCCGCTGAAGAAATTATTGTCACCATCTTTCCCCACAAAGAAATCTGAGCTGTTTGAAAGAGATGCCTCCGGATCAGGCAAACCTCCTGTTGTATTTCCATTGGATAATTGTCCGTCAATATAGATATCTATTCCCCTGTTCCTGGTGATCTCCACCAGGAGGTGGTGCCACAAGGTATCATTCACAACGGTTTCACTTGCCTGTGCATATGCAGATCCGGAAGAGAGAATGGTCATTAATGCATTTCCTGAATCGTTTATAGTAAGCTCATAACCATCTGATCCATTATTCTTTGTGAAAATAACACCGCCTGTATGCCCTTCCGTAGTCCGAAAATATGCTTCCAGAATAAAATCATTATCTGCCATGTCCAGGTTGTTGCTTTTCACCGATGTAAATGTGGAATGAGCTGCCTGGCAAAAAACAGTAGCCCCATCAAAAATCAGAGCGCCGTCTGTCCAGTCTTCAAGGTCTCCCTTTACAAAACTTGAATCGGTTACTCCATAAGCTGTAAGGTGATTTTTAGGTACATCCTTGTATGTCTCCCTGTTATTAAAATCCTCAGTCATGTAAAAATTGTCCCCCATGATCAAACTTGAATCTGCCGGGTGCCTGTAAAAATTCCATTCACCGACAACTTTTGCAAGCGGGAATGCAGTAAAGAATTTAACGCCCCGATCAATTGCTTCTGTATTTGATAGGATTCTGAAATCTTTTGCTTGCGGGTTTGCCACTACATCACCGGAAGCATTGTAACCTGTCTGGGTGAGCTGGGAATCATAGCCCCGGAGGATGGTTCTGAACTTCTCCAGCGAAAGATCGGTGTTCCTGTTCTCAAGGCTTCCTACAAAAGGAGAACCACTCGCCACATTATAGCCATAGGATTCAAAGGGAATATATGCCGGATCGATCTCATGCCTGAAAAAAGTACCTACATCTGCACTTACATTTGAAAGATAGGCATTGTGACCGTTCAGAGCCAGGGCATCCTTCCATGCATTCAGGAAAGTACTTGTATTGTAGGCCGTATTGTGCGCGTACATGTTGTAATAACCAAGTACCTGCATGATGGCGGCAGAGTTCCTGTTGTGTGAAACTCCTGAGGCTATATTGTTAAAAACAATGTGCTTGAAGGAACCGTCAAAATAAAAGGCATAGCCGATGGACTGATTGTTGTAATGCTTGTAACCCATGGCATTGTGTGAATAATTGTTGTAGCAATAGGCCGGACCGCCCTGCCAGCTTTCGATTCCACCGTAATCGTTTGTTCCAATAAGTGTATTGGATGCTTTGTTCTGGTGTATGAGTCCCCTGATGAACGGCACATGGGCGGCACTGCTGCCTCCTTTTCCCCAGAACAAATCAATTCCGTTACCAAACGAGAAATTGATAATATTTCCTGCAACTTCCCCGTAATTCAGCTGCCCGTATATGGCAGGTATGGAACTATACCATCTGCCCTGGTGCCTGTAGCCATTATCATATATATTATTTCGCAATAGATGAATATCTTCAATATAGGTTGCGCCTGCTGCAAATATGATGGCATGGTCTCCTACATGCTGAAAGTCATTGTCGCTCACCGTAATGCTGTGACTGTTCACTGCGGCTGATCCCGTATTGTTGAGTGAAATACCGCCATTCACGAAGTGGAATTCATTGTTCCTGATGGAAATGTTGCTGCAGATCCCGGTCATCCTGATGGTGGATTTCACATCGTTCTGACCGTATCTAACTCCGTGGGCCGTAGTTACACCAAACCAGATCCCGCTGATCTCAATATCGTGTTTGTTGTCGATGGTTATCAATTGCGTTTTTGTTGCCGCTTCAATCGTTGTTGTATTGGGATCTTTCTCTTCCTCAAGCCTGACAAACAACCGTTGAGTAGCCTGGTCGTAGTAGAACTCATTTACGGTATCCAGGAGGAAGGGTGTGTTTTCAATAAAATAATGCGAGCCCACACCTCCAAAATTTGTATCATTCACTTTGATCCTGTTGTTGTCGGGGTCCCACTCCCCAACATCCTGTTTCCAAACGGTACACATCACTATGGCATCCTCCTGGCTAAAGATCGTAGCTCCGGAATAATGGGCAGGATCATTTTGAACCAGGTTGTTGTTATCCGTCAGCCAGAGCCCCCCGTCTCCTTCCGTCTTACCGGTCATTTTCCACCATGTCCTTAACAAGTCATCCTCTGTCCATTGGTAATTCGGTGAACGGGCAACGTGCAACTGCCGGAATGTATCTCCATCCAGCTCACATACCATTTTGGTTTCCGGAAGTGAAACATCGGTGTACCATACTTTTTCAGGTTCAGGCATGTTCGAAGCCGTGGCAGCATCTGCCTGTATCCATCCGGATTCGATTCTTACCGAACCTAAAAAATAGGCCTGACCGGTACCCCAGGAGGGATCTGAAGTTAAGCGGACAGGTTCAAGCGGTGTGCCGGAATCTTTAGCATCGAGGACTCCCCTGTAAACAACACCGCGTTTGAATACATAGGTATGTATTCCGCTGCAAGCTGCTGCATTTGAAGTGGCATTGTTGTCCCATGGATGATGTTTCCATGGTGTAAGTTTTGTAAGTCCGTCATTTGTATCATCCCCGTTCTCATAGTCTATATATTTTACCGACGATCCTTCGGAATATTCAAATGCCAATGGTTTCCATTCAATATCTCCTCCCGGCATAATGCTGGCATGACTTGTTTCCCATGAATATTTATAGTCGGCAGGAGAATCTCCAAACATCCAGTTCAGGCTGTTTGATGGTTCCGACCTGTTATCGGCCACATCGATGGCAACTACAGTGAAATCAGCCGAACTACCGGGCCGCTGGTATTTTACCTCGGCCACTGTGTCCGCTGATGACATCAGATACACACCATCCTTCAGGATCTTATAATATTTGATCCCGTTGTTGTCAGAGGCTGCATTCCATGTCAGGATCACCTCATTGAAGACCTCACTCACCCCCTGCAGTCCTGCCGGCGGTGTTGGAGGTTCACTGTCAGCGTTATACCCTGTCAGTGTAATATCATCCAGGTAATAAGGATGTATATCCGGACTTGTATGTGTGAACCGTATAACCAGGTTTTCACTGGAAGGCAGTTCTTCTGCAAGTTCAACAAAAGCCCAAACCTGGTCATCCGCACAAGGCCATGCACTTCCCTCCAGCAGCGATGCCTTGTCGATAACGGACCAGGAAACGCTGTCTGTGGAATATTCTATTTCTGTAAAATTGTTGGTAAGCGCACAGGTTCCCCATCCGTTTGAGTTGTGCTTGATGCCAAAACTCAACCGGATCCCTGTATGATCCGATGTGTTGCACTCCATTACAAAGGTAACATTCTCTTCTCCACTCCAGCTTCCCATCAACACTGCGGCACCACCTGATGCCTGGTCATAACCCGTTGAATTCGCTGTCTGGAACAGGTGCGGCACATCCCCTCCAAATTCCGCGTTACTGGTATAATCTGGATAGTCAGCAGGATCACCGGACCAGGTGGATGCTCCAAAGTTCTCCTGCAGGATCTGAATTTGAGAAAATGATACATTGTAGGCAAGAAAAGAAAGAACAAGTATAAAACAGATATGTCTCATGGCAAATATGGATTTTAGTTAGTTAACTATGACAATATAACCAAAAATAGCCGGGTCAAAAAAAAACCTAAATATTATTCCAGGTAAATGAACTGGAGATGCCTTAATTCACCTGTTTATTTTCATGTTATGAATTTTTTGTTATAAATTCCACAGTAATTAAAAAACCACCTTTTCAACACAATATTTCATAACCAATCAGTATAGGCTTAAAATATATCCGTCATGATATCTCCTATGTTCAACCACCTGTTGATTCCTTTTATCCTAGCTATGTTTCTGGCACTTACAATGGGTGGAAGTGGAACTGCACCTGCGTTTTCCGCCGCCTATGGAGCAAATGTGATTAAAAAAAGTCTCATCCCGGGTCTGTTCGGCATCATGGTATTTCTAGGAGCCATCATTGCAGGCAAGGGTACAGCCTCCACCATGGGAAAGGACCTGCTTTCCCCTGATATGATGACATTCACCGTGGTGTCTGTCATTCTATTTTCGGTTTCGATAGCGCTCCTGGTAGCAAACCTGGCGGGAATACCACAGTCGACCAGCCAGGCAACCGTCATGTCAGTCACTGCAGTAGCACTGTATTTCAGCGATCTCAACACGAGCAAATTATTGCTGGAGATAATACCCACCTGGTTCATCCTTCCTTTTATATCATATTTCATCAGTCTTTTCATCGGTAAATACATTTACCGCCCCATGCGAAAGAGAGGACTTACCCTGCAAAGATCCCAGAATCAAAACCTGAAGCCTGTATATAATGGCATACTGGTAACCATGTCATTGTACGTAGCTTTCTCCATTGGTGCAAACAATGTAGCAAATGCTGCCGGTCCCATAGCAGCAATGACCGCCAATGAACTGAATATCTCAATCAACGAAAATTTTATTATCATCATGATCCTGTCAACACTTATCGTTGCACCGAGTTTTGGCATTGGCAGTTCAATATTTGGTCATAAAATACTGCAGAATACGGGAAAGGAAATTGTACTGTTCGGTAAATTTGAAGCGGTGATCATTGCATTTGTTTCTGCAAGCCTCCTGCTTCTGGCGTCTGTGACAAAGGGAATTCCTACTTCGCTGGTTCAACTCAATGTAGCTGCCATTCTTGGCATCGGCGTCGCAAAGCTCGGTGCGAAAAATATCTTCAGGAAGACCGAGGTAAAGAAATTTTTCCTGATGTGGCTGATCGCTCCAGCCATTGCTTTCGGTATTTCATTTCTCCTTATCTTTGTTGCAGGCAAAATGGATCTGATATAAAACAATGTCTGTGTTACGATAAATTTTTGCGAACCAGCAGCAGCGGTGGAATGTTACATAAATATGCCCGGCAATGAAAGGCATTGCTATATAAAGACCCGGGAAGAATGACCCAGAATATATTGATCAGTTTTGGAATAATCATACTGTTGGGCTTCACGGCCCAATGGCTCGCCTGGAGGATCAAAGTTCCGTCCATTTTGTTCCTTTTGCTTTTCGGTATCGTGGCTGGTCCGGTCGCAGGATACCTCAAACCCGACCAACTCCTTGGAGATGTTTTGATCCCTTTTGTCTCAATTTCAGTTGCGATCATACTTTTTGAAGGAGGTCTCACTTTAAAATTAAGTGAATTTAAAGAGATCGGTAAAGTGGTTATCCTGCTCATCTCGGCAGGAGTATTGATAACCTGGGTGACAACTGCAGCTGCCGCTTACTGGCTTCTCGGATTGAAACTGGAGATCGCAGTTCTTCTTGGAGCGGTTCTAACTGTAACAGGGCCAACAGTAATAAGTCCGCTTTTGAGGAACATTCGTCCGAAGAAGAGTGTAGGGAATATCCTCAAATGGGAAAGCATATTGATCGATCCCATTGGAGCATTGCTGGCCATCCTTGTTTTTGAGGCAATCCTTATCAGGGAGATCGAACCGGCAGCTACCGCCATACTTTTCAGTCTTTTAAAAACGATCGGTCTGGGGCTCCTTATTGGCGGCTCATTCGCGATCATACTCACATTCCTAATGAAAAAATACTGGATACCTGATTTCCTGCATGAAGCAGCAACCCTTTCTACCGTCATAACAGCTTTCCTGATGTCCGATTATTTCCAGGAAGAATCCGGACTCCTGGCAACAACAATTATGGGCATTGTTCTTGCAAACCAGAAACTGATCCCTGTCAAAAAAATCAAGGATTTCAAGGAAAACCTAACTGTCCTGATGATCCCAATACTTTTTATCTTACTTTCATCCAGGCTATCATTGGATGATATAAGCCTGATGAGTTATGCCTCCATCGTTTTCCTGCTTGTGATCATATTCCTGGGAAGACCCCTGTCCGTATTTGTTTCTACGATCGGATCGAAACTGAATATCAGGGAGAAATTGTTCTTAGCCTGGGTCGCCCCGCGAGGAATTGTAGCTGCTGCCGTCTCTTCAGTTTTCGCACTCAAACTCACAGACCTGGAATTGGATCAGATAGAATACCTGGTTCCATACACTTTCCTGGTAATTATTGGAACCGTTACAATTTATGGACTTTCTTCGCCGCTGCTTGCAAAGAAACTGAACGTTTCACAGTCAGATCCTCAGGGTGTACTGATGGCAGGAGCTCAAAAATGGGCACTTCACCTGGCAAAAGAACTGAACGACCATGGACTGAAGGTGATCTTCCTTGATACCAACAGGAACAACGTGAAAAAGGCAGTAAAACTGGGGCTGAATGCTTACAAGGAAAGCATCATTGCAGAGGATATCATCGATGCACTCGATCTTGAAGGCATTGGCAAACTTCTGGCCATTACACCTAATGATGAAGTAAACTCTTTGGCTGTACTCCATTTTTCTGATATTTTTGATGTGGAAAACATGTACCAGCTTACCCCGAACAGTGAAGAGGAGGAGGAGAAATACTCACCAAAACACCTTCGTGGGAGGTTCCTTTTCGGGAAGGGGATCAACTACACGGAGATCAATAAAAAAATCAATGAAGGCGCCGGGATCATATCCACAGAATTGACACAAAAAATTACGGTCGACCAACAAATGAGCAAAGAAAAAGATGCCGACATACCTCTGTTTATTATTGATCCGGGCAAAAAATTGATCCCTGTTACCTCAGGTATGAAAACCACTGTTGAAGAAGGCTCTGTTCTCATTTCACTTTCTACTGAGAAGAAAATATAACCGGGATTACAACACCAAACAAGATTTTCAGTATTCCTTGTCCTATTTGCATGTGATGAAATGTGATTTTTCATTTACCAGGTGGTACTCCCAAACAAACAACAATCATATTCACAGCTAAAACAAATACATATTTTTTACACGGTCGTTTCATTTATCTGTAAATAAACCTGTATTTTTGCCAATTCATTAACGAATTGAATATTTATGCTTACAGTCCATAAGATTGGAGGAACTTCAATGTCGAAGTTCAATGAGGTAATTGAGAATATTATTATCGGACAGGCCAGGGACGGGAATTATTACAACAGGATATTCGTCGTATCTGCATACAGTGATGTAACCAACTGGCTTCTGGAACATAAGAAAACAGGGAAACCCGGGGTATATGACCTCTTCGTGAAGAATGCCAATTACAGCGAAGCGCTGGCATCATTGCTGGACAAACTTATTAAAATTAACAGGAAATTTGAGCCTTACGGACTCAACCAGGAAACTGCGAACAATTTTATCTCCCAACGGATCGAACAATCAAGGAATTATCTGAACAACCTTGCTGAAGTGCTTGCGTCGGGATATGTCGATAAGAAAAATATTCTGTTGGCCGCCAGGGAAATCCTTGCTTCGATCGGTGAGGCACATTCCGCATTCAATGCTGCAGAAATGCTTCAAAACCGTGGGATCAATGCACATTTCACCGACCTGTGCGGGTTCCATGATTCAGAATTTTTATCCATTGACGAAAGGATCCACAAAACATTCAGCGATATTGATACATCAAATACGATTCCTATTGCAACCGGCTATACAAAGGGAACCGAAGGAATTATGAGAGAATTTGACCGGGGCTATTCTGAAGTGACATTCAGTAAGATAGCCGTTGAAACCAAAGCTGCTGAAGCTGTGATCCATAAAGAATACCACCTGTCAAGTGCAGATCCCCTCCTTGTGGGTGTAGAAAATTCACAGCCGGTAGGACAGACCAATTACAATGTAGCGGACCAGCTTGCTGATATCGGCATGGAGGCCATCCATCCAAAAGCAGCAAAACCGCTTGAGCTGTCCGGGATCAACATAAGGATCAAGAATACGTTTGAACCGGAGCACCCCGGAACCCTTATAACCCGTGACTACAGGGGCAGGGAATCAAAAGTTGAGATCATATCCGGAACCGATAGGGTCATTGCCGTTGAGATCCATGATCCGCTTATGGTTGGACAGGTCGGATTTGATCTGCATTTCATGCAACTGGTTGAAAATTATGGGATCAGTTATATACTGAAAGCAACCAATGCCAACTGTATAACCATGGTGATCTGGGAAAAGGACCACAACAAAGAACTGAAGAAAGAATTAGAGGACAGGTATTACGAGGTTACTTTCAAAGAGGTAGCGCTGGTTTGTGCACTCGGTACCAATATAGCCAAGCCGGGCGCCCTGGCCTCGGCAACAAGGGCATTGTATGATGAAAAGATCAACATCGAAGCTGTTTCTCAGTCTTTAAAGCAGATTAACATGCAGTTTGTGATCAACCGGCAGGATTATAAAAAAGCCATCATCGCACTTAACAATGCACTTTGTCTTTCTTAAATAGTGGCTGCACTTTATTGACAGACTCTAAATAAACTGAGCTACCCATGGTGGCCCCAATTTATGAACCGGGATGAATTGAACCTGTTTATTGACATGTGCAATCAGGATCAATCAGCGTACTGCTGCCCCGACGCGTGACCTTTCGTAGATATCGATCATTCTTTTTACCTGGCCCGCAACATGGAAATGATTCTCAACACCCTTCCTGCCATTCCTGCTGTATTCATCCATTCCTGCGGGATCTGACAACATCTCCTTTATGGCGTCTGCAAGTGCTTCCGGCGTGTTTGGTTCATATGTTATACCTCCACCAGAAAGTTTTAAAATTTCAGGGAAGGCCCCAAGTGCTGGCTGGACGACAGGGACTCCCGATGCCATGGATTCAAGGAGGTAAATTCCAAATGCTTCACCTTTGCGAACAGGAACGGATACCAGGCTCACCCCGTTAAAAAATTCCCGGAGTCCGTCCTCTTCAAAATCACCATGGAATTTAACCGCTCTGTTAAGGTGATTGTCATGAATACGCTTCTTTATTTCATGTATGAATTGTTTGTCATCCCCCGTTGCTCCACCTGTAATGTGGAGTTCCACATCAGCATACTCTTTGTCTTTCTTTAACAGGATAAAGGCATCCACAAGGATATCGAGGCCCAGTTCATGACTCATCCTTGAAACGTATCCAATTGTTCGCTTCTTCTGCGAAGGAAGATGAAATTCATAGTCTTCCGGATAAACGCCAATGTAAACGCTGTGCAATTTATTTGTAGGGATATCCATCTGTTTTGTCATCTCTTCGGCATAATAATCACTCACTGCAATAAATGCATCAACATTATTTCCCCTGTCCGACATAAGGTCCCATACCTTTTGCTGCGTGGAGGGCTGCATTACATCGATCCACTGGTCCTCGTCCTGTAAAGAACATATAACAGGTACATTCAGCCTGGTGTGAAGTTCATGCGCCAGTCCGAGCAACAGTGCATTGGACAAATGAATCACATCAGGATTGCAATGTTCAACCATCCAGTCTATCATCCTGCTCAGCTCTTCTTGCTGCTGGCCTTCCTCCCCCAGGAGCATGGAAATGGTCATTTCCTCCAATCCCCTGGCACGTGTTGATCCGGCCATTCTGGCCGCAAATTTTAACATGGGCTTTGAGTTAAGCAACTTATCAACCCAGCCCGGAGCCTTTCTGAAAACCGGGAATTGCTGCTTCAGATAAATGCTGATCGCACCGTAAAAAACAGGGACCTCACCGCTGATATCATGTTCATCGGCAAAAAGCGGCAGGTACATGGGTATCTTCACCACCTCATGTTCCGATGCCCTTAAGGCCTCAACAAACTTGCTGTCTCTCAAGCAATTTCCACAGTAAAAACTGCCCCCGGAACCCGGTATAATATGCATTATCCTCATTATGTAACCTATTTTTTTCCAAAACAATACAAACGGCCGTCCCCGGCACCCACGAAAAAGTATCCAGCTATTACAGCCGGATTGCCAGTAATACCACTGCCAAGTTCATAGGTCCACCCAATGCTTCCGTCAACCGGGTCCAGTAACAAAACATCACCCCGCATGTTAGCCACCAGCAGCCTGTCACCTGCCAGTACCGGGGATGCATCAACACGCCCCCGGGTATTTACTTTCCACTCAAGCTTTCCGTCCTTTTTCCTGAATGCATATACATACTTATCCCTGCTGCCAATAAAAACCTTGTCTTCTGAAAGGGAAGGCGATGCAATGAAAGGAAGTTCAGTTTCCTTATCGTTGTAATTCCAGCGCTCCTGCCCTGTTTTCAGATCCAGGCAGGTGAATTTGCCATCGTAATCACCCACGTAGGTAACCCAGTTATCTACTGCCACTGAACCGGCAACATACGTGGCCACCGTTTGTCTTTTCTTCAGCATCCCCGTTGCGGCATCCACCTGGTGGAGCAATCCGTCACATCCGCCAAATACTGCAACTCCTTGGTATACAGCAGGCGCACCGTTTAAAAAGTTATCAGCTTCATATTTCCAGAGTCCCTTCCCGGTGGAAGCATCGATCCCATGCAGGTAATAATCGTAGCTGCCGATCAACAGGACCCTGCCACCACCTTTGTTGTTCGTTGTACCGGCATTTCCATTGTATATATTTGGCGCCCCCATGATCTGTCCTTCTGTCTCATATGTCCACACAGTTTTGCCGGTGGCAACTTCTACAGCAAAAACTTTCCCGTCGAGATTTCCCACATATGCAATACCTCTGTCTATCAGGGCGGGAGCTTCGATCCCGTTGCCGGTATTGATCTTCCATTTCAGGTTTCCCTGCATGGTAATACCATAAAGGTTACCATCAACTGAACCCACCACGATGATGCCATCACACACAACAGGGGCTGCCCTGATGGCATCATCTGTCTTGAAATTCCACAACATTTCCGGATCTTCGGGCAGATTTGCAGCAGTCCTTCCGGAAAAGTTGTTATCTCCCCTGAAGCCTGACCAGCATTGCTGCGGGTAAAGGTTGCCCGTGAGGACAAATACCAGTAAAAATATGCTACCGGATTTTATTTTCATTGTATATTTTTTGTGTGATCGATCAAACTGGCCTCAAAACTGTTCATTTTGCATGTAAAGGAAAAATTCTCATCCTCACTTAACCAAGAATCTTACCGGTCGTATTTTGAAAGTGCACCCGTGGGACACTCTTCAACAACCTGGTCGGCCACAACCGCCAACCCTGATTGCAAAGATTCATTGAACGGGACGTTGATCACAACATCAAATCCCCTGCCAATATAACTCATGCCGTACTTTTCCCTGTGTTCTTCGGTAATGTGAACACACCTTCCGCATTTTATGCATTTGTTAGGTTCATAGATAACAAATTCATGCTGGATGTGTTGTGGATCCAACCCGTACTTTTTTACATGTTTCCTCTCTTCCGACCAGTAGTGTTTCTGGTTGGCGCCGTATTCATGAGAAAGCATTCGAAGTTTACAATCCTCCTCAATGGCCCTGCAGTCGCAATGCAAGCAGCGCGCAGCTTCCTGCATCACCTCCTCGCGGGTAAAACTTTCTCCGTCTGTGACGGGCTGAATGCGTTCATCGCGGTTTGACTCTTTAATGTATTCTACCACTTCATCCTGGAATAATTTTCCGAACCTGGAATTGAAAAGAAAAGGCTCCCCTGTGACGATCTTTCCAGCAAGAAACTGATCGATACTGAATGCAGCCTCTTTCCCCTGCCCCAGTGTCCGTATGGCAAGCTTGGAAAAGCGGATGGCGCTCCCGGCAGCAAAAACCCGCGGATCCGATGTTTCATAGGTTTTCCTGTTTACCTCAACACCCTTGTCTGTCATCTTCAATCCCCAATCCTCCTTTCCGGAATTACCGCTTCCGGTTGCGATAAGAATTGCGTCAAACTCTTTTTTAAATACGGATAGATCCGCAGCATGTACATGCTTTCCTGGTTCCAACACCACACCGGTTTCTTCTATGAATGCGGTCTCACTTTGCAGGACTTCAGTCTCCAGTTTACCTTCTTTAACCTCATTCCATAAGCTCCCTCCGGGTTTCTCATTCCTGTCAAAAACGATACATTGATGACCCCTTAACTGCAGGTAGTATGCCACTGCAAGTCCGGCTGTACCTGCACCGATTATTACAACTCTCTTTCCCGATGGCGCTGATTTTTCAGGAGTTGCATGCTGTGCGGGATCAATATCAAAATCGCCTGCATATCTTTTAAGCAGGCAAATAGATACTGCGGAATCGACAGATTTGCGCCGGCACGCCCCTTCACACGGTGCAGGACATATCCTTCCTAAAACAGATGGCATGGCGATATCCTGCCTCACTACTTTCAGTGCTTCACCAAATTCACCCCCGGCCAGCAGCCTGTTCATCAACGGGATGTCCATATGGGCCGGACAGGTAAGCTGGCAAGGTGCCTCACAATCCCCTGTATGTTCGCTCAGTAAGAGTTCCAGGGCCATCTGCCTTGATTCTTCAATCTCATCATCCCTGGTGATGATCTCCATTCCCCCGACGGCTTTTACAGAGCAGGAAGGAAAAAGCTTGCCGTTCTTTTTATCTTTCACCATGCAGATCATGCAGGAGGTGAAATGCGGTTTCCCTTCCCTGTAACACATCGAAGGTATTTCAAACCCTTTCATACGTGCAGCAGCCATCACTGAAACCCCTTCCGGAACAGTTACTTCTTTGTTATCAATCTTTAATTTCAACATTACCCTGCTTCATTATCAACTATTATTGCTTACCTGGTTATGACTGCATTTTCCGGGCAGACCTGCCTGCATCCGTCGCATTTGATACATAACTCCTGGTTGATTTCATGTTTTTCGTGGGGTGTAAAAGGAATTGCATCAGCCGGACAATCCTGCGCACACAACGTACAACCAATGCAATCGTCTGTTATCTCGTAGTGGATCAGGTCCTTACATTTTCCCGTTGGACAAATCCCGTTGATGTGAGCCTCGTATTCTTCCCTGAAGAATGCCAGGGTTGTTTTTATGGGATTCGGAGCGGTTTTCCCCAGGCCGCAAAGACTGCCCTTAACCGTCCAGTCTGCCAGCTTTTCCAGTTCTTCTAAATCTTTCATGGCACCTTCGCCCCTGGTAATTTTCACGAGTATTTCCAGCATTCTTTTTGTCCCGATCCTGCAAAACGTGCATTTCCCGCAGGATTCATTCTGTGTGAACGAAAGAAAATATTTTGCCATGTCAACCATGCAATCCGTATCATCGAGTACAACCATCCCCCCGGATCCCATCATGGCCCCAACTTCTTTCAAAGATTCAAAATCGATCGGTGTATCTGCAAGGCTCGCGGGGATGCATCCGCCGGATGGTCCTCCTATCTGTATGGCTTTGAATTTCCTGCCATCGGCAACTCCACCCCCGATCTCCTCAACAACTTCGCGAATCGTCATCCCCATCGGCACCTCTATAAGTCCTCCCCGAGCTACTTTTCCTGCAAGGGCGAAGACCTTTGTTCCCCTGAATGTTTCCGTGCCAATGCTGTTGAATGCATTCGCTCTGTGACGCAAAATATAGGCAACCATGGCAAAGGTCTCTGTATTGTTGATAAGTGTGGGCTGGTCCCAAAGTCCTCTTTCTGCAGGGAAAGGTGGCCGGATCCTCGGGAAACCCCGTTTCCCTTCAATGGAGGCCATCAGCGCTGTCTCTTCGCCGCAAACAAATGCACCCGCTCCCTGGTACACCCTGAGGTTAAAATCAAACCCTGAGTCAAGAATGTTTTTTCCAAGAAGCCCGTTCTCGTAACAGTTTTCAAGGGCCTGCTGTACACGTTTCACTGCAAGCGGGTATTCTGCCCTGATATACATGATCCCCTCATCCGCACCGATCGTATAACCTGCTACGATGATCCCTTCGATAATGCGGTAAGGATAGGATTCCAGCAACATGCGGTCCATGAAAGCCCCGGGGTCCCCTTCGTCCCCGTTGCAAATGACATATTTCTTATCACTTTGCCGGTCAGCAACAGCCTGCCATTTTTCTGCAGTGGGAAAACCTGCACCACCCCTGCCCCGGATCCCACTCGATCGAAGTTCATCAATGATGTGCTGCGGTTCTTGATTAAGGCTCTTCTTCAATGCGACAAACCCCTGTCTCTCTTTATATTCCTGGATGTCAACAGGATTGATCACACCCCTGTATTCGGTAGCAATGGGGACCTGCTTATCCAGGAAGTCAGCCACATGCTTCTCACGCACATTCAGGGAATACCTTTCGATGCCGGTCCACCGTCCCTCATCCACAGCATTTTCCAAGGCATTCACAAAATGTCCCTTCAACCTGTTCCACAGCCCCGTGGGCTTGAAATGTTTCCTGACGATCTGATCGACATCAACGGCTTTAACTTTCGAATACAATGTTGATTCACCTTCCGGCGGGACCACTTCAACCAGGGGGACCTGGTGGCACATACCAACACATCCAACATGCTTCAGATGAACATTCAGGCTGCTGCGTTCGATGGTGTTCTTAAGGGCATTACGGATCTCATCACTTCCACTTGCTACGCAGCAAGAACCTAGACCGATCCTTATCTCGCCCTGGATCTCCTGGCCGGTGGCTTTCCTGAAACGGCGCTTGCTGCCTCCGTCCTTTTCCCTTTCAAAATCCTCTATTACACCCGATACATTCCCCGATGCAACATGTCCATAAGTAATGTTATCGATCTGAACCACAGGTGCCAGTGTGCAACATCCCAGGCAGTTGACCTTTTCCACGGTGTACCTGCCATTCTCGCAGGTATCCTGTTCATCAGCCATCCCCAGTTTCCTCTTAATGGAATCATGGACCTGTTCGGCACCTTTCACGTGACATGCGGTCCCTACGCAAACCTTGATCATATGATCACCAGCTGGACTGAACCTGAATTGGCTGTAGAAACTGGCCACACCGGTGATCATGGCAGGGGTGATCTCAGAGATATCGCATACCCTTCGAAGGGCCTCCTCGGGCAGGTAATTGTACCTCCCCTGGATCTCCTGCAAAATAGGTATCACAGAAGACTGGGTTTTTCCCAGGTTCTTAACGATGACATCAATATCTTTCAGTTCAATATGCATGTGCTATTTCCCGATACAGTACAAACTTTCACTTCCCCTGATGTATATCCTTCCTTCGGCAAATGCAGGGATTGCATAGGAGGCTTCGCCAAGGACCGGCTGACTTATTACGGTACCGGACCTGTCTGCCTTCATAATGTGCATCACACCGGTATTGTCCATCTGATAAACTTTTCCCTCCACGATCATGGGTGAACTGTACAGGGTATTTCCAAAATCCTTTTCCCAGACCTGTTCTCCGCTTTTTGTGTCATAGCAGACAAACACACCATAGCTTGTGGCAAGAAAAAGTAACCCATCGTGTGCAACCGGACTTGCAGCCTCGGAGAGGTAATCATATGATTCCCATTGTATGCTGGCACCGGGCTCAGGGTTAATGGCCACGAGGCTGGCATATTCATTATTGGCAAACACCAGACCGTCATCGTATGCACAGGATGGACCAACCTCTCCCATCATGCAGGCAACTTTCCATATCTCCTCCCCGGTTTCAACATCATAACCCGCCACATTGGGATCCGTGTTGGTTACAACCTGCACCTTGCCATCATATTCCACAAGGATCGGGGAGGCCCATGAGATATGGTTGTCTCTCGAAATGTCCCATACAGTCTCACCGGTCTGTGCATGCAATGCCAGCATTCTCCCTCCTTTCCCTGTGTCATACTGAACGATCAGTTTGTTGTTCCAGACCACCAGAGATGATGAATGTCCGTAATGATTCCTGGGCACGCCGAGGTTCCTCGCCCATGCACGGTTTCCTTCAAGATCAAATGCGATGACATCACCGGTAGCGAATATGGCATAGACCCTGTATCCGTCAACGGCCATGGTGGGGGCAGCAAGGCCTGTGTCATCAGTAACATCGGGCATCTCTGAAGGGGACCCCGCAATATTGTCAGCCTTTCTTTCCCACAACAGCCGCCCGGTGTGCCTGTCATAACACATTACCATGCGCGCTTCTTCATCGGCCCCGGATAAGAATACCCGGTCTCCCCATATCACAGGAGAGTTGAAACCGGGTTTTGAGATGGCCACTTTCCATATCACATTGGTACCTGCAGCGCCGTCCCAGTCCACCGGAATATTCCTGTGGTAGGATATGCCATTCCCCATTGGTCCCCTGAATGTGTTGTGCTGCTTTTTGAATTCATCCAGACCAAATTGTTTTTCAGTGGTTTTCTTTTCAACAGCAGGTTCCGCGGCTGTTTCTGACACTTCCTGTTCTTCGCCAGTGGAAACTTCAACAGTCTCCTCCTCAAGGGGCTGTGCCACGCTGACTGAATCCCCTGATATTTCGATCACTTCAACACCTTCCTCAAGCGGAATATCTGAAACCTCTGCCCGCGGTTCAGGATAATAATTATCGATGTAATTCGTGCTGGAATAGGCTGCAAAGATCGCAAGTCCTATCAGGACCACTCCTGTTATCAGGAGCCAATGCCAGACCGTCTTCCTGGAATACAGATAATCCTCCTTCTCCTTGTCAGGCACCCCGATCTTGTGCTGAATATCGGTATAGACCTTTAATGAAAGTGCAAACAATATTCCGCCGATCAAAAGCAGGACAGCCCCGGTCCTGACCTGCCATGTGGCTGTGAAATAAGCTTTGCGTACCAACATGTCAAAATCACGGATCTCCTGCTTCAGCTGTTCATTCCGCGGATTTTCTTTCAATTGCTCAACCAGTGTGTTAAGGGTTTCACTCTCAAGCGGCTCGTATTTCTTAAGCTGGGCAAAATTGATGATCAGCAATGCAGCCACGACCAGGGTAAATATTCCTGATATCTGCATTACCTGCTTTGCGAGTTTTATTTTTTCTTCGTGGTTCATCTTAATTAAACTTTTTATCTACCGGACAGTAATCCATACACCGGCCACAGCTGTAGCAATCTCCTTTATGGGGTTCATATCCTGTTCTTTTCCTGAGGAGGAACTGGTTCATGATCATGATTCCCAGTACCAGTCCCAGGTATCCGCCCAGGAACCATCCGCCCTTTTTGAATTTCATGCGTACCAGTGAAGCATTTTCCACAAGCTGGTCCATTGATTCACCAGATTCGAGGAAAGCTTGTATATCCAGGTTCTCTGTATCCTCCTTTAGCTCGGGGTGCGCGATGAGCAATTCAGAAAGGTATACGTCAGGGTGGGCCTTTGAAAGAAATACATGCGCCCCCGACACAGCTAATCCACCGGCAATGATCCAGATTGGTACGAGTAGGCCGAAGAGAATGTAATTCTTCATGGAACTCCTGACCGCGGCCTCTGTCCGTAGCTTTTCACTGGTCGGGGCCTCGATGGCATCGTAGGGACATGAATTTGAGCAAAGCTTACAATTGATGCATTCCGAAGGTGTAATGGTAAGGTGCTTGCCTGAAAAACGCGACATCCAGCTTAACAATACACCGTATGGACAAAAGATGCGGCAGTAAGGGCGGCCAAAGAACATGCCCAGCAAAAGGAATGCAATCCCCAGGACGATCATGGTGTAGGGTCCGTCCATCCTGAATATCCCCACAAACGGATCGTACCTGCAGATGATAAAATCGGTGCCGGTTGCAGCAAAAAGTACAGCAAGCCCGAGGTATACATGGGGTATGAATGAAAGTGTCTTCCTGACCCAGCTGGATACCGATACAGGCTGAATGGCGATCAGGTCCTGGATCGCTCCGAGCGGACAAGCTGCCGCACAAAAGGTCCTCCCATAGAACAATGCTGCAACCAATGGAATGAGGAAGAACAACAATACCGTAAGGGATATCTTGTAAGCCGGATCAAATATGGCCAGCGTGACATTCTGAATGGAACCGATCGGACAGATGCAGCCATTCCTGTAGAAACCAAAATAGACAAGGGTAAAAACCGACAGCCAGAGAATTCCCCGCCTCGATCGCCTTTTAAAAATAAAATAGGAAGCAACTGCAAGTACAGCGATCAGGACCAGCACATCGAACCACTCCAGGGCTGCCGCCCTTGGTTCAGGGGTAGTTGTGTCGGGCTGCTCATAACCGCTCTCAAATTCAGGCTTTGGAAAACGCTGCTGTGCCTGCAGGGCAATGAATGTGAAGATCATCACCAAAAACAATCCGGTTTTAAAACTGATCTTTATCATACCTGTGATGTCTCTTCGCCGTTTTGTGAAAAATCTCCCTTGATTATGTATGGCTCGCTGGCAGGAACCCTCTTTATTGCATCGGAAGGACAAACCCTCGCGATGGAACACTCATTGCAATTCACACAGATATTATGTCTGATCTGAAGATGCAATGAGCCATTTCCGAAAGAGCTGCAGCCTTTCACGCATTTCGCACAGCCAATGCACAGGTCTTCATTTATGATGTATTCAAAATAGGGCTCTTCAATAAACTTTCGCTCAATGGCAGCAGCCGGACAAAGTTGCTTTTCCGCACCCGTCTCAAGTTCCGTTACCCCGGGCTTGAAATATCCACCGCAAAGGTCACAGTATCCGCATAGATCATATGCATGGACACATTTGACTGCGGAGGGTGAAAGTACACAATCGGTGGCGCACCTGCCACACTGGGTGCACTTCAAAGGATCGACCTGCCAGACATATTTTTCGGAACCGGAATTTACAGCAGCAACGGTTCCAACCCCGGCAAGCGACAATCCCAGCGTAAGCCTGGCTCCCTTGTTGATGAATTCCCTCCTGTTGTAAGATCTATCCTTAGCCATTTTTTCTTTCCTTTTGTGCCTTCGGTAATTTGCAACCCGACAGAAGATTACACTGACTGCAACTGCCATTCAGACTGCAACTTGCGGAAAGGGTCACTTTCCCCTTGAACAAAAACACACCGGTCATGACCCCCATCGCTGTGAGAAGGGATGCCCGGGCAAGCGTTCTTATGAAGTCTTTTCTTTCCATGGAATAAAAGCTATAATTTTTCAAAAACCCGCACCATATTGCGGTCAAAATCCAGTGCATAAATGACATCATTCTCATCCACCGCAACTTCCGGGGCCTGCCCCTCCTCCCTGAATTTCTCCGGTGGCGCCACCACTGAGATCATTTCTCCGGAACTGTCATATACCTTGATCCTTACAAGTCCCTTTTCACTCGTGACAAAGGATCCGTCAGACAGTGAAGTGATCTCTGCCGGATTGCAGCATCCCGAAAAACCCTCGATCGCCATTGATCCCTTTTGCCAGAATCCCCTCATCTCTCCTTCAGCCGAGTAGTTTTCAATGGCATGTTTGCCCGGGTTGACCACCCACAGTTCTCCATAGCTATTCACCACAAGATCGAAATTGGCGCTGGGGACAATAAAACCATGACCGGCAGCACTTTCTGCCTTTCCTTCAAATGCTCCAAGCAGGTTGCCGTTAAAGTCATACATAAGAACACGCCTGTTCCCTGCATCGGCAACATAAAGAATATGGTCACTTGCGCCAAGCGATGTGAATGTACAGTTCCTTCCCGGCGTATCCCACCTGCTGATCAGCTCCCCTTTCTTCGTGAACTTCTTAACATGATCCTCACAGGCCACAAACACTGCTTCAGAAGTCACCTCCAATGCCATAACCATGTCACTTTCTCCGGTGGAAACTTTCATTTTCTGTGTCCCCCCGGTTGTGATCGACTGGATTGTTTTATCCCCTGCCAGCCAAATGATGCCGTCGATGATGTCGATCGCACGTGGTTCGTAATTCCTTACGGGAAAATTTTTCGTTTCCCTGTATCCGATCAAAAACGGGTCCACAGTTTTGTATTCATCAATGTTGTATTCGTAGGGGTTGTCCCCCAGTTTGTCGGGCTTTTTGCCCGTAAAGTCAAGGACGATCACTGTTATTATTGCGGCGACCACCAGGATGATAATGAAAGAAAGGCTTCTCTTTTTCATAAGTCTTTTAATTTCGATTCAATGCCATATCCAGGCATACCATGGTCTCAGAATCACGCAGGACCATATATCCATCAGCCACAGCGATAGGGGCCCATGCATCCGCACCGTCCTCAATGACCCTGTAGCTGTCGATCTGGATATATTGACTAACAGATGGCCTTGCAATTGTAAGCGTGCCATCATCACTTAATATAAAGAGTTTGTTGTCGGCGATTATATAGGGACCAAGTCCGAACCTCACGGTCTGTCCGCTGGACCATACCACTTTTGTAAAATCATCCGGATGAACACAAACAAGTTCATTCCTGAGGGGTCCGGCATCCTTGGGCAGGATACCCAGCAAGTGTCCTTCGAAGACCACGGGGGTCTGTTGCTCACATGCCAGTCCCTCCTTCGGACTGTATTCCTGTAAAACCTCGGCATGGAAGGTCTCTCCTTCCTTTACTAATTGAAGGACCATGCTGCCTGCTCCATACCCGGCCGTAAGGAATATCTTTCCATCGGGAAGACATACAGGTGAGGGGGCAACAACATTGTGTTTCCATTCGGGTGCAGTCCACAACAGCTTACCGGCATCCCTTCCATCCGCTGCCACTCCAAAAGCGCCTCCTATGGCACTGTATACGTACATTTTTACTCCTTCAAATTCAAACGGCATAATGGATGAATGTGACATACCCCACTGCTGCTCATTGGGCGTTCTCCAGGCGATCTCACCTGTTTTGCAATCCACTGCAACAAGCAGGTTCTTTCCCCCGGTGGCAATGATGGCCATCCCGTTGTCGATCAAGGGACACTGACCCGTATACCAGAAGGGAATCTCAGAATCATAATCCTGTTCAACATTCAATCCCCACCTGAAGTCGCCATCCTCCCTGTCTACACACATAACATGGCCCCGGGGACCAATGGTGACGATATATTCATCCGTAACGGCAGGCACGGTCCTTGACATCCCGTGGTTTCTTTTAACCGGGATCTTGTACCACCTTCTCCATAATTCCGTCCCGGTTACAAGGTTGAAACACCGCAGCATATCCGACCTGATCTCCTCGTTATAATCAAGTACATATACCTTCCCCTCGTAAATGGCTGCTCCGGCGTGCCCTTCTCCGAGATCGACCTCCCACAATTGGGTCGGTCCCTCTTCGGGGAATTCATCCATTAGCCGCACTCCGGAACGGCTTATATTATCAAAATACTCACCACGGAACCGCGGCCAGGTCCCCTCAAGGACTGACTTCCTGCGTTCAAAACTTTCAAAGAACTCACCGATATTGATATCAAGGTTCACCTCCACCCCTTCACCCCTGTTATCCATTCCGGGAACACTTTCAACGAGATCCCGGTAAGGATCCTTCGTGATCCACCATGCAATTGATATGAATCCTGCAAAGATCAGCAGCCAGGGAATGTATATGTCGGGTTTAATTCTCATCGTGGTTCATGTTCACCGGATATATTATCTGATCAGGGCAACGAGGCCCGTTGTTTGTGTTTCTAATACTTCTTTAATCCGCAGCTATATCATAGACCAGGAGCACATCGTGGTGGCGCAGGAACAATTTCTTGTCGTAGATGGAAGGATGTGCCCACCTTGGTCCGCGGCCATCATCCACACTAAAAGAACCCTTAACAAAGAATCCTTCCGGCGAGGGTTCCACCAGTGCCGTATAGCCCTGTTTCTCCTCAAAAACATAGAACATTCCATCTGCATAGATCATGGCACCTTTGTTGTGCCATTTCTCCTCGTACATAACCTCCCCAGTATCCCAGTCAAGGCAAACCCAGTTTCCGTTCCCGTTATTCAGCCAGTTGGATCCGTAAAGGTAACCATCCAGGTACACCATGCCGCCATGGTGATTATCCAATACATCGCTGGTCCATTTTACCGAAGCAGACCGGCAATCGTCCGACAGGCTTACCATAAGGGCCTGGTCATCGTAACCGCTGGAAACAAAAATTTCTCCGTCATGATAAACAGGCGTATTGGTACTGATGCGTTTGCCCTTTTCCGTATATTCGGTCACAATATCCAGCACCCAGAAGATCTCTCCTGTAGAAGGATCGATCCCCACAAGGTCCTCGGAAGTGGTTGCTATGATCAGTTCAACTCCATTGTATTCGATCATCAATGGTGAAACGTAGGACCTTACGCCTCCCACACTTTTAGTTTCCCATATCACCGAACCGTCATCCTTATCCAGTGCCACCATCACCGTTTGCTCTCCTACCGGGGATGAAATGACCGCATCTTCTGTCAGAAGAACCGATTCGGCCATTCCCCAGCGATGGAACCCTGCATCATAGGCCTTATGTGTGTTCTGAGACCAAAGAATATGCCCTGTCTCTGCATCAATGCAATTCACTGTCCCCATTGCACCTGTAATATATATCCTGCCTTCTTCAATGGCAGGAGTATTGCGCGTCTCCTGGAACGACTCCATCCAGGGCCTTCCGTAAATGGTCTCCCATAAAACATCCCCGTTTAAATTCAGGGCTGTGATCACCTCAAGTGTATCCCTTCTTCCTGTCACATAAATGATCCCATCGTAAAGAACCGGAGTAGAATAACCACCTCCCAATCCCTCCTTCTTCAATACCAGTTCCGGTCCGCCCTCCGGCCACTCTTTCAACAACCCGGTATCCGGGTATTTTCCATCGCGGTCGGGGCCCCTCCACTGTACCGGCTGTCCCGTAAGATCCAAAGTGCCCGTCAGAAGGATCACAATAATAACCAACATCAAATTTTTGTTCATATACTTCATTATTTAATCTTTCAAATTTACCAAATTAATCCTGCATGTATTATGGTTGAATTAGCCGGTTCGATGTCCGGGTCATGCTCAGTTTTTCAAATTATATGCTATGAGCACATCGCCATGACGAACCAGCAACATCCCGTTATAAATTGAAGGCCTTGCCCAGAAAGGTCCCCTTCCACCTTTTATTTTAAATGAGCTGATAATATCCAGACCATTTTCGTCGGCATGCGCCAGTGCCATGTTGCCCCCCTTTTCATCGATCATATAAAGCATCCCGTCAGCCGAGATAACCGGCCCCTTGTTTTCCCATTCCTCTACCCACATGATCTCCCCGGTTTCCCATCGCATACAAACCCATTTCCCGAAATTCCGGGTCAGAAAATTGGAGCCGTACACGAAATCTTCCAGTTTTATCAGCCCGTGGTTCTGGTTATCAAGTGTAACACAATCGTATTTTTCTGTTACTGAATTACCATCTTCAGATACTTCCAGCATCACTGAAGGAACATCCCACCCATCCGATATGAATATCTCATTTCCAAGGGTCAGCGGTGAATTGGCCAGTATGGTTACATTTTCACCCTTGTCAGACAAATGGTGGTAATGGTGGGTCCATTTTATTTCACCGGTCTCAGTATCCACTCCCATCACATGCGTGCGATTCATGGCGATAACCTGCCGAAGTCCCAGGGAGTCATCCTCAAGCAATACAGGAGATCCATTTGAACGCTCGGTACCAAGCGGTTCTGATTTCCACGCCGTTTGCCCGGTAAGCTTATCCAGGGCAATCACTGTTGTCTCACTCCCTCCCGGTGTAACGATGATCTTATCATCCACCATCAGCAATGATTCAGAAACACCGAACATATCCCAATGACTTTTGAACCTTTCGTGGATATCCACATTCCATAGAATATCCCCCGTAACTGCTTCAAAACAAACCAGATTATCCTTGCCACTTAGCACGTAAACCTTTCCGTCATCTACCAGGGGAGTACACCTGCTGTCGGGTATCGACTGGTCCCATGACCTGCCAAAAGATCGCTGCCAGTCAATATTTCCGTTTAGATCCAGGCATGAAAGCATATCCAGTGAATCGATCATCCCTGTTACAAAAATGTGCCTTTCTGTGGCAACTGCAGACGAATATCCCCTTCCAATACCGCTGGCCTGGAAACTGATAGCGGGACCATTGACCGGCCAGGTTTTAAGCAAACCTGTATCCGGGAATACCCCACTCCTGTAAGGTCCCCTCCACTGGGCTTCCTGACTGTGGCAAACCACAAAGAGAAATACTGCAAAAAAGACAAGAATTATTCTCATGTTTGTTATTTGATTCTGTAAGCGATCAAAGCCTGCCCGTGGCGCAGGTAAAGTATTCCCTCATGGATCACGGGGTGGGCCCAGTGCTGCTCGGATCCCTTTGTTACCCGTGTTTCGCTGACAAGGTCAAATTTCTCCGGGGTGACATTCACAAGGGCAAGTTCGCCCCTGTCAGAATAACAGTATAATTTTCCATCTGCCGCGATCACTACTCCCTTGCCGATCTCCTGGCTTGTGTACATATCCTCTCCTGTCTTCCAATCGACGCATCTCATGTCCCTGGCATAATCGCCCGACCCGTAAATGTACCCATCGATCAGAACAGCTCCCCCCATCCTGCTGTCAAGCGGATTGCTCCATACATGTTCTATGGCGCTGCCGTCATCACTTAATTCAAGTTTACCAGCTCCCTGACCGTAACCGCTGAAAAAGAAGAGGCCGCCATCGTGATAGATCGGGGTATTGGCATGTACCGAAAACTTGTTGGGGTGCTTGTGAGACCAGAGCATCTCTCCGGTTTCTGCATCAAATCCCATAAGGAACGATTCTGAATGGGTGGCCAGTATTTTCCTTCCATTATGGACAAACAGCAATGGAGTGCAATATGCAGTGAGCTCTCCTTTGCCAGTGCTGCTCCATATCATCTCCCCGGTGTGCCTGTTGAAGGCCGCAAAATTATGCTTTTTACCGCCGGGTGTGGCATAGATAATATCCCCGTCGACCACCGGTGTTTCGTTGTATCCCCAGCTTAAAACTTCACCTCCCAGGTTATATACCATATCAATTTCCCAGACCTTCTCACCGTTTTTATCATTGAAACAGGTCAGTTTACCATGACCACTTACAAGATAGACCCGGTCGCCCACAACCACGGGCGTTCCCCTTGTTCCGTACCAGCTCTTGCTGAATTCAGGTCCGTATGCTTTTTTGTATACCAGTTCACCGCCCTTGGTAAATTTAAAAAGATAGCCGGTTTCATCGATCATGCCCGAAGTATAGATATTGCCACCTGATATTGCCACGGAAGAATGGCCCTGTCCAAGTGCCTCGTATGACCAGATTATTTCAGGTCCGTCTTCAGGCCATTCATCAAGCAGACCGGTTTCATTGTATATGCCACCGGTTCCATTGCGCCAAGCCGTTGGTTCCTGGGCATTGGCGAATGTTCCGATCAAGAACATGACAATGATTAATAATTTAATTTTCATGGTTTTAGAATAATTTTCTATTTCGAAATGGACTGCCGAATTCCATTGTCAGTGAAACACAATATTTTAAAACCCCAAAGATATTATTTCGCCCCCTCAATAAGCCTTTTAAATTTCCATTTCAAAGTAATTCATAATTATTCTAATTAAACGATATAACTCCCTGTATTATTGTTCGTTATATCAGATTTCATAGTTAGATTTATTCAACTCCTTCTCTATGGGAAGGAAAAATCAGCTGCATCCGGTCTGCGGAATGATTTTGGGCAGGAAATCCGGCTGGAAAAAATGAATAATGTGCCGGCACATCATCTCAAACTCCTCCATCATATTTTTAAAATTTTTCATACCTTAGTGACAAATCAAATCGTCATGAAACGAAGAGACTTTATTTCAAAAACAGCAATGACCATTCCCATGTTAAGTATGTTTCCTGCCGATCTCTCCTCCATCGGAAGGGAGCTTTTGAAAGGCAAAATAGAAAAAAGGTCCCTGGGCAAAACAGGCATGAATATCTCTGCCATAGGCTTTGGCGGGATCGTTGTTATGAATGCAACCACCGAACAGTCGGCAGCCAGGGTGAAAGAGGCGATCGACTTCGGGGTCAATTATTTTGATGTGGCCCCAACCTACGGCAATGCGGAAGAGATGCTGGGACCCGCCCTGGAACCCTATCGCAAGGATGTTTACCTGGCCTGCAAAACCAACCAGCGGAAAAAGGACGATGCCAGGAGGGAACTCGAAGAATCGCTGGAAAAGCTTCGTACCGATCATTTTGACGTTTACCAGCTCCACGCGGTTACATCGCTTGAGGATGTGGACACGATCTTCTCTGAGAACGGGGCCATGAAAACATTTCTCAAGGCGCGCGAGGAAGGCCTCGTCAGGAACCTCGGCTTCTCCGCCCATTCGGTTGAAGCGGCCCTGGAATTACTGAAACGTTTTGATTTCGACACCATCCTTTTCCCGTTCAATTATACCTGCTGGTACCATGGTGATTTTGGTCCACAGGTTATGGAAATAGCAAAACAAAAGCAGATGGGGATCCTTGCACTTAAAGCAATGGCCAAAGGGCCATGGCCCGAAGGAGCGGAACGTACCGTGGAGAAAGCATGGTATGAGCCACTTACCGACAACGAAGATGCGCGGAAAGGATTGTACTTCACGCTGTCCCACCCGGTTGCTGCAGCCATCCCTCCGGGCGATGAAAACCTCTTTGCCATGGCGCTCCGGCTCGCAACAGACTTCAAACCAATGGACGATGAGCAGATCCTCGAGATGAAGAAGAAAGCCATGAACACAGAACCGCTCTTCAGGTACCCGATGGGGTAGGTTACTGTGCGACAGTGAGACGGTGCGTCGGTGAGACAGTGCGTCGGTGAGACAGTGCGACAGTGAGACAGTGCGACAGAGAGACGGTGCGTCGGTGAGACGGTGCGTCGGTGAGACAGTGCGGGCTCAATAGTAGCTGACACAGCATCACTGTAACACAATTGGGGCCAGGGAAAAAGTTATTAAATTATATAGTGTCTGTCAATCCAGCCACTATATATATTTAAAATTTCAGCAACAGCTTCATTACTTTGCCCGGCTCTTTTGCCCATTTCTCAATTGCACCCGGTGCTGAAGGGAGGTCAACAGTCCTCGTAATCACCTTATCAAGGGGAAACTGCTCGTTTTCGAGATAAGAGATCACGGCCTGGAAATCATCAATTTCTGCATTCCTGGATCCGAGGATATCCATCTCTTTTTGCACAAACAATTTGGTGGCAAAAGCAACTTCCTCCGCTGCATATCCAATACACACCACCCTTCCGCTGAAAGCAACCTCTTCTACCGCAGACCTGTAGGTAACCGGATTCCCGGCTGCTTCAATGATCACATCCGGACCTGCATCATGTGTAAGTGACAACAATTCACCGTGCATATCACCGTTGACGGAATTGATTACATGGCTGGCACCAAGGGACCTGGAGATCCCCAGCTTATGATCATCAATATCTATGGCAATGACCTGTGCTCCCAGGGACACCGCACCTATGATCGCACCTGCTCCGATCATACCGCAACCCATTACCGCCACGGTATCTGTTGCCTTGATCCTTCCCCTGGCGCAGGCATGGAACCCCACCGTAAGGGGCTCCACGAGAGCAGTTTCAGTCCATCCCAGCGATCCTGTTTTAACAACCTTTTCCCATGGGACGGCAATGTATTCCTGCATGGCTCCATCTCGCTGCACCCCCATGGTCTGGTTAAATTGACAGGCATTGGGACGACCGTTCCTGCAGGATGAGCAGGTACCGCAATTCGTGTAGGGAATCACCGTTACCCGCTCCCCGTTTGTAAATCCTGCCGGGACACCAGATCCGGTTTCTTCAATTTCTGCCGAGATCTCATGTCCCGGTATGCGGGGATAAGTGACCATGGGGTTTTTCCCCAGGTAGGTACTGAGGTCGGATCCGCAAAAGCCCACGTAGCGAAGCCGGAGCAGGATCTCCCCATGATGTAAATCCGGTATTTCGGAATCGCCGGCTTCAATAACGCCGGGCTCTGTTATACGCAATAATTTCATGCCTGCAGGTATTTGTATGTACTGTTGATCAGTTGCTCATTTTTCATTTCATTCCAGAATTCACCGGGGATCTCCTGTCCAAGGGCCGAAACGTTTTGTTTCATTTTTTCCGGTTTGCTTGTGTTCAATGCAACACTTGCGATAGCGGGATGACTGATCCCGAAATTCAGGCTTGCCACACCGGGATCGACTTGGTACCGGTTGCATATGCCGAAGAACTTCTGACGCCATTCATAGATCATCTTTCCATGCCTGCTGATGGGATCCACATCCTGGTAATCAAACTTGTTTCCACCCGTCAGGTATCCGCCGTGAAACAGTGCGGAATTTATAATTCCCACCCCGTCATGATGCAACAATTCAATAAAATCAATGAGTTCCTGCGGATGCCTGAAGATCGTAAAGCTGTTGGCAAACATCACCCAGTCGAATTGAACGTCATTGTAAAGTTCCCTGACCACTTTCCAGTCCTTGGACCCGATCCCGACTGCCCTGACCTTTCCTTCTTTTTTCAGATCGAAAAGGGCACGGTAGGATTCCAGTATCCTCCTGTACCTTTCATCCCTTTCACCAACATCGCCGGCACCATGAATATACTCATCTGGATCATGAACCGAAACAGTCTCTGCCGAATATTTCCCTCCCATTAGCTCATTTCCCTGGTCATAGCACCGGATGATCTCATCGTATCCGAACAACAGTTCTGCATCATGATCCAGGTTCACCCAGGCGCCAGGTTCAAATTCCGGTTCGTCCTTTTCAAGGGGGATTCTGTACCAGCCCAGCTTGTTGCTGATCAGTACATCACTGGGGTCGACCCGTAATTCAGCCAGTCCCTTCCCGATCACTTCAAGTGCAAGACCGGCCCCGTATTTACCTGCAGTATCGATCACCACAGGTTTTTCGGTGCATTCGAACCAGGTCTTCATCAAACCCAGTTTATCACCGTATGAAAGCTCACGGTAAAGGTTGCCCAGGTAGCTGGTCCCATAGATCACTGGAGGAACCAATATTCCTGTTCGCCCCAGGGGTATGTTTGAATTCAATTTCATTTTTCGGGTGTTCTATATTGCATAATTCAACCGGTCCCACTGACCTGGTCTTTTTTCAGGTTGTAGAAATCAATGGCATTGGACCTGAATACCTGGTCCTTTTCCTCTTCAGTAAATGAAGCAAAATAATGAAAAGGAACCGACATAATGTCGGCATATTCTCCTGCAAGCCGGCATACCGGCCAGTCGGAACCCGTCATGAGCCGGCCGGTTCCGAATGCCTCAACCACAATATCAAGATATGGAACCAACTCCAGGTAATTCCAGTCACTATGATCCGCTTCTGTTACCAGTCCGCTTATCTTGCACCACACATTGGGATTTGCTGCCATCCTTGTTATATCTGTTTTCCAGGGTTCGATCTCCCTTTTTTTTATATTTGGCTTCGACAGGTGATCAATAACAAAACGTTGGTTTTTAAATTTCTGAACAAGTTGCAAAGCGTTGGGCAAATGCCGCGGAAACAGCAACAGGTCATAGGCCAGGTCGTACTGCCCCATGGCCGCGATCCCCATTGCAAAATCATCGCGGAGCATGAAACCAGGGTCCGGTTCATCATGGATCACGTGGCGAACACCGGAAAATTTCGGGTGAGATGAAAATGTACCGAGTTGATCTTTTGCTTCATCAGACAGAAGATCAACCCAGCCGACCACTCCCTTTATAAATTCAAAACTGTCAGCCACATCAAGCAACCAATCGGTTTCTTCAACCGTCTGCCTGGCCTGGACAACAACGCTTTCTGAAAAACCGGATTTTTTCATCTCTTCCTGCAGTT
This sequence comes from Bacteroidales bacterium, assembly GCA_021738565.1. Taxonomy (GTDB): domain Bacteria; phylum Bacteroidota; class Bacteroidia; order Bacteroidales; genus M55B112. Next base: position 118,011 of record JAIPBT010000001.1, read on the forward strand.
CGCAGGGAAGGTAGTCCCTCTTCAGAATTCCCATGGATTCGTCCATCCAGTTATAATCCCTGTCGTTGTAAACCCACAGGTGATGGTGTGCATCGATCATTTTTAAAGGATTACTATTAATTGTAAAGGCTGAAGGTCATTCCCCAAGTTTATAGATCCGTTCCATCAACTGCCATTTTTCATCAGCAGAAGCCCTGGAGGAGGTACGCTGGAACCTCGATACAAAAGCCTCCCATTCCGACTGGCGTGGTTGACTGGCCAATTCCGCCATGGCGCTTGCATGATCAAATTCCGGTACGGTATCCATGATCATGAACAGCCGGTTCCCGGTGATGTAGATCTCCATGTCGATGATCCCGACTTCGATCATCCCCTGGCTGATCTCCGGCCAGGCCGAACCCGCTGCATGAACCTTTTTATATTCCTCGATCAATGCAGGATCATCCTCCAATGTAAGGGTCTTGCAAAAACGCTTGTAAAGCTCCGCCGGCTGACTGTTCAGGTATTCCATATTTCTCAATAAATTAATTCCAGAATCTGAAAGCTACAAAATAACACAAACATTGTGAAATACACCGATTAATTTTGTCCGGATGATTTAAGATCACCTTAAATAGCAACAATCAAAGATGCTGCTATTATAAAAATAAAAACTCCTTTGCATGTGGTTCCCATTTTCATTTTTCATAAGTTTAAAATTTTATAATTACTCCTAACTTTATGTCATTAACCAAATCAACCAATATGAAAAATTTACTGCTATCAATCCTGGCTATTTTTGCGCTGTCAACAGTATTGACCGCCCAACCGTCCATCAATGGTATTTTTCACCGTGACCGGACCGTTGAAATGTATGACAGGGTGGAAATAATACTCCGAATCGACGCGGAATATGAGAACCCTTTTGATCCGGAAGACCTGGATATTATGGCAACATTTGTTGCCCCTTCCGGAAAGAGCATACAAGTACCCGGTTTCTACACCCAGTCGGGATATTCCCCATTCAGGGTCAGGTTTTCTGCCGATGAAACAGGAGAATGGAACTATTCTGTGAAAGTCAGGGACCGCAATGGTGAAACCACCAGTGAGAACAGGTCCTTCAGGGTGTTGGAACCCAAACGACACGGTCCCATCGAAATCGCTGAAAACAAGAGGTATTTGCAATACAGGGACGGCACCCCATGGTATGGTGTAGGAATGTGGTACAATGGGGAATCAGAACCGGAAGTGCTTGACGAATTGCAGGAAAAGGGCGCCAATTTCATCAGTCACCTGATACAACCCCTGGAAACAAGGGCCACCGGACTGGGGAGGTATGACCAGCTTCTCTGTGAGCAGATCGACGAACTGCTTTTTGAACTTGAAGAACGTGAAATGCAGCTGGCTCTCAATTTCTGGTTCCATTCCTTTCTTTCAGAGACCATCTGGCCTGGAGGGAACAGGCGCTGGGAAACCAATCCCTACCAGCTTGTCACTGATGCAAAGGATTTCTACAGCAGTGAAGACGCCTGGGAATACCAGGAAAAACTGTATCGATATATGATCGCAAGGTGGGGATACAGCAGTTCCCTTGCCATCTGGTTCATCGTTGATGAGGTAAATGGCACCGACGGATGGGCATACGGCGACAGCATAGGGGCTGCGAAATGGGTAGAAAAGGTACATAACTATTTCAGGGAAAACGATCCCTGGCAACATCTGACCACGGGAACAAGAAGTGGCGGGGTAAACGAATGGTGGGGGCGCGGATATGCTGTACTCGACTTTGCAGGCAGGGAGATATACGAAGCACAGGGATTCCCGGTCAACAGCACTGGGAAGATCAAAGGGGATAAGACGCATCCCCTTACCCACAGCTACATGAATTACCATGGTGAAGTAGCAAAACTGTGGAAGAATTTTGAAAAACCGGCCATCATACCGGAAACCGGGTGGGACCATACCTTCTATGAAATGGAGATGCCCGGTTACCAGGCACAATATCACAACGCGATGTGGGTAAGCCTTGCATCGGGTGCAGCCATGTCACCTTTCTGGTGGTCCTATTCCAATTCGTTGAACGACAATACCGTAACCTATCAGCTGAGGTCCCTCAACAGGTTTACAAAACAGGTGCCTTTTTCTGAACTAACCAACCCTGAACCGATCGTTACGGAGAATGACGGAGCAGACATCTTCGCTGTCAAAAGCGACCAGATGATCTTTGGTTGGGCGGTGGATGCCAATACCGATATGTCGGGCAAGACGATCGTGCTGCCAGGCATCAAAAACGGAGACTACCGGCTCAGGATATTTCATACCTGGCGGGGAGAATTTCTGAACAGTGAAGAACCCGGTGAAAGGGCAAGGAGAAACGATCCTGGCCTATCCGTAACATCGGTTAAAAACAAGCTTGAATTCACCATCCCTGTTCTGAAAATATCAGGGGGACATGCTGGTTATATAGGTCAGGATGTAGCATTTATCATCGAACCTGAAAATTAATCGCTTCCGGACCTGCAATTGGCTCCTGGCACCTGGCTAAAAATAGCTATTTCGCTGCCGGACAATGTTTGAACCATGATTACGATGATTATTGGATTATGATGATTTTCTTTGGTTCGGTGGCAGGGTTACACGGAGAGCAGAGATATTGGAGTTTCACAGAGTGAAGTCCTCCGTGGTTCTCAATATTCTCCGTGGTCTGCGTAACTAATCCTTCGTAGTGTTTTGCAACTCCTTTGTGCCCTGGTCCCCCAGTCACCAAGTCTCCAGGTCTCCAAGTCCCCCTGCCCTGGCTTTTGGCCTCTGGCTATTGGCCCCAACATACACCAGTCCGGCTCCTAAAATACCGAAAACAATAGGATCAAGGTCCAGCGGCAGATCGATACCCCATATGATCAGGCCCAGGGCTATGGTTCCTCCCGTTATCATGGATAACAATGCTGCAAACGGGTTCGGTTTTTTGGATACCAGCGCCACAACAACCGGCACGATCATACCGGCTACCATGAACGAATAGGAATGCAGCATCAGCTCAAGGACATTTTCCATGCTCAGGGCAAGGAATAGTGCTGTTGCACCTATCACAAAAGTGATTACCTGTGAAATGCGCAAACTGTTATTGGCGCGGTGCCGCCTCAGCACATCGGTCAGAATATTCCCCGACGAGGCCATCATGCAACTATCGGCGGTAGACATAATCGCAGAAAAGTAAGCAGAAATCACCAGTCCGAGCAAGCCCACCGGCAGTATGTTTTTCAGTAGCAGCGGCAGTCCCATTTCAGGATCAATGTTTGCCACCGTATAACCGGCAATTACGTCCTGATCGATTGCCACCCTGGCAAACATCCCCAACAATGCACCCACAAAAGCCATCAGGGGGTATTCGAACAGGCCTGCAATGAACCAGGCACGCTGTGCGGTTTTTTGATCTCTTGCCGCATAGATCCGCTGGTAGAGTGTCATGCCAACGAACCAGATGGGTATGATGGTAAATGCCCAGTTAACGATCTGCTGCCATGTGATATTTGTAAGTTTCAGAAACTCCGGCTGCAATGTTTCCCTTATTGCCGGCATACCGCCAATACTGGTAAACGCAAATGGCAGCCCGATGAGGGTCAGTCCTCCCATCAGGATGAGCCACTGGATCGTGTCGGTGTATATAACAGCTTTGATTCCCCCGAATACCGTGTATACAATGGTAATCACCCCCATGACCAGCAGGGCATTGTTCAGCGTCAGTCCATCAAAGGTTGATGAGGCAAGCTTGGCCCCCGCCAGGATCTGGGAACTTGTAAATCCCAGGTATCCTATGGCAGAAATGACACCGGCAATAAAAGCGACCCTCCTGTCGAAAATGTGCCCGAGGAACTGCGGAAAAGAATAGAAATTCTGCTTTTTCGCAAGGGAAGACACCAGCGGAATCAGGAAAACCCCGCTCAGCCATGCTCCCACAAGTCCGGTGAAAAGCAACCAGCTTCCGGAGACTCCCATAACGAAACCAAGTCCGCCAAGACCGATCGAGAAACCACCTCCTACATCCGTGGCGACTACCGATAAACCAATGTGAAGGCTGCTTAAGTTACGTCCTCCGACATAGTACTCATCAATGTCCTTGTTTTTCCTGTAGAAGTGAAATCCTACCCATAGGATCACCGTCAGGTAGAGGGCTATGATTAAAAGATCTATTATGTGCATTATTTACCATCTTGAAATCTGCGAAAGTAGTTCGTTTCACGACCACGCTCAATTAATCCCTTATCCATCAGTGAATGAAGCACCCGCTGTCCGTGATTGGCTGATAGCCCAAGCCGCATAATGATCTCTCCAAATTTCAATTGACCACGCTGTTTAAGCAAACTCAGCATTCTTCTCTCATAAGGTCCCAAATCCTTTTCTACTTTTTGTTGACTCATATTGATAAATTTCTATTTGTTTGAATATGGTGTTACTGTTTCATCTACTTCGGCATCCTGCTCCAGTAAATTGAATCTCGTACAATTCTTCCAGCCCTTGTAACCCCGGTGACAAAATACATTTCTCAGCAAATGCAAAGGCATATCATTAACCTTGGTTTCTCCTTTGTACACCGGGCAATCATCCGAAAATCGGCATTGTGTTCCTAAATTCATCCTTTACCCTTCTTTACATGTTTATACAAAACGTTCATACTCTCAATATCACCTGCAATATTTGTATTGTTGATCAATGTACCTGCATACCTGTAGCCTTTGCTCAGAAAGGTCTTGTTCATTGGCAGCGAATTCAGACGTGCAATTGTGTAAAAAGTAACGATCCCCTGTCCAGCCATCCGGTCCTCCATAACATCCAGCAGCGCAACCGATAATTTCTTTCCACGCGCCTGCGGAAGGGTTGCAAAATCCGTCATTTCAGCATTTTTTCCTTCCATATCCGTTTCAGTCGATGAGAGTGCCACCAGCTTTCCTTCATCCTCGACACCAAAATACCATACATTGTCATCCATGGTCCTTCTTATGTAATCCTGATCGTGGATCGGAAACGGATAGCTTTTGAATACCTCGCTGTAAATGCCTGTGATCGCTTCAGTATCCTGGTGACCAAGTTTTCTGATATTGAGTCCGGCAGGCGGTGACGACTTTGTGATGGAACCATAATGAAATTGCCGAAGCAGCTGACTGAAAACGCGCATATTATCAGATTCCATGCCCAGCAACCTGTCTGAATTCAAGAATTTAGACATAAAGCAAACACCTGTATAACCGTTGTAAAACCGGGGTATGAATGCTTCCAGGATGTACCCATCTGCATAGAACAAAGGTGCAGACCATGCAGGCACCTTACAAAATATCTTTGTGTAGGAATTTTCCCTGGCAAGTTTGTTTAAGTAACTGGTAATGGTATCTGCATCACTTTCATCAAGTTTTATCAGATAGATACGTTTGTTGTGCTCGCCATGTTGTATGATTGATTTATTTCCGATCTTTTCGATCTTATCCTGCATTTTCATCCCTCCTTTGAATACGTTCATTGTTTTCAGGAACCAGTGATATGGTATCGCTCTGCTCCTGTAATAACTTCTCGATCCCGATGGCTTCCGATTCGTCCCCTTCCGACAGTTCAAGGTCCAGGCTGCATTTTTCGCAGTTCCGGTCACACATCTTTGGTTCGTAACTGTCGGGCTCCTGGTAGGTCGTAATCACCCCCTCGTAATTCCTCAGCACCACCTTGTTGGTCGACCACGATATGATGTAATTGGGCATCACTGGGATCTTGCCACCCCCGCCGGGTGCATCGATCACATAGACCGGCCTGGCAAATCCGCTAGTGTGGCCAACCAGGCTCTCCATGATCTCAATCCCCTTTCCGATGGGGGTCCTGAAATGTGACAGCCCTTCAGACAGGTCGCACTGGTAGAGATAATAGGGCCTTACCCGGTTTTCAACCAGTTTGTGAACCAGCGTTTTCATGATCCTCGGACAATCGTTAATGTCGGCCAGCAATACCGATTGGTTCCCGAGCGGGAATCCTCCGTCGGCAAGCATTGCCACCGCCTCTTTTGAAGAAGCTGTGATCTCCCTGGGATGGTTGAAATGCGTATTGATCCACAGGGGCTGGTATTTTTTCAATATACTGATAAGATCATCCGTGATCCTGTAGGGCAGAACCACCGGCATCCTGGTTCCTATGCGAATTACTTCAACATGCTCAATGCTGCTGATCTCCGACAACAACCAGTCAATCATCTGGTCGGTGAGCATGAATGGATCACCGCCCGAAAGAAGTACATCCCTGACCTGCGGGGTCTTTCTTATGTAATCTATTCCTTTGCGCAACTGATCCTTCGTCGGAACAAAATCCACATCGCCCACTTTCCTTTTCCTTGTACAGTGGCGACAATACATCGAACAAACATTGCTCACATGAAACAGAACCCTGTCTGGATAACGGTGTGTGATGCCCTCAACCGGACTGTCATGGTCTTCCGAAAGCGGGTCCTTCAGCTCGGCATCGGACATGATCAGTTCCTCAACCCCGCCGAAAGCCTGTCTGAACACAGGATCATTCCTGAAATTCTTTGTATTGATCAGCGACAGGTAATATGGGGTGATCGACAGCGGAAATTTGTCAAAGGTCTTCTTCAATTCCTTTCTTTCACTGTCATCAAAACGGATCCCTGTGAGCAATTCGAACTGATCCAGTGATTTTATTGAATGTTTCAACTGCCATTTCCAATCGCGCCAGTTGCTAAGGTTTTTCTTGTTTTCAATCTTGTTCGCTATCTCCTGCTGCGCATCGTTAAAAATCATCTCTCGTTAATTTGTTTCTATACGAACAAAATTAACAAAAATTGTCCGTCTTGCCGAAAATATTTTTTAACTGTATGATTATTAACTTTTTAACTGATATACGAATCAGTCATAACAGCTCAGTTTTACAAAGGTTCACGCAGATTTTCAATCGCAGTGCAATAAATTGCAGCACAGAAAAAAACTGAGAAAACTATTTCTGCGTATCCGCCAAAGGCGGATTCTGCGAGAAACAAAAATCAACTGCATAACAGCCATAAACCATAAGCCAAAGGCAGAATTGTCCCCTGTCCCTACTCATTTATTTCCCCTTCAACAGTCAGCACCGGTGAAGCCTCTACCTCCTGAATGTCGAGCATACTCACAAGCATGTCCAGCCCGTTTTGCAACATGGTGATCTCCTTCTCATCCAGTTCCTGTAAACGCTCAGACAGCCTTTCGTGTAAAAGTGCCGGAATGGTTGAAAGCATCTTCTGTCCGTCAGATGTGAGTGCGATGTTGACCACCCGTTTATCTCCGGACTTTGGCAGCCTTGCCAGCAATCCTTTTTTTTCCAATCGATGAATGATCCCGCTTACAGTGCTTGAATTCAGGTTCAGGAATTTCCTGATCTCGCCCTGTGTTGACTGGAAGTTCGGGCAACGCTGCAGAAAATTGAGGCACAGGACCTGCGGGATGCTTACACCATGTTCTTTTTGTATCTTTTTAGATTCCAGGTTAATAGATCTTACTATTTTCCTGATCTTGATAAGAATGTCTGTTGTGTCCATGTTTCAATGATTCCGATTTACCAAAAGCATTTAAAGTTCAAATAAATGGTATTAAACCCCGGGGTGTCTCGATGATATATCGGGATGAAGGAGGATTAAACGATCTGCACACCGAAATCCATCAGTTCACCGAGGTCCCTGATCTGTTCGCTGCAGTCACCATAAACCATCGAAAGGTGATGCCCGAAATCCTGCATGGCCCGCATCGACTCTTTGCTGTTGTTTACTTCAATACTAACCGTTTGTGCACAACCGATTCCTTCCATTCCTCCTCCGTCAGCTATCGCACCCGGCATCAGCAGCATCTTTGTTCCAGATGGATTGAACCTTGCCAGCGTCACCTTCTGGCCCTTGTGTTGTGCATAATCATACCGCAATGTTGCCCCAAAACCTGAATCTGTAAAACTCTTGATCTCGTAATAATCATCCTTCTCTCCGAAACCTTTCATTTTCGTCGGTGAATCGGAATGGTGCAGCTTGATGATACTCTTGTCGTGCTCAAAATCGGGATTGCCCATGTAAGCCGGCTTGTTGCTTACATACATCATGGAAGCCATGGAAAGTAACGCATTCAGGTCCTTTTCGCAGGCTGAGGGAAATCCATCATTTTTCAGCAGGGAATGCGTCATACACGGTGTGAACCTGCGGTTCCATGGCTGCATAGAGCTGCAAAGTTCAAAACATTCAACCCCGAAGGCATTGCAGTCGTACTGCTCAAAAAAATGCAGTACGGTAAGGTAATACAGGAATGAATTCATAACATCCTTTCCGGTCATGTTGTACCTTCCTGCTCCTTCCATCAATTGTTCCGCCAGCTTCTCTGCCTTCTTCATGAAAGACTTATCCTTTTCCAGCTTATCCATCTCGTTGAAAAACTCTTTATAATCGACAGTCTGGTAACTCATACCGTATTTTTCCCGGATAAAATCCAGGTCGTTGACCGAGCTTATCACTCCCTTGGGCACAACATCAAAATTGGTCACATTCAGAAACCGTGTATTCTGAAATGCTTTCCGCGCCTTGAAGACCATCAGGAGGTTCTTCAGATACTCCATATCAGCAACATAGAAGCTGTCGTATCCCATGGCCCTGATTCCACCAGGCACATCCAGCCCCCATCCAGCCGGACTCATGAAAACTACAGGTTTCTTGTAGGTTTCAGCAATGCGTACACACGTGAACTGGGGCAATCCGCCCGCGACCACGTATACGTCGGCCACATCGCTGTCACTGTTCAGCTTATGCAATTCTTCATCCTTCAGCATGATCTCCGGGTTTCCTGCCTCCACCCACATGTAGACCCCCTGTGGGTCGAGTATATTGATACCGGGGCCAAACCCTGTTCCTGCAACTTCTGACTTTAGCTCAGCAAGGCCGCGCTTCATGTTTGCCTGTTCATGTTCCATTGTCAAGTACTCCACATTACCTACCCGGCAGGACCCCTCGTAAGCCTCTTCATGGATCACGCCCGTATGCACCATTTTTACATTTAATACTGTAGAATAGACTGCACTTTTAATGGTGAACTCATCGCCAAAGATCCCGCCGAGAAACGGACCGGGAGCAAAGGCAATGGCACCGGAAGCCACGGTAGAAGTACCTATGAATTCTCGCCTGGTGAATTTTGTAGTATGACTTTTCATGATGGGATGATTTGATTTCTGTTACGTTACAATGAATAAATGTAAAGATAAAATTGCATTCACAGGTTTCCTCCGGGATCAAATCCCTTTTAATTTTTCTATTATTATTTATTCCAATTAAAGACGAAAGATGGAGCGGGTTGAGAGATTGTAGCACAACATCATCTCCAGCCTATTGGCTATTGGCTCCTGGCTGGCCATTGGCCAATTAATTTACTACCTTAGCCTTGTAATACACTAAATTCTTAAATCATGATAAAAATCCAAAGATTAACGGTACTTGCGATCATCCCGTTTGTCCTATCCTGGGGCTGTGACAGCCAGGCGAAAAAAGAAAAACTGGCTTCCACCGATGTCGTGGTCAATGAAGTAAAGAAAATACCCCCGAAAATGGACTGGTTCCGGGAAGCCAAACTGGGCATATTCATTCACTGGGGCATCTACGCGGTAGACGGCACCGCGGAGTCATGGGCCTTTTTCAACAACGAGGTCCCCTACGATGAATACATGAGCCAGGCAAAAGGATTCACTGCAAGCAAATACGACGCTGAAGCATGGGCGGAATTGTTTAAAAAAGCAGGAGCAAAATACGCGGTACTGACCAGCAAGCACCACGATGGGGTGGCTTTATGGGACACGAAGCTTTCTGACCTGAATGTGGTGGACAAAACCCCCGCGGGAAGGGACCTGCTCACACCCTATGCTGAAGCGCTCCGGGAAGAGGGTCTCAAAGTGGGGCTCTATTTCTCGCACCTCGACTGGTCACACCCCGACTACGCCTCTGTAATTCAGCCCGGGATGGAAGACAATGAAAACAGGAACCTGTTTGCCTACCCGGCAAAGGGGAAAGAGGATCCGGAAGCATGGGAAAGGTTCCTTGAGTTTCACCGCGGACAGATCCGGGAGATCATGGACCTTTTCCATCCCGACCTCTACTGGTTCGATGGCGACTGGGAACGGACCGATGAACAATGGAGAATGAAAGAGGTCAGGGAAATGATCCTCTCAGAATATCCCGATGCCATTCTGAATGCACGAATGAAAGGACACGGGGATTACGAGACCCCGGAACAGGGTGTCCCGATCAATCCGCCTGACGGTGTCTGGGAACTGTGCATGACCATCAACGATAGCTGGGGATTCCGGTATTCCGACACCAATTTCAAGTCACCCCGCCAGGTCATGCAAACCTTCGCTGAATGCATTGGTACCGGTGGCAACCTGCTGCTGGATATTGGTCCGCGTGAAGACGGTACCATTCCACTTGAACAGGTGGAGGTCCTCACCGAACTCGGCAAATGGATCGACAAACATGAAGAGGCAGTTTACCCCACTGAAAAGGGCCTTCCATATGGCCATTTCTACGGACCCACTACCCTCAATAAAACCAAAGATGTGATATATCTCTACATCCTTGGTCAACCCAAAGCGTATGTGACATTGAAAGGCGTAAGGAACAATATCAATAATATACGTGTTGTGGGCAGTAACCGTGAACTGGACTTCAAAAGGTTCGGTGGCGCAGAATGGCAAAACATTCCGGGGATACTCTATATCAATGTACCTGAAAATGTAATCGACAAATACATTACGGTACTCGCAGTTGAACTGGACGGCAAACTAGATCTCTATCACAATTAAGAATCAATTCTAATAATTCGACAATGAGACACGTGTGTTATATTCTCCTGTTGACGTTTCCTGTCCTGCTTACCGGATCATGCAACAGTAAACAAAAAACCGGAGATGAATATACCATCGCATCCTATTATTTTCCCAATTACCATGTTGACAATCGAAATGTAAAGGTCCATGGCGAAGGCTGGACCGAATGGGAGCTGGTAAAAAATGCAAGACCGCGTTTCGAAGGACACCAGCAACCCAAAGTTCCGCAATGGGGATATACTGATGAGGCTGATCCTGAACAGATGGCGCAGAAGATCGATGCCGCCGCGGATCATGGGATAGATGCTTTTATTTTCGACTGGTATTATTACAATGATGGATTGTTCCTGCAAAGGGCAATACACGAGGGATTCATGGGTGCAAAAAACAATGACCGGATCAAATTTGCCCTTATGTGGGCCAACCACGACTGGATTGATATACACCCTGTGGATTCAGCAACAGTGATGTCTCCCGATGGTCCGGAACTCCTGTATCCTGGCGTCATCTCCCTGGAAACATGGGACAGTATGACCGATTTCATCATCAGCGAATACTTTGAACATCCCTCCTATTGGACCATTAACGGTGCTCCCTATTTTTCCATTTATGATCTCAATCGTTTTTTGAAGATATTTGGATCAGCTGAAGAAACGGCAGCCGGTATCAGGAATTTCAGGAACAAAGTCAAAGCAGCCGGCTTCAATGACCTGCATTTGAATGCCGTTGTATGGGGCAGAACAGTCCTCCCCTCTGAGGAGATGATCGACCAGGAGAAGATCGGTGAATTCCTGGAAGGCCTGGGGTTCACATCCACAACCTCCTATGTCTGGGTTCACCATGTAAAACAAACCTTTCCGGGGGAAGATTACAACAAGGTCAAGCAACGATATATGGATCACGCTGAAAGATACTCACGGAAAGTAAATCTTCCTTATTTCCCCAACGTCACCATGGGTTGGGACAGCAGTCCAAGATGTGACCAGGATGATACATTCAGGGAGCTTCGATATCCCTTTACCGGTGTGTTTCTTAACAATACACCTGAAAATTTCAGGCAGGCACTGATTGAGATGAAAGCGTTCCTCGATAAGCAATTGGAAGGGCAGAAGATTATGAACATCAACTGCTGGAACGAATGGACCGAAGGAAGCTACCTGGAACCGGATACCATCCATGGAATGGCCTATCTTGAAGCCGTAAGGGAGGTTTTTGGGGAATAAGATTCGGCATGCAGAATTAGAACAGATATATACAAAGCAAGTTTTTTATGGAAGTCCGTAAGATTTTTCATTTTCTACTGATCGCAGGCATGATTTTTCTTTTCTCTTGTAAGGGTGATATTCATGAAACACCCCCCAATATTGTCTGGATCACCTCTGAAGATAATTCTGTCCATTACATGGATCTATATTGGAATGGTGGTGCGGCGACTCCCCATATTACAGCATTGGCTGAGCATGGGATTATCTTCCGGAATGCTTATTCCAATGCCCCCGTATGCAGTGTGGCCCGGTCGACCATCATTTCCGGGTGCTATGCCCCCCGGATTGGTGCGCAGTACCACAGGAAACAAAAAACCGTGCCCATGCCGGATGGCCTGAAGATGTTCCCGGCATACCTGAGGGAAGCCGGCTATTACACAACCAACAATGCAAAGGAGGATTACAACATCATCAAAGGCAGTGATGTGTGGGATGAATCTTCCGGGAAGGCTCACTGGAAAAACCGCGGTGAGGGTCAGCCCTTCTTCCATGTGTACAACATCGGAACCACCCACGAGAGCAGGTTGCATTTCACCAGGGAGGAGATGGAGCGATACATGCCGAAAAATCCGGTGGATACATCGTTGATCCTTCCGGAACATCCCAAAACTGATCTTTTTGCATACACAAATGCCTTCTACCGGGATAAGATCATGGAAATGGACCAACAACTTGGAGAAGTGGTGAAAGAACTTGAGGAAGAGGGGCTCATGGAATCCACCTTTATTTTCTATTACGGAGATCATGGAGGTGTCTTGCCGGGAAGTAAGGGATATCTGTATGAAACAGGTCTGCATGTCCCCATGGTGGTGCATATTCCTGAGAATTACAAGCACCTGGTGGATTTCAAGCCGGGAAGTGAAGTACAGGGTTTTGTCAGCTTTACCGACCTTGCACCCACGGTCCTGCGGCTTGCAGGGATGGAAATTCCTGGGGGCATGGACGGAAAACCTTTTTTGGGAAAAGGGATCAAAGCAGGAGCGGTGAATGAACGGGACGAAGCGATTGGCTATGCCGACCGGTTCGATGAGAAATACGATATGGTAAGGTCCCTGAGAAAAGGAAGGTACAAATACATTCGCAGTTACCAGCCGTTCAATTTCGACGGACTGTGGAACAATTACCGCTACATCCAACTGGCTTACAGGGAGTGGCTGGAACAATACAACATCGGACAATTGAATGAGCTGCAATCAAGGTTCTTCATGACCAGGGAACCGGAAATGCTTTTTGACATGGAAACAGATCCTTACGAAACACAAGACCTGTCGGGCCTCCCGGAATATAGTTCCTTGCTGCTTGAGCTCAGAAGCAGGTTAAGGTTACAGCTGCAAAAAATGCCCGATCTTTCTTTCTACCCGGAAGACTATTTGATAGAAAATGCAATGGATGATCCCGTTTCTTTCGGACAACAGCACAAGAAAGATATTATAAATTATATGGATATAGCGGACCTTGCATTGCAACCACTTAAGGAGATAAAAGAGGAATTACTGGGTGCACTTGGATCTGCTGATCCCTGGAAAAGATACTGGGCACTGATCGTTTGCAGCGCCTTTCAGGCCGGTGATGAAAACCTGGTTGATGCGGCCAGGCAGGTTGCAGCCAATGATCCGGAATTGCTGAACAGGGTCAGAGCCGCGGAATACCTTGGTATTGTTGGCGCTAAAGATCCGGCACCTGTTATGACCCGGGCGCTCTATACCTCGCAGTCAGGCACCGAAGGACTCCTGGTTCTGAACAGCATTATACTGATGATAGACGGACCACAGCATTATGAATTCTCCATTCAACCTGAAAAAATGAAAATGGAGGTCAGGGAAAACAGTGAAGTGAAGAGGCGCATCAAATATCTCACAGGCATTGAGCAAGCTCAGAATACAAATTAAAAAATTACCTAATCGATCATGAAAATATTTAAAATACTGTTACCTGCATTGATTTTAGTGCTGCTGGCAGGATGCAGCAACAACTCAAAAAAAGAAAATATTCAGGGGCCCTATGTCTGGAAAAACGTCACCACGGTGGGCGGGGGATTTGTTCCCGGGATCATTTTCCATCCCACCGAACAGGGAGTAAGGTATTGCCGCACCGATATGGGTGGCGCCTATCGCTGGAACGGCAAAGCAGAGCGTTGGGAACCGCTGCTCGATTGGCTTTCTTATGACCAGATGAACCTCATGGGAGTTGAAAGCATTGCACTTGATCCTTCCGACCCCGGTAAGGTATACTTGGCATGCGGGACCTATACAAATTCCAACGCACCCGACGGTGCCATCCTCTGGTCGCACGACCGCGGGCACACTTTTAACATTGTTCCGGTACCCTTCAAGATGGGGGGCAATGAGAACGGACGCGGCAACGGCGAACGAATGATGGTGGATCCCAACAACCCGGATATCCTCTATTTGGGAACAAGAAAAAGCGGCCTCTGGCGAAGCACCGACGAGGCACGGACCTGGTCGCAGGTGACATCATTTCCTGACGTGACGGAAAAACTGCCGGAGATCACCGACAGAAGGAACCGCTGGCAGGCAATGCAAAACATGGGAAGCGGTATTGTAACTGTCATTTTTGATCCCAACAGCAAAAAAAACGGGAAAAGCCAGGTAATTTATGCAGGTGTGTCCCTGATGAACAGGGAAAACTTCTATCTTTCCGAAGATGGCGGAGATAGCTGGGAGCCCGTCCCTGGACACCCGAAGGACTTCAGGATCACTCATGGCATTCTTGCTCCAGATGGAAACCTGTACCTTACCTACGGCGACAACCCCGGTCCTGCAAGAATGCGGAACGGGGCATGCTGGAAATTCAATGCTCAAACAGGTGAATGGTTTGATATTACCCCCGACAAACCGGAACCCGGAACCAACCGTGAATTTGGCTACGCCGCCGTATCAGTGGATGCCGCCGATCCGCAAACCCTGGTGGTCACAACCTACCACAGGTACAGTGCCGGCGGAGATGAAATATTCCGCAGTAAAGACGGGGGGAAAACATGGATACCGGTATTTGCAAGCGGAGTTGAATTCGACTATTCAAAAGCTCCCTACATACATCATACAGGTGTTCACTGGATGTTCGATATTGAGATCGATCCCAATGATCCTGATCATGCTTTGTTCACAACAGGGTACGGGGGACATGAAACATTCAACCTCACGGCAGCGGACCGGGGTGAAAAAGTAACGTGGCACATCATGAGTACCGGGATCGAAGAGACGGTGCCCCTGGAACTTCTGAGTCCTCCCGAAGGAGGCCAGGTGATCACTGCAATTGGCGATTACTGCGGCTTTGTGCATTATGACCTTGATAAACCCGTGCCGGAAGGATGCTTCGAAAATCCTCACTTCGGCAACACAAACGGAATTGCATGTGCAGAACTCCAGCCGGAGGTGATCGCGAGGGTGGGCATCGAAGCTGCCAATCCTTCAGATGAGAACATTGGCTATTCGATGGACGGAGGAAAAACATGGCAGCCCACTTCTTCCATGCCGCTGCCCGGGGTAAGACATGGACATATCGCCGTGGGTTCCGACAGCAAGAACTGGATCTGGACACCACAGAGAAGCCCGGTATTTGCCACGTCAGACCGGGGGGAAACCTGGGTACGGTCCGGTGGAATCCCGGAAAACCTGCGGGTGATCGCCGACAGGGTTGATCCATTGAAATTTTACGGACTCGACCTTTTTGAAGGAAAATTGTACATCAGTGATAATGGCGGACTTTCATTCACCGGGCATCCCCTGAAGCTGCCTGATGACATCCCTGAAACAAGGCAGGGACGCGGAGATTCCCGTGGGGGACAGGACCGGATCTATGCCACACCGGGGCGATCAGGGGACCTGTGGCTGGCTGCTTTCGACGGACTGTATCACACGGAAAATCCACAGGAAGACTTTATCAAACTCCCCGGGGTTGAAGAGATCCATGCATTCGGATTTGGGAAATCTGCCCCGGACTCAGAAGATCCTGCCCTCTACCTGGTTGGAACAGTAGATGAAATTCGCGGCATCTTCCGATCCGAAGATTATGCAGGATCATGGCTCAGGATCAATGATGACGACCACGAATGGGGCCTGCTGATGCACATCACGGGGGATCCGAAAAAATTCGGAAGGGTTTACGTTGGAACACACGGACGGGGAACGATTTACGGCGACCCACTTTAGCAGACCGGTCCGCGTACCGTCAGCTTATAAAAAGATGCCGGATTACCGGGAATGGAGACGAATGAAGCTGGATCAGCCATCTGGTCCCATTTCAAGTGGACTAATACTGCGGCCTGCTGCCTTTCCTGTGTCTCTTTTTCGCAGTACCTGCCTTGCTGTTTTTGCCTGAATTGTAAGTGCCTTTCGGCTTGTAACCGGAATAACTGCCTTGAGTCAGGGTATCATCCCATGTATTTTCTTTTTTTACAGTACTTCTCCGGTCTGTTCTGCCACCGGTCGATTTCCCTGAACGCTGATCCCCGTAAGAAATGTTGCGGTCATATGAAGGTCCGGCTTTGCCTTTCCTCTCAGCTATGCCCGCTCCCTGCGGCTTGTTGCCCGCAGGTTTCTCGTTCGACAGTTCTACCTTCACCTTCGTACCATCGTGCCTGATATTCCTGCTGAATGACTGCATCACCAGTTGTTCCTGCTTGCGGTCTACTTCGAAGAAAGAGAATCCCTTCATAATATCGATCTTTCCGATATCAATTTGCCTGTCGCTGGTGGTATCCATCAATAGACCAATCAGCCTGGTGGGATTGATATCGTTCTTGCTCCCGATGTTTATATAAAACCGGCTGTAGTCCTTCTTTCCCCTGCTTCTCCTGTCCTCACGGGCATCGTTCCTGTTGCTGCTGCGCCTGTCTCTGCTAACCTCCCTATTTCTGCCGGACCCTTCTTGCCTGTCTGCCTGCACATTCAGGTCAGGCGCATTTTTATAATATTTCAGGAACCGGTTAAATTCCACCGATACAAACTTCTTGATCAGTTCTTCCTTGCTGAGCCAATCAAGCTTTTTATAGATTTCGGGAAGGAATTCATCAATCTGGTTGTCAGCAGTTTCTACCTGCTCCATAGTATTGACCAGGTTGAAAAGCTGCTTCTCGCATATCTCCTTTCCACCCGGGATCATGACACGACTGAATTTCTTTTTCGTTATCTTTTCCAGTTCCCTGATCTTCCCGGTCTCCCGCGTATGGATGATCGAGATCGAAATCCCACTCTTCCCTGCCCTGCCGGTTCTTCCACTCCGGTGAATATACGCATCAAGGTCGTCCGGCATATTGTAATTGATCACATGGGTAAGATCATCCACATCCAGTCCGCGTGCAGCCACATCCGTGGCAACCAACATCTGCAACTGTCTTTTCCTGAACCTGTTCATTACATGATCACGTTGTGCCTGGGAAAGGTCACCATGCAGCGCATCCGCATTGTAACCGTCGGTCATGAACTTATCCGCCACCTCCTTGGTCTCCCTGCGGGTCCTGCAAAATACGATCCCGTATATGTCCGGATTCATATCCGCGATGCGCTTCAATACTTCGTAACGGTATTTGGCATGCGACATGTAATATTCATGCTCCACATTGTCAGCTCCTGCATTTTTTTTGCCTACAGAGATTTCCGCGGGCTCATGCATGTAATTGTTCGCGATCTGGTAGACCCCTTTCGGCATCGTGGCAGAGAACAACAGGGTTTGTTTTTCAGAAGGCGTACCTGAAAGAATGGCATCCAGTTCCTCCTTGAATCCCATTTGAAGCATCTCGTCCGCTTCATCAAGCACCAAAAACCTGATCTTCTGCACTTTCAATACCTTTCGATCGATCAAATCGCGTACCCTTCCCGGGGTACCGACAACGAACTGACCGCCTGAGCGCAACTGCCGGATCTGTTTCTCAGCAGGCGCTCCGCCATATACCGGGATCACATTAAATCCGTTAATGTATTTGGAAAAATCCTGAAGGTCGCTGGTGATCTGCATACACAATTCCCTTGTGGGACATAATACCAATGACTGTACCGACTTGTCTTCTGTGTCTGCTTTTTGGATCAACGGAAGACCAAAAGCCGCAGTCTTACCGGTTCCGGTCTGCGCAAGCGCAATAAGGTCCTGCGAATCAGCAAGGATCTTCGGAATTACCTCTTCCTGGATGGGGGTTGGTTCAATGAAACCAAGTTCATTGACAGCCCTTTGAATGGGATCATCCAGTCCCATTTCATTAAATAATATCATTTTATCTGTTTTTATATACCGATCCGAAAAGGAAGCTGGTGACAAAAATAATCGGATTTTACCCCGTGGCCGGGAACACTTGCGCGGTATACAAAAACTCGGGTCTCCGTTGTCCTCTTTAAATCGAGCCGCGAAGGTAAGATAATTTACATGACAATTACCATCAAATGATAAAAATATTAATTAGTGCTTGCAAGAACCGGGTTTACGAGCCCAGCGAAGCTAAAACGCCAATCCGGACAGCAAAGTCACCAAATATAAAAGTCACTCGCAGCAAAGGCTGCAGCATTACAAACAGATGAATGGAAGGACAGGGATGCACTGAAATATGAGCTAAAAAACACAAGTGCGCCATTATGACGTAATTAACTGCAGAATACTGCCATATTGGCGCTTTATCAACAGTTTTTCCAACAGGTGTTCAAATTTTATGTGGATATATCTTATTGTTTTTCAATTCTTTAAATAATATGCGCAAACAATCGGCACACGGTATGGCATTGCATTTGATTTACCTTGGGTGAGAACAAAAAAACATTGTTTAACCAAAAAATAAGGAGGAAAATACCATGACACTAGCAAAATTATCAAACAAATGGTCGCCGTCATTTCCTTCATTAATAGATAAATTTTTTGAAGGAGATATGATGGACTGGAACTACTCGAACTTTGCAGGATCTGATTCAACATTACCTGCAGTGAACATAAAGGAAAATGCAGATGAATATGAGATCGAGGTAGCCGCTCCCGGAATGGAGAAAAAGGATTTCAACATCAACTACGACAACGGTCGACTTACCATCTCATCCGAAAAAGAGAACAAGAAAGAGGTAAAGGAGCACGAAACCGTTGCACGCCGTGAGTTCAGCTACCAGTCATTCCAGCGTTCCTTTACAGTATCTGAGAATGCAGTGAATGCCGACAATATCCAGGCAAAGTATGACAACGGTATCCTGAAAATCAGTCTGCCAAAACGTGAAGAGATAAAACCAAAGCCTACAAAACAGATCAAGATCTCATAAGCATTTTGAATGCGAATTGATCTTAGCGGCAGACTGTAATGACATTGAACTCCGCAGTGGTGATCCATCATACTCACAGCTGCGGAGTTCTTTATTCTCTGCCAGGCAAGATTGTCACGCAGATTTTCAATCGCAAAATCTGCCTGCGGCGAATACGCGGAAAACACAAACAACCGCGTACGCATTAATCTGTGTATCCGCCGCAGGCGGATTCTGCGAGAACCAAAAATCAACTGCGTCTTCTGCGTTTGCGCTTGCGCAATCTGCGAGAAACCAAAACCAGATACCGCGGGAACCAAATCATTCCAAAATTCCCTAACCCTTTTAAATAGTGTCAGAAAGAAAACTCATATTATTTAGCAGTGCTTGATAAGAAAGCGACAAGAGCAAGGCCTGCGATGACTGAAAAACAGGAGTTTACTGATCGTAAATGACTGTTTTGAAGTCAAGCATAACGCAGCTATTGGCGTTTTCTTGCAAGCACTAAATATTTTTCCGTACTTTGGAACCATACATCCATTTACCCAACCTCAGTTACCGCCATGAAAAAAGGAACACCCATTTTTGGCTCCATGATCCTGGTTATTTTGATCACTGCATGTAGCGGTGATGTAAAAAACCAGGAAAAAGAAGACTCACCCATCACAGAGACACTGCTTCTGAAGAACTTCAAACCTCGTTCGATCTATAACCTGACTGAGACACTCGTAGAAAAGGCAAAGTATCCCATCATTGATATGCACTCGCATGTGTATGCAAAGAACAGTGATGAGGTGAGCCAGTGGGTGGAAACCATGGATGCTGTTGGAATTGAAAAGACGGTCATTCTCAGTCATCTTCATGGACCGGACTTTGATTCGGTGGTTGATATGTATTCCGGTTATCCCGACCGGTTTGACATCTGGTGCGGCATCGATTATTCGGCTTGCGAGACAGACAGTTTCCACCGGACTGCAATTGCTGAATTGAAGAGATGTGTTGAGAAAGGCGCAAAAGGAGTGGGCGAACTGGGTGACAAGGGAAAAGGATTGTTTTACAGCAAGCCGCCTGCATGGGGCATGCATCCCGATGACGACCGCATGGTTGCAATATGGCGTGCGGTTGCAGAACTTGGATTGCCTGTTAACCTGCATGTTGCAGACCCGAAATGGATGTATGAGAAAATGGATTCCACGAACGACGGCATGATGAATGCATTCAAGTGGAGGCTTGACAACCAGGAAGGCATCAGGGACCACGGGGAAATGATGGATATCCTGGAGAGAACACTTCAAAAGAATCCCAATACCACTTTTGTGGCCTGCCATTTCGCCAATTGCTCATACGACCTTTCCATCGCGGGAAGACTACTCGATACCTATCCAAATCTTTACCTCGACAACAGCGCGCGCTATGCAGAAGTTTCAGCCATTCCGCGTGCAGCAGGAAAATTCTATACAGCGTATCAGGACAGGATCCTTTATGGTACAGATATGGGACGAAGTCTGAACATGTACCGGATGACGTTCAGGTTGATGGAAACGGCCGACGAACACCTCTATTTGCCATACAACTCATACCACTGGCCTTTGCATGCACTGGACCTGCCGGATGAAGTGCTTGAAAAAGTATACCGGAAAAATGCTGCAAAGATCATGCGGGATTCATAACAACAAAAAAACTTAATACCCGATCATATGAAAAAGGAGGAAAACAATTCAAACAAAAAATATTCCCGGAGGAAATTCTTCAGGAATGCAGGCATAGGAACATTGTCGCTGGCAGGAATGCCACTGATTGCAAGGGGCACACCTTATGAAGTTCCAGAGGACCTCAGAAATGCAAATTTTTTCCCGGCAGGGGCCACCATCCTTTTCCAGGGTGATTCGATCACCGATGCAGGAAGAAATAAAAACCAACAATTTCCTAACCATGGAAATTCTTTCGGAACCGGCTATGCAATGCTTATCGCCGCGCGGCTTTTGGGTGAAATGCCAGCCAAGGGACTCACCATATACAACCGTGGGATCAGCGGTAACAAGGTATATCAATTGGCAGACAGGTGGCAGGAGGATTGCCTGGACCTTGAGCCCGATATTCTCAGCATCCTGATCGGGGTCAACGATTACTGGCACAGGAGAAACGGCAATTACGACGGTACACCCGGAATCTATGAAAATGATTACCGCAAACTACTGGAGCGTACCAGGAAGGCCCTTCCGGAAATCAGGCTGGTGATCTGTGAACCATTTATCCTGCCCGGTACCAGCGCAGTAGATGAATCATGGGAGGAGCCGTTCAGACCCTACCAGAAGATAGCTCAAAAACTTGCAAAAGAATTCGAAGCAGTATGGGTACCCTACCAGAAGGCATTCTCTACGGCAGCAAAAAAGGCCCCGGCAACATACTGGACCGGCGACGGGGTGCACCCATCCATGGCAGGGGCACAGTTGATGGCGAATACATGGCTCAACAACCTGCCTGAAGGTCCTTCCCGAAAACCGGGAGCCACTTCACCAAAAAACCTGCTCTGAGAGGCACAAAGAGAAGCCTTAACGCGACCAAAGGGAGCCTACACAAAGGTTATGGAGGACAAAGGAGGGTAGGAGATTTGGGGACTGGGAGAAGGGGGAGGACAGTGGGACGGTGAGACGGTGAGACAGTGTGGTATAAAACTATCTCAATGCTTTGAATACCATCAGTCCTTCGACAAGCTCAGTAGACGAAGCTCTTGGCTATGTTTTTCCCGCCAATTTCTTCCTCTCCCTTTCACCCCCTCTACCCTTCACCCTTTTCTTCTCTGGGGTTCTTAGTGTTACCCAGCTAACCAGCAACCAAATGTTCGGGCCATTCCAAATATATATATTTAATTCGCTATTAATATATATATATATTTTTTTATAAAAATTTTTCTCACTAATTTTCTTTTTGAGAATATTCTCATTATATTTGTACAGGGAAAACCTGATTTACAGATGCCCAGGAGAAGGAAATTAAGAAAGATCGTTGCCCCGCCGGGATTCAGGGGGTACAAACCCTATGGTTTTCGCGGGGGCAGGAACAACGGACATGTGGACCTGTTGTACGAGGAGTACGAAGCCATCAAGCTGGTCGATTATGACCTGATGAACCACCTGGAAGCAAGCAGTCTGATGGGAATCTCCCGACCTACATTCGCCAGGATCTATGAAAGTGCAAGGAGGAAAATTGCGCAGGCACTGGCCGAATCCAGGGAGATCAGGACGGTCTACGGGAATGCATACATGGACAAAACCTGGTACATCTGCAACGATTGCAATGCCAGGTTCACCATACCGGACAGCATAAACCACTACACGTGTGCCATCTGCAAATCAGAAAATATCAGTTCAGTGACCAGCAACAATTAAACAAAACAGAATATGAAGACGATTATCACATCTGCAGGCAACAAACTGTCATCCCAATTTGAGCTGCGCTTCGGAAGGGCAGAATGGTTCTGTCTGTATGACGAAGAGTCCGGAAAAACAAGCTTCCATGAGAACATGCATATAGACGACGGGCACGGTGCCGGTCCGAAAGCAGCAGAAAAAGCCTATGAGCTTGGAGCTGCAAAAGTGATCTCAGGTGATTTCGGTCCGAAAGCAAAAGATATCCTCACCCAGATGGATATCCAGATGGTAATCGTCGACAACGACAACCAGACAGTGAAAGATATAATTAACATGATTAAATAACTGGCTATTGGCCCCTGGCCCTTGGCCCCAAAATCAACAATTATGCCCGGATTAGACAGAACAGGACCCTACGGAGAAGGTCCGAAAACAGGTAGAGGAATGGGGAAATGCAACCCCGGTAACAAAGACGAACAATTTGACGATTCCCGGCCACGGAACAATCTCAGAATGAGAAATGGTGAAGGCCGGAGAGGTGCAGGACGAGGTCCCGGACGCGGACGCGGTTTTGGCCGTGGAAGAGGACGGTTCGGCAACGGAAACAGGACTTGAACGTAACATTCAAACAAACAAAACAAAAAATGACAAAAAAAATTGCCGTACCGGTAAATGAGCACGGAATACTGGATGCGCACTTCGGACATTGCAGGTTTTTTGCCCTGCTTGAAGTGAACAATGGAGAAGTGGTCTCCGAAATGCATGTCGCACCTCCGCCACACGAACCAGGCGTTCTTCCAAAGTGGCTGGCCGAACAGGGAGTCACCGATGTGATCGCGGGTGGAATGGGGCAGCGTGCCATTCAGATCTTCAACCACCATGGCGTGAATGTCTTCGTGGGAGCTCCTCTGCGTTCCGCGCCGGAACTTGCAGAAGGGCTTCTGAAAAAAACGCTCAGCTTTACAGCCAACTACTGTGACCACTGATCCTTCAAGTAGCATCGCTGACATACATATGCCTTATTCGGTTTCCATAATTTCAGGAAAAGGAGGCACAGGGAAAACCACTGTATCGGTAAGCCTCTACAGGATGCTTACCCGTCATCGGGATGTACATGTTCACCTGGCAGATTGCGATGTGGAAGAACCCAATGACCTGCTATTCTTCCCGGAATTCAAAACTGTAAAAGGCGAGCAGGTGAACAAACTGGTGCCCGTGATCGATAAGGACAATTGCACCTATTGCAGGAAATGTGCAGAATACTGCGAGTTCAACGCCATCGTGGTCATTCCGCCTGCCGAATATGCCAGTGTAAACAACGACCTTTGTCATGCCTGCGGTGCATGCCTGGAAGCCTGCGAATTCAACGCCATTACAGAGCATCCAGAACCCATCGGCACAGTAAACTTTATTGCCGGAAGGAATGGCGTGGGAATAACCGAGGGCAGATTGAAAATCGGATCCACCATGCAGACCATGATGATCCGGGAAACAAAAAAAAGGATCACGGAGGACCATGACATCATCATACTGGACGCACCGCCAGGAACCAGCTGTCCGGTAGTGGAAACAGTTGCTGGGACAGATTTCGTCATTATTGTTGCCGAGCCAACACCTTTCGGCCTCCACGATATGATGCGCATTGTAGAACTCCTCGAAGAGATCGGGATCCCGTTCGGTGTGGTGATCAACAAGGCAGGTATGGGAGACCGTAAGATCTATGGGTACATCGGTCAAAAAAAGATCAAAACAATATCTGAAATACCCTACGACCGGAATTTTGCTGCAGCCATAGCAAGGGGAAGACCGGAGGAGGGGATCTCAATTGAGATCGAAGAACAGCTTGAAAAGATCGCAGAAGATGTTCTCGGGCGGTATAATTTATCAAAAGGATGAAAGAGATCACCATCATAAGTGGCAAGGGAGGAACCGGAAAGACCAGCATCACGGCAGCCATTGCTTCACTGGCAGAAAAAGCCGTGATATGCGACAATGATGTGGATGCCGCTAACCTCCACCTGCTTTTACAACCCACTGAAAAAGAATCACAAGTATTCTACGGAAGTTATGTGGCAGAAATCAATACCGATGAGTGTACCCGGTGCGGATTGTGCATTGAACACTGCAGGTTCGATGCGATAACCGTAAACACCCGGGGCGACTATGAGATCAATCCGTTCACATGCGAAGGATGCAGGCTCTGCGAGCGAATTTGTCCCGATAATGCAATCACCTCAGAACGCAGCAGCAACAACCACTGGTTCGTATCTGCTACCAGGTTCGGTCCGTTCCTCCATGCCAGCATGGGAGCCGGAGAAGAGAACTCCGGGAAACTGGTGTCACTATTAAGAAACAAAGCAAGGGACATAGCAAAAGTATCAGTTTCCAGGTGGATCATCAATGACGGACCTCCGGGCATCGGGTGCGAAGCCATCTCTTCCATTACAGGGGCAGACATGGTCATCATCGTTACAGAACCATCCCTGGCTGCCTTTCACGACCTGGAAAGGGTGGCGGAACTGGTGCAGTCTTTCAATATCCCTGCCTTTGCCATCATCAATAAAATGGATATAAATCCTCCACTTGCCGGGATAATCAAAAATTTCCTGAAGGACAATGACCTTGAATTAATTGCGGAGATCCCTTTTAATGAAAATATGGTCAACGCAATGGTACAGGGCAAGACGATCGTGGAGTACGATCCGGAATCGGAAATAACAAAAATACTGCAACATGCATGGAAGGAGATGGAAGCCAGGGGCCAGGAGGAGGGGGTGACTTGGTGAGGGGGAGACCTGGTGAGGGTTCAGGAACGTTCAGTAAATCACCTGGTGAACTCGATGTAACTGAATTCTTTTACTGAGAACTGACAAACCGACGAACTGTCCCCTTATTTTCGTACCTTTATTCCTCAAACAATTACAAAAAACTATGAGAACGTTGATTATCCTTTTGGCGGTCCTGCTCACCGCTTGTTCCACAAGCAAAGACAAACCCGGAGCACCGGAGGCCGCTCCCCCCGAATTCTACATGGGATCCTGGGCCCTCGACCTCGATTACGAGAACAATACCGCCGGATGGCTGAAAGTCACACAGGAAGACGGCTACCTGGACGGTGAACTGCTCTGGCGCTGGGGCAGCGTCACTCCCGTTGATTTTATTTTTGTCGCTGAAGGAACACTCTTCGTTACACGTGGAAGGGATGTGGTTAGGGAGAGGGACCTCGAAGGGAATCCTACCAGGAAGCACCATGCATTCAACTGGCTAAATATAAAAAGGAGCGGGGACGACGAGATCGCCGGCATGGCATTTTTCCCCGGTATCGACGGGGTGAGTTTTGAAAAAGTGTCGTTCACCGGGAAAAGGATCCCTCCTGCGGGTTCGCCTCCCGATCTTTCAGATATTGAATACGGAGATCCCATCAACCTGCTCCGGGGAGACAACCTTTCAGAATGGGAAATGCTGGAAAAATCCGCGGCGAACGGATGGAGCGTAAAGGATGGTGTCCTGGTCAATGATCCCGTGCAAAAAGAGGGAGAAGAACATATCCAATACGGCAATATCCGTACAAAGCAGGCTTTTGAGGATTTCAACCTGACCCTGGAAGTCAATGTGCCGGAAGGAAGCAACAGCGGGATCTACCTGAAAGGAATATACGAGATACAGGTGAGCGACAGTTATGGGAAGAAGCTCGACTCCCACAACATGGGCGCACTGTACAGCCGGATCACTCCTTCTGTTGCAGCAGAAAAACCTGCCGAAGAATGGCAGACGTTTGACATCACCCTCTGCAAGCGGCACCTTACTGTCATACTGAATGGCACCACCATCATCAATAACATGTTCGTAGAGGGGGTTACCGGAGGTGCCATGACTGCCGATGAGTTTATACCGGGACCCATTTACCTCCAGGGAGACCACGGTAAGGTATCATACAGGAACATTATCATCAGGAAGATCAAAAACTGATCCCGGGATAAGTGCAATCAATTTCAAACAATACCTGCCATTAATGAGTTTATATTAATGAGAAATGTATTTTGCCCTGAAATTACAAGCGTTAAAAAATGACTTTTAAAGAATTTTCTGAACTGAGAGACAAAGGGTCCTGGGGAGAGAACATGCACCCGTTGCTGCGCGCATTGCTGATCGATGCTACAGGCGACTGGGATACGGCACACAGCATCGCCCAGGATGATCCCACATCCAATGGATCATGGGTGCACGCTTACCTCCACCGCAAGGAAGGCGACAAATGGAACGCCGGATACTGGTACGATCGTGCCGGCAGAAAAATGACGGGCAAAAAACCTGAAGCGGAATGGGACGATATCGCACGAGCATTGCTGCCAGAGCTTTCCTGACCTGAAAAAATAAAATATGATGTTCAACTCCCCAAATCGCGTTTGATATGAACAATGAATTTTTCAATTTCCTCCAGGTCGATAACGACGATACCGGACAGATACTGACAACCGCTGCCATTGCCCTGGGAGCAGCGATCATCATCTATATTGTTACCATGCAGGTGATCAGGAAGGTCAGCCGCCGAACAGACAACAGCCTGGAAAAAGGTGCGCACAAGAAATTCAGGATACCGGTTTTGATCCTGCTTTTCAGCATTGCCCTGGGAATCATTTCCTCATCATTTCAGACGGATAATAAGGTGATCGGATTCCTGAACCACATCTTCTCGCTGCTCATCATCTTTGGCATCTCATGGCTGGCGATCCGCATCATCAAACTTGGTAAAAGACTGGTACTGAAACAATACGATGTTGAACAGAAGGACAACCTGAAAGCCAGGAAGGTGTTCACGCAGTTTCGAATCATTGAGCGCATCCTGGTGTTCATTGTCATTCTTATTGCACTCTCAGCAGCGCTGATGACCTTCGAAAGCATCCGTAAGATTGGGATCAGCCTGATCGCATCTGCCGGAGTGGCCGGTGTCATCATCGGTTTTGCAGCTCAAAAGATCCTGAGTAACGTGGTGGCAGGCATACAGATTGCCCTTGCCCAGCCGATCCGCCTTGATGATGTCGTGATCGTGGAAGGTGAGTGGGGATGGATCGAGGAGATCAACCTCACATACGTGGTGATAAGGATATGGGACAAACGCAGACTGGTCGTTCCCACGACCCAATTTATTGAAAAACCTTTCCAGAACTGGACCCGCGAATCGTCCGACATCCTGGGGACCGTCTTTATCTATGCCGACTATACCGTACCTGTCGACAAGATCAGGGAAGAACTCACGAGGATCCTTGAATCAGATAAGAACTGGGACGGGAAGGTCAACGTCCTCCAGGTCACCAATGCCACTGAAAAAACCCTGGAACTCAGGGCGCTCATGAGCGCATCAGATTCCCCTTCGGCATGGAACCTCAGGGTGAATGTCAGGGAAAAACTGATCGGATACCTGCAAAAGAATTACCCGGATTGCCTGCCGCGGACAAGGTTGTCTATTGATAAAGAGAAAAACGGCTCCGACTGATGCTGGTTGTAAGGTAATAAAAAAACACTGCTATATTTAACAAACCAAACCTATTCATTATGAAAACCACACGCCGGCATTTTTTTCGCAATATGGGGCTGCTTGGACTGGGAGCAGCAGGAATATCAAAAACAAACCTGCTTCATGCTGCAGCAGAACCCGTTAAACTGAAGGGATCCGTTAAATTTGAGATCGGAGTCGCCTCCTACGGGTTGCGCGGACTCTCATTCGAGGAGATGGTAGAGGCCATGAAGATGTTGCAGATCAAAAACCTCTCCCTGAAAAGCATGCACCTCCCCTTCGAACTGTCCGACGACGAGATCAAACAAAGAATGGAGATCATGCGCGAAGCGGGCCTGAATCCCTATGCACCAGGGGTTGTTTATATGAAATCGGAACAGGAGGTGCACGACCGGTTTGCATATACTAAAGCAGCAGGAATGGGCATGATCGTTGCCGTACCAAACTATGAACTGCTCGACCTGGTGGAGGAAAAAATAAAAGAAACAGGGATCAAAATTGCCATCCACACGCATGGGCCCGACAACCTTCCCTACCCATCTCCGGAAGATGCATACGAAAGGATCAAAGAGAGGGATCCGCGCTTCGGGATCTGTGTCGACCTGGCACATGTGCTGCGCAGCAAACTGGATCCGGTTCAGCAGCTGATGCTTACAAAGAACAGGGTGCTGGATGTGCACATCAGGGATATTACAGAAGCATCGAAGGAAGGGCATTCGTGCCGGCCAGGGCTGGGGGTGTTCGACTTCAGGGCTTCGCTGCAGGCACTGATCGACATCGGCTACGAAGGATTTGTCTCCATCGAGTACGAAGCAGAAAAGGACGATCCCGTACCCGGGTACGCCGAAACAAAAGGCTACATCAATGGCATCCTGGCAGGATTGTAGATTGGATGGTTGATGGCTGGATACACAAAGCACACAGAGGAGACACAGAAGGCAGAGATGGATAGAGCGACTGGGAGCCAGGGGGCCGGGGGATTGTTTCTTGAATTCTTTTTCTGCCGAACTGTCGAACCGTCGAACTGTCCCAATGACACACTTTATTGAACAATCCCGCAATTCTTGGTGACCTTTGTGTCTGCTTTGTGATCTTTGTGTAACTTTTCTTCTGACACTAACAAACCGCCGAAATGACGAAATGACGGACTCTTAAATTATTATCTCTAAAGTTCTTTATGTAACTTACAATAACCATAAAAAAATTCAATCGAATCCATTAACTTTAAAGGTCCTTTTGTTAATGATACCATTCACTTATGGAACTACTCTACATCATATCGGGCCTCATCATAGGCGGAATAGCAGGTTATGTGATCGCAACCCTTGTTGCCCGTTCCCGTTCCGTTTCCAGGACCGAGCATGAAAAAGCACAGGACGAGCTTAATTCCGCAAACAATGAGAATGCCACCCTCAAGGCCAGACTGGAAACTTCACAGGAATTCATCGGTACCCTGAAAAGTGAGATCGCGGAGCTCAAGACGGAGGTCGGCAATAAAATCACCGAATACAGCGAACTCAACAAGCGCACCGCAGTGCTGGATGCCAATAACAAGGCACTTGCAGAAAAGCTGGAGACCCAGAAAAAAGAGATCGAAGAGCTGGGGAAAAAGTTCAATACGGAATTCGAGAACATCGCCAACAAGATACTGGACGACAAGACCCTGAAGTTCACGAAACAGAACCGCGACAACCTGGAGGTGATCCTGAAACCCCTGGGCGAGAACATCAATACCTTCAGGAAAAAAGTGGAAGAGGTTTACGACAAGGAGTCTAAAGAACGCTTTTCCCTGGGCAAGGAACTGGAACGGCTCGTGGAACTGAATCAGAAAGTAAGTGAGGAGGCCAACAACCTGACAAAAGCATTGCGCGGCAGTTCGAAGGCACAGGGCGACTGGGGACAGATGATCCTTGAAAAGATCCTGGAGCAGTCGGGCCTTGCAAAGGACCGGGAATACTTCGTGCAGGAATTTTTAAAAGACGAGGACGGCAACATTATAAAGACCGAACAGGGCAGGAAGATGCAGCCCGATGTGATCATCTCCTACCCCGACAACCGGAAACTGATCATCGACTCCAAGGTGTCCCTCACCGCCTATACCCGTTATTCCGAATCGGATGATCCCGAAGTGCAGGACATTTCCCTGAAAGGACACCTGGAATCCATGCGCACGCACATCGATGAACTGAGCGCCAAGAATTACCAGGGCTTCACCGCTTCACTCGATTTTGTGATGATGTTCGTTCCCAACGAACCGGCCTACCTGTTGGCATTGAAAAACGACCCGGACCTCTGGCACTATGCTTACAGCAAACGGATCCTCTTCATCAGTCCGACCAACCTCATTGCTGCCCTGAAAATGATCGCCGATCTATGGAAAAGGGAGTACCAGAACCAGAACGCCCTGGCGATCGCAGATAGGGGTGCTGCCCTCTATGATAAATTTGTCGGTTTCGTTGAGACACTGTCCGGACTGGGAACCCAGATCGACAAAGCACAAAAAAGCTACGACACTGCCATGGGGCAGTTGAGGGACGGTAAAGGCAACCTCATCGGACAGGCCGAAAAACTGCGCGAGCTCGGTGTAAAAACAAAAAAAGAGCTCCCGAAAAGCATGCTGGATGAATGATGTGGGGTTTGGGGCAACGCCCCTGTAAAAATTTATTTCGGATCCTTTCTCAAATAATAGACCTTCATATCGATGGTCTCATCGAAGAATTCATCGTAGATCTCGAAGCCCACGTACTGGTATAATTTCAGGAGTTTCACCACGGTGGTTTCTATGAGTACGGGGATGCCCTCCCTACTGCTCAGTTCGTTGAGATGGTCGCGGATATCTGCCAGTCCCCTGATGCTGTTTGTATCCGGATCCTTTCCCAGGAGCCACACGTAGATATAATCGTTAAGATCCGGCCGCCTGCTCTCCACGTATTTCTCACGCTTTGCCGTTTCAAATAGCTTATGGATCTTGATGGTCCTCAGGAACATGACAGCATATTTCAGGTGGTCGATGACCGAGCGGTTGTATTTGCTTTTTTGCCAATAGACAATGGCCGTGGTCTTGTCCTCCGACAAATACACCCCGTTGAATTTCACAGCCAGCTCATATGCATAGGCCGCCATGATCTTAAGCCGCTCCTCGGTCTTCCCCTTGCGCATGATGGGTCTGAGGCGGTCGCTCTCGCGAAAGGCCCCGGCCATGATCTCAAGAATGATCTGCTTGTCTGATTTTTCCATACCAAACGAAAGTAGCAAAATAATTTATATTTAATCCTCCATCTTCGATCTCAGCTCTGCCTCCTCCTCACTTCCCCAGTACCCGCAATCGAGTTCGATGAAAACGGTCGTATACGGCATGGTAATCTCCGTTTTCAAAATCAGCACCTTTACCAGCGAAGATGCCTCGTCCAGTTTATGGATGATATCCTCATGCAGCATCGATTTGTATTCCCTGTCGCCCAGCAAACCATTTAATGCCTCCTTGTATGCACCGATCCCCTCAACCTCGCTTTCACCCAGGAATTCCAGCTCCCGATCAACCATAATGACCGGCCTGATGTGCGTTGAATTTGAAATATCCTCAAGCACAAAATCGACAACTTCCAGGTGTTCCTCCCCGGTAACTATGGTCTCAATACCCGGGGCACTCTGTGCCGGGTAGGCAGCATCGGCGATGACCACCCAGTTCCTGTGTCCGTATTCCTTCAGCAAAGATTCCGTATTATCCCTCCAGTTGGCATACTCCAGTCCTTCTGAAGGGGGCCTGATACAACCTGTTACAAGAACAAGTATAAGGGCAATTGTAATATGTTGCTTTGTTTTCATACGTCTTGGTATTAATTTTATATTCTCTTGTTTCTTAAAGCTTTTCAGGCAGAATAAGTATTCCAGTATATCTGCATGTATTCTGCTAAATGTCCCGGTTCTCCCTGAAATAATTTGCATAACCAAGGGAATCGCGCATCTAATCGTAATATGGCGCCCCCCTCAGCAACTCAGCGCCAGGCTCATGGTTCCTTTCTGTTCTTTGAATTGAATAAACCATCGTATAACAGGAATAAATTTACGCCAAACTTTTAAGATTTTCACAGTGTTGACAAAAGCCTGACTTAACCTTTTGATAAAAGCTGATTTTCCAAAGGTTTTCAGTAAAAAACAGCAATAGCAGCTACGCAAATGCAAAAAACAGCGGTTCTGGTTCTGTTTTCTCCGCATCCCTGTCAGTAAAGTATGCATTGGTCGTTTATTAAGCGCCAGTCTGAAAATGCTAATAAGTGCTTGTCAATATCGTCGGGTGGCTGGATCATAATGTTCGTTTGCAAGGCCTGCGAAGTTGGGAAATGCGGAGTCCCGATATATTATCGGGATGAGCAATTTCCCGACGAGCGTAACGCAGCAAACGGACATTATGGACAGACACTAATAAAAGTTAAAGGCGCCTGGTGTACTGAACAAAATGTCATTACCGGTGTATTAGGTAAGTATATAATGTATAACAATGTAAAATTGAAAGAACGATGAACCCCTCATATACTATCGTTCGAAAAAGGTAATAAAAATACCATGAGGGTTCCATGGCATTGATATCGAAATTGTCATATTTTTGAGTTTTTAATTGTCAGAAATACAAATGTTTAACTAAATTATATAATAATGAAACCCTCATGCACTATCGTTCACAACAGGGAATGAAAATAACATGAGGGTTCCATGGCATTAGGATTAAGACATCTGTTTTTTTGAAGATATAATAGACTGAATATTAATAGTATAACT
>JAIPBT010000076.1 GCA_021738565.1 Bacteroidales bacterium
TTTCCATATTCTTTTATATCTTTAACTTGTGTTGAACATACCTTAAAGGTACGAAAATCATGTTTTTCGATGCCCCTGAAAACGTAATGTTTTCAGGGGTTTTATCAACAATTTGTTAATCTGTCAAAGTAGAATTAATTTTTGTGAAATATCACACTGTACAAAGATAAAGACATGTATGCCCAAGAATGTTACACAACAATGTTATTAATTTACATCATTCACACATTCTCATCACATGTGGTCCGTACATCATACAGGATCGACTCAGTTTTTAAACGTACTACTGAGGAATTATATCAATTATAACACTACGATTGGTGAAATTATTTTTAGTCTCAATTTTATTTGTTATGAGTGAATATGTTAATTGTATTGTTTGGTCTGTTATTTTTTGAAATTTCCATGCATATCTACCCAAAGAATTATAAGGATTACTGCAAATACTTAAAGTGTATACCCCATGAGTGCATCTTTTTTATTGTAAACTTTAAGCAAATACAAAGTTGAACTCATTATTAATGGAATATCTTACATATTTTCATATTTGATTTACATCTTTCGCATATATTTATATTGAAGAAAAATAAAATAACTCCCCCCCGGCTAAAGCAATGAACGATGATTCGATTGCTCTGCTTCGTTCATGAGATTCTTTTTCTGCTTCAATAATCCAGTTTTACAGTCAAAAAGTCGCACAACTTTCCCGTAAACGGACCAGGATGTGTGAATAATGCAATTTATATATGCAATTGTGTAATACATTCTAAAAATTAAGCCTCCACCTTTGTTATGTGAAAAAATCTTCACAATTAATTCCAAAGATTATGAAAATTAAATCGAACATTCTTTTATCGGCAATCGCCGTCATTTCAATAGGAACAGCCATTATGATTACTGGTTGTGAGAAAGACAATGTGAATCCGGACAATCCAGATGGTATTCCTGACCAGTCGATTGCGATGTCAGATACAGATCTTAAAGATGCAGCTGATTTTGCTGTTCTGGCGGGCTCTGCTGTTACAAACACAGGTGAAACGAGAATTACCGGCGATCTCGGATTAAGTCCTGGCACTTCTGTCGATGGCTTCCCTCCTGGAGAAATCACGGGAACAATTCGTATTAATGATGATCTGGCAACGCAGGCAAAACTTGATGCCACAACTGCGTATAATGATTTAGCAGGGAGAACCAGCACTGATATTGTAACATTGTCAGGTAATATTGGCGGACTGACACTTGCGCCGGGATTATATAAGTCTACCTCCACCCTGGCCATATCATCCGGTGATCTTACATTTGATGCACAGGGAGATGCTAATGCAGTATTTATCATTCAGATTGCATCTTCATTAACCACAACATCAGACCGAAAGGTTATTCTTAAAGGTCAGGCCAGTGCCTCTAATATCTTCTGGCAGGTTGGAAGTTCCGCTACTTTTGGTACAACCACGGTATTTAAAGGTACCGTTTTGGCCCTACAAGCTATCACTTTCAATACAGGAGCATCACTCGATGGAAGGGCTATTGCCAGGAATGGTGAAGTTACGCTGGAAGGAAATGTTATTGTAAAACAGTAATCACCAAAGTATTTATAGAAGGAGAGTTGCAGATTCTGTAACTTTCCTTTTTTTATAGGAAAACTTCACCACTCCGGATCATTGGACTTCCCCCAATATTCTCCTTTGATATTTCTGTTTTGTAGGCTGGGCCGGAGTTTCAGAAAATTGACGTTTGAAACCGCAGAGATAACAGAGGCGTAAAACTTTTCGCTGAGTTTCGCTGAGTTTTTTATATTCATTGCGTTATGAGAGTTTTACGGAGGCAGCTTCGCCCGGGGAGTTACCTGGAGGCGTAGAACTCAGGAAATTTATTTCCAACTCCGCGAAACTCCGCGCATAAGCAAAGCGACTCGAATGAGTTCTACGAATTATTACCTCTGCGGTAAATTTTTAAACCGCAGAGGAATAATAATGGTGTCCAATTGCTCCGGAAGTTGACTTCAAAAAAAATATGCTTAAATTGCCTTTAACATAGGCACCCGATAAATATTAAATCTCTTACATTATGAAATCCCGGATGATCCCGGTTGTGATACTTACCACGTCAGAGCAGGAAAGCAACCTGATGAGAAGTTACAAACTGGGTACCAACAGCTACATCGTTAAGCCGGTTGATTTTGACAAGTTCCTTGATGCAGTGAAGGAGCCTGGATTCTACTGGCTGTTGTTGAACTCCAAACCCAGGTTTTCTTAGACGAGTAAGTTATATTTCCATGAAAATACCTGAATCAGAAAATAATAGTCTGCAAAAGGAGCTTGGCTCACTGAAGAGAAAACTGTCGGCCCTGGAAAAGGAGGTCGAAAAAAAACGTTTGCTGGAGCAGGAATTGATGGCCAGTGAAAAGAAGATGCGCAGCATATTCCGTGCAGCACCCACAGGCATCGGGGTCGGTAAAGAGTGGATACTGCTTGAGGCGAACGAGCATCTCTGCAGTATGACAGGCTATAAAAAGGAAGAATTAATTGGGAAAAGCGCACGTATTCTTTATCCTTCCCAGGAAGAGTTTGAACGGGTTGGCAAAGAAAAATATGCGCAAATAGCTGAAAAGGAAATCGGACAGTTAGAAACCCAATGGCAAAAAAAAGACGGAACCATTATTCACATTCTGCTCACTTCATCCTCAGTGGAGGATTCAGGTTTAGAAGGAGGTGTTACTTTCACGGCACTGGATATTACAGAACGCGTGGAAATGCATACTGCTTTAAACATGGTTGTGGAGCAATACAAGAACCTGTTTAACAGTATCAGGGACTCCATTCTGGTATCCGACACAAACCGAAAGATCATCCAGTACAACCCTGCCTTTTCGGATCTTTTCGGCTATCTTCCCGGTGAGATTGAAGGAGAGAAAACTTCCGTCATTTATAAGGACCTGGATGAATTCAGGGAGATGGGAACCAGGCTCATGGAAAATATCGACAATCCCAATTTTATCCTGACAGTTTCCTACAAGAAAAAGAACGGAGAAATATTCACCGGAGAGACCAATGTATTTTACCTTAGAAATCAGGATGGAGAGATAACGGGGTTCATCGGTACGATCAGGGATGTCAGTGAAAGGATGGAAGCAGAAAAAAAACTGGAGTACTCGTACAACCTGATGCGCTTCATCATTGAGCACACCAACAGCGCAGTAGCAGTGCACGACCGGGACCTGAATTATGTCTATGTTAGTCAACGCTACCTGGATGATTACAACATTACCGACAGGGATGTCATCGGAAAGCATCATTATGAAGTTTTTCCGGACCTGCCCCGGAAATGGAGGAACGTTCACCAAAGGGCGCTGGCTGGAGAGATTTCAAGTTCTGAACGCGATCCCTATTTCAAGGAAAATGGTGAAGTTGTATGGACCAGGTGGGAGTGCCGCCCATGGTTTGAATCTGACGGTTCCATTGGCGGGATCATCGTCTACACTGAAGTTATCACCAAGAGGGTCCTCGCCGAGGAGGCTGTCAAAGAGAGTGAACGAAAACTATCAACTTTGTTAAGCAACCTTCCCGGCATGGCCTACCGCTGTCTGTACGATTCAGATTATACCATGAAATTCATAAGCGCAGGCTGTATCGATTTCACCGGTTATGAGCCGAAAGAGCTTATTGATAATTCCGTCATATCATATGCTGCGCTTATTCATCCTGATGATGCCGAAATGGTCTGGAATTCAATTCAGAATGCAGTGGCAGATGATCAGCCATTCGTGATCGAGTACAGGATCATCGACAGGGAAGGTAAAGAGCGCTGGTTTTGGGAACAGGGGTGTGAAGTAAGCAAAACCAAGGACCGGGATCTGATTCTTGAAGGCTTTATCACGGAAATCACCGACAGGAAAAGGGTCGAAAAGGAACTGCTGAAAATAAAATCAAGCCTGGAAGAACAGGTAGAGGAGCGGACCCGGGAATTAAAAGAGAGGATCAATGAACTTGAGCGGTTCCACCAGGCAACCATTGAACGGGAATTTCGTATCAAGGAATTACAGGATGAAATCAATAGACTGAAAAAGGAGAACCAATAAATGGATCTGAATAATAGCCACGAGATGCAGGCCCGTTGGACCAGGTTTTCGATGATCCTGGCCTCCTGTATCCCGCTGATATGTTTTTTGATTCCTTTGAATGCGCAAAGCAGCTCCGGCGAACCTTTCACAAACAGAAGGGATACAATATACATCGCGGCAGAACCCGATTATCCGCCATGGAGTATGGTAGATGAAAATGGCAATCCTGATGGTTTAAGTGTGGAACTCTTCCTGGCTGCTGCAGAAGCCGCGGGCCTGACCGTTGATGCCAAAACCGGCATCTGGAACATCATTATGCAGGACCTTGCAGAAGGAAGAATTGATGCACTTCCCCTGGTGGGAAGAACGCCTGATCGGGAAGCGATCTTTGACTTTTCAATGCCCTACAGCTCCCTTCACGGGGCCATTTTCGTCAATAAAAAATCGCATGGAATTCAAACTCTTGAGGACCTGCATGACAAACAAGTTCTTGTTATGAGAGGAGATAATGCAGAAGAATTTGTCAGGCGTGCAGATATCTCTGAAAAAATTATTACCACAAATACATACGAAGAGGCATTCAATATGCTTTCAAGGGGAGAGGGCGACGCTGTGATATCACAGCGGATCACGGGGATATTGCTGCTCCGGCAGCTAAATATCAGGAACGTAAAACCACTTGATATGCACCTCCCGGAATTTAAACAGGATTTCTGCTTTGCTGTAAAAAAAGGAGATGAAGAGTTGCTGAAAAGGCTGAATGAAGGCCTCTCCATCATCATAGCCAATAACAGTTTTGGGGAGATCAGGAAAAGGTGGCTCGGAAATATATCGGACCGGGAAATTACCCCCGCTGAATTGCTGAGGTGGTCGCTCTATATTTTTATTCCCCTCATCATACTAACCTCACTGCTATGGATCATAATCCTCCGGAGGCATGTAAGGAAAAGAACTGCAAGACTGAAGGAGGAGATCAGTCAGCACGAAAAAACGGTCAGCGAGCTCCATCACAAGCAGGGCCTGCTCAGTGAGAGTGAAGAGCAGATCAGGTTGCTGCTGAATTCAACAGCTGAGGGCATCTACGGAATTGATACTGACGGAAACTGCACTTTCATAAACAAATCAGCCATGGATGCCCTGCTTATTACCGGTCAGGAACAGGCCATCGGCAAGAATATGCACGGCCTGATACATCACAGCAAATCAGACGGATCGCATTATGACATTGAGGAGTGCAATATTCTTAATGCATTCAAGCTGGGAAAAGGCGTTCACTCCAACAATGAGAAGCTGTGGCGCATGGACGGAACAGGTTTTGATGCTGAATACTTCTCCCATCCCATCAGGATAGACAATGAAGTTAAGGGAGCTGTTGTGACCTTCTGGGATATCACAGTAAGTAAGCGGGAGAGAGAGGAACTGAAAAAGATCAGAAACAAACTGGAAGAAGAAGTGGAAGAGAGAACATCCGAATTGAAGGAAAAAGTTAATATCCTTAACAACAATCAGAAGGCGATGCTGTACATGGTGGAGGACCTGAACAGGATCACCGCA
This sequence comes from Bacteroidales bacterium, assembly GCA_021738565.1. Classification (GTDB taxonomy): domain Bacteria; phylum Bacteroidota; class Bacteroidia; order Bacteroidales; genus M55B112. The sequence continues at coordinate 5,615 of JAIPBT010000076.1, forward strand.
GAATTAAAAACCGAAAGAAAGAAACTGCAGGAATCCAACCGGGAACTTGAAGCATTTACCTACTCCGTTTCTCACGATTTAAGGGCGCCTCTGAGGGCCATCAATGGCTTTTCAAAATTCCTGCTGGAGGATTACTCAGAACTGCTGGATGAGGAAGGGAAAAGATACATCAATACCATAAGGGATAACGCGACAAAAATGGATCAGTTGATCACAGACATGCTGAACCTCTCGAGGGTATCAAAATCCGAATTAAAACCCATAAAGACCGATATCTATTCCCTGGCCAATGAAGTGTACGATGAGGTCGCTTCAGGTGACCAGAAAGATGAATTTGAATTTATTATTGAGAAGATTCCTCCTGTAAATTGTGACCATGGCCTCATGAAGCAGGTTTGGCAAAATCTCATAGAAAACGCTTTGAAATACAGCGCGAAATCTGAGACCCACAGAATTGAAATCAGCGCAAAGGAGGGTAAATCGGATGTAACTTATTTCATCAGGGATTATGGAGCAGGATTCAATCCCAGGTATAAGCACAAACTGTTCGGTTTGTTTCAAAGGCTCCACTCCGGGGATGATTTTGAGGGCAATGGTGTGGGACTCGCAATTATACAGCGGATCATCCAGAGGCATGAAGGAGAGGTCGGCGCCGACGGAAATCCGGAGAAAGGAGCGATCTTCTGGTTCAGGTTGCCAAAAGAATAAGATCCGAAGCTGAAAAGTATTACTTTAAAATGTATATATTTGATAATCATTACCATTCCCTAACTTCTGGAAATCATGACAACCAAACAAGAAATTGAAATTCTCATCGTGGAAGACAATCCCAATGATGCCGAAATGGCCATAAGGGCATTGAAAAAAAACAACCTTACGAACAATGTTCTGGTTGTGGAAGACGGAGAGCAGGCCCTGGATTTTATTTTCTCAAGGGGAAAATTTACTGACAGAAAGGGGATGACCCATCCAAAGATTGTTCTGCTGGACCTTAAATTACCCAAAATCGACGGACTTGAGGTATTGAAGGTCATAAAGGAAAACCAGGAGACAAAAATCATCCCCGTGGTTGTTCTGACCTCTTCGAAGGAAGAACGGGACATCATAGAGAGTTACAATTTGGGAGCAAACAGTTACATTGTTAAACCTGTCGACTTTGATAAATTTGTCGATGCCGTGAAGGACCTGGGCTTGTACTGGCTATTGCTGAACCAATTTCCCAATTAACATTTTCTTTATCGGTTGCCTCACTTCATGGGATACCGCTTCAGATTGTTCAATTATGCCGCCAAAATCCCCGGAAGCTTTGTTGATTTTGGCTGGTTCCGTATTGAGCAATAGACATTCATTCAACTTATTTATTCATGATCAGATAAGTCCTATATTTGCTATAAATGATCAATCTCACATTTACATGACTTCAAAAGAATATTTCCTGGGCGTTGATATCGGAGGAACAAAATGTGCCGTGCTTGCAGGTACCGACAATATGGAGATATTGGACAGGGTGCAGTTCCCCACGCTCACGGAAAAAAGACCGGAACAGGCCATTTTAAAAATCCTGGAACATATTTCTGAACTGCGGAAGCGTTATCATGATTTGAATCTGCTTTCCATTGGCATCAGCTGCGGAGGTCCCCTCAACAGCAAAACAGGCGTGATCCATTCGCCACCCAACCTTCCGGGATGGGACGATATACCGATTGTGGATATCATAAAAGAGAAAACAGGCGTTCCAACTTTCATTCAGAACGATGCAAATGCCTGTGCCCTGGCAGAATGGAAATTCGGAGCAGGTAAGGGTTGTGAAAATATGGTATTCCTGACATTTGGAACAGGAATGGGGGCCGGATTGATCTTAAATGGTCGGCTCTATACCGGCACAAACGACAATGCCGGGGAAGTGGGACATATACGCCTTGCTGACGATGGCCCTGTTGGATATAACAAAGCAGGCTCATTCGAAGGGTTTTGTAGTGGCGGCGGTATCACCAGGCTGGCTCAGATCATAGCGGAAGAAAAATTAAAAACAGGCAAGCATCCCTCCTATTGCAGGTCCCTTGAAGAGCTGCAGGATATAAACACTGCACAACTTGCAAAACTTGCCAATGAGGGAGATAAAGATGCCCTGGAGTTGTTTGAAATATCAGCAAAGAAATTGGGCGCCGGACTTTCAATCATCATTGACATCATCAACCCGGAACGCATCGTTATCGGGAGTGTTTATGCACGTAATAAGCAGCTGTTTGATAAAATAAGCACTGCAATGATAGAGCGGGAAGCACTTGAACCGGCATGGAAAGTCTGCGAGATTGTACCTGCCGAATTGGGTGAAAAAGTTGGTGACTTTGCAAGCCTGAGTGTGGCAATTGATGGTTTTAACAGAAATAAATAGGTTCCCATATGAAACCCTCATGCACTATCGTTCGCAACAGGGAATGAATATAACATGAGGGTTCCATGGCATTAGGATTAAGACATCTGTTTTTTTGAAGATATAATAGACTGAATATTAATAGTATAACTAAATTATTTTCTAATGAAACCCTCATGCACTATCGTTCGCAACAGGGAATGCATATAACATGAGGGTTCCACGGTATCAATATCGAAATTATCAAATTTTTTAGTTTTTAATTATCTGAAATATAAATGCTTAACTAAATTATATACTAATGAAACCCCCACGGCAGTGAGTCTATATTGATTTTAAAGGATCTGCCACAAAAGGAGATGAAAAAAAAGCTCTTAGCTTTAAGGTACGAACCAATAAAAAGCTAAGAGCTATGAAACAAAAAAATGTTATTGAGTTTGAACAAGTCGTAGAACGCGGCTGTGGAATGGATGTCCATAAAGAAACAGTAGTGGTCACCATTCGAGGTAAAGGTATAAAAACTGTAACAAAGAGTTACAGTACTTTTACAAGTTCTTTGATAAAGTTGAAGGAATGGTTATTAAAACACGGAATTACCCATGTTGCGATGGAAAGTACCGGAGTGTATTGGAAGCCGGTTTTTAATGTGCTTGGTGACGATTTTACCATTTTGCTGGTCAATGCCCGTCATGTTAAAAACATACCAGGGCATAAGACCGATAAAAGGGATAGTCGTTGGCTGGCCAAGTTGTTATTAAGCGGATTGCTCAAAGGGAGTTTTATTCCAAAGCAAGCATTTAGAGAGTTACGGGATCTTGTGCGCTATAAGACCAAGCTAACTGGCATGGTATCGGCAGATAAGAACAGGTTTTTGAGGATATTGGAAGACGCCAATATTAAGTTGTCCATGGTATTGAACGATGTTTTTGGAGCCAGTGGGACAAAGATGATCAACCATATCCTGGAGAATGCGGATTATAGCCCTGAGCAGCTGTTGTATTATGCGCATGGAAAAATAAAGGCAAGCAGGGAAGACATCAAGGAAGCCTTGACTGGCTATATAACGGACCATCACAGGTTCATGATGCGAACCCTGCTCGATAATATGGCTAAGACCAAGAGTACTATTGCAGAGGTTGAGAAGCGTATCAATGCTGTCATGGAACCCTATAAGGAGGTGAAAGAATTACTGGAGACCATACCGGGTGTAGGAACAGATGTTGCTATAGTTATTATCGCAGAAATAAGTACGGATATGGATAATTTCGCGGATCACAAGCACCTTGCATCATGGGCAGGCATGAGCCCAGGTAGCAATGAGAGTGCGGGGAAAAATAAAAGTGGGCGTATCACCTATGGCAATAAACATTTGCGAACCTATTTAACAGAAGCAGGATGGGCTGCATCACGAACAAAGGGTACATACTTCAGTTCAAAATACAAAAGCATGGTTGGAAGAAGAGGCAAAAAGAAAACCGTTATAGCACTAGGACATAAGATCCTGATAGCCTCCTACTTCATTATCAAAGACAAAGTTGAATTTAAAGAATTGGGCGAAGACCATTTAAACAACTTTAGAAGGGATAAACTGATTGCATATTATAGAAAACAAATAGAAAGGCTGGATCCTGATTTCGAATTTGAGAAAAATGAAAAGGTAGCCTAAGAAAAAAATAAAAGGTCGATTTTTACTGTAAGCAATAGACAACGAGAATGAAACTGACCTTATCAGTTAAGCACAAAAGAGTATTGCCTCGAGCATGCTGATGAAAATTTTAATTCCTTAACTGATATTATAAATGACTAGATATTAAATGATTAATAAATATATTTTCTGATGAAAAAG
>JAIPBT010000077.1 GCA_021738565.1 Bacteroidales bacterium
AGTTTGCCCTATTGGACATCCTTGGCAGCAATGAATTTCAAAGGCCGGTTTATTTTGCGATAACCGTGAGCAATGAGGAATATCTGAACCTGGATGAGTACCTTCAATGCGAAGGTTTTGCCTATAAAATTACACCTTTTAGAAAGGAATCTCCAAATGACGGAACCGGCAACATCAATACAGCTATTCAATATAAGAAATTGATGGAGACCGGACTTTTTCATCTAAAGGATGCATCGCAAAAGTATTATGAGAGTCATAAAAGAATGATAAGGTTTTACCGCAATACCTACCAGCGTTTGGCAGGAGCGCTGATCGATGAAAACAAGAACGATAGTGCCCTGACGGTTCTGGATTACTGTCTCTCCGAATTTGGCTCCGACAAAGCAGCGCATGACTATTTCTCATTGGGACTGATTGAAGGCTATTACAGGATCGGGCAAATGGAGGCGGCCAATAGCATTGCCGACGAAATTTTACAATCAACCAAGGAAAAATCGGAAGAATTACTGGAAAATGCGGGTCCTGATGACTACGATTTGAGAGAACTCACCTATACCCTGAGCCTGCTTTCAGAGTTAACTTCAGCATATATACCGGATACTGAATTGGATCGGGCTGTAAGCGAGTTGTTGACGAACCTGATATAATACGCCCGGAATCCCGGACCAGCGGATCCTGGTCAACAGCAGCGACCAATGTCATCTGAAATCATAATCTCCCCGCTGCTCTCGACAATGATCAAGTGCCAGTCAAACAGTGCTAAAACTTTTTGAGCAGGTCCTTCACCGCGTCGCGGTGCACCATGAAGCCCGTCATCTTCAGCTTAACATAGTCCTCAGAAAAGAAATAGTAGCCGAATTCCTCCGCATTTTCGTCGTTATTACGGGATCCCGAGCTTGAGTCCTTCACCAGGTACCAGTCCTTCCCGTCCCCGTTCAGGAAACCAACCAGGTGCATGCCGTGATCGTCGGTGGTGGTACGGTTATAAAATCGAAATGCACGCGCATCATCATTGATGTACGCCGAAGGAATATCGAAATCAGGTACCAGCGCGCACTGGGTGATGCGGTCAAAACCGGGTTCAGAGACGTCACCGCCGATGCTGACAGTATATCCTTTGCGGACTGCCTTTTTCAAAGCGGCCATGTACTCCTCCAGCGGCACATTGAAATAAGAAGCGCTGTGCCACCAGTTATCAGGCACTTTGTATTCGACCTGCTGGTAGAAAGGCTCGGTGGCGAGGGACAACAGCTCAATGTAATCATCGGGATTCAGCCTGACGACATTTTGCATATACGCAAGCGGGGTCATCTCTTCTCCATTCACAGTCACGGTGGCAGGCGGAACGCCCATGTAATGATTCATGATCGACCTGATGGTCTCAAGGGCTGCCTCTTCGTTCCAGTTCTGCGTCTTCTTGAGGGATGCAAGGAAGGTGGACATTTCATCAACCATCTCTTCGTGGTTGTGATATATCCGGCCGTCCAGATAACCTGTGTATGCTTCCGCAGGAACACAACCGTATTTTTTCCACATGCGGGTGACAGCGTTGGCTTCCGAACCCTCGCTGAAACGTGAGTTTCCCCTCTCGCGGACATAGCGCCTGGCCTTCTCCACATATTCCCAGTAAACAGTATACATCTCCGATAATTTTACTTCCATATTGTGGAGCCTGTACGCTTCCGACTCCAGGAAGGAGATGGTGCTGAAACACCAGCAGGTACCAGTGTTCCCCTGGGAGATGGGCGCCGTGTGCCACTCCTGTTCGTAGAGATCAACCTTGTTGGGAAGGTCGCGGCCCGACAGGTCCATGGTAAGGATCCTGCGCGGTTCACTGGCCTCCATTTTCTCTTTTACTTCACGATCGTCACGCAGTATGGAATTTTGGTAGAATCCGGGTTCAGGCGTAATGAAAGTTACTTTATCCTTGTTTTGTCCCTGGAGCAGGGCAACCGGCAAACCGAGCATGATGGCAAATAACAGCGCAGTGAGCTTCTTCATCGTATTTTTGTTAAGGTGAATGTACGAAAGTAAAAAAAAATACAGACAAGTTTTATGTTGTATAATCTGCCACACTATTACCCGGATTTGTTTATATCACGCTTCCTCAAAAATCCTTCAGCAACCTGTGCAACCGCTGCAAATCATGCTTCACCCGCTCCAGGTCCTCCTTCCGCACGAAATAATACGGTTGTACAATGCATGAATAACTCTCGCTTGTGATTTTGGATCTTTCATAACGAACATTTTTTGATTAGACCATCCGCATTGTTTTACCACCGTGGTGTTCATCCCGGTTGGTGCCCGCCAACTAGCAGGACTCGTACACCTGGCTTCGTTCAACAACACTGAGATACTGAATTATCATTCATATTTTACAACCAAATGATTATCATTTTGCAAATTCACGTTATTTTTAACAATTATATGCAAAATATTACCCGTTTGGGAACAAACCGTTCTGCCGGGAATGACCGGGAAAAATTAAATATACTTGACGGATATACTAAAAATATATACCTTTGTGATATAAATATATAGATCATGAAAACAGTATCACTCAAGATAGATGATTCAATTTTCGTTGAGACTGAAAAAATACTTGCCCGAATTAAAAAGCCGCGGAACCGATATATTAACGAGGCGATTGATTTTTACAATAAAATGCAACGCCAGCAGATTCTTGAGAAAAAACTTAAAAGGGAATCTGACATGGTAAAGACTGATTCAATGTCTGTGCTTAAAGAGTTCGAGGAGATTGATTATGCCGATTAAACAATTTGAGATCTGGATTGCCGATTTGAATCCGCAGATAGGAACCGAACCGGGTAAGACAAGACCGGTTTTAGTCATCCAGACAAATTTACTTAACAAAATTCCCCACCCTTCAACAATTGTTTGTCCGGTTACATCGAATGTCAAAAAGGATGCTGAGATTTTAAGGGTTCATCTAAAGAAGGGAACAGCAAATTTGCATCAGCCGTGTGACATTATGATTGACCAAATGCGGGCGATAGATAATAACAGACTAACCAAAAAGATAGGAATATTGCCTGATGATTTGATTGAAAAAGTGAAAGACAATATTCAAATAATACTGGATATTGAATAATGTAAATCTCTTGTCACATCTAAACCCTATAAATCAATACATCTGTTCGTTTCGAATAGCCCATGCTCATTTTCCTGCACGTAACCCAACTGATTGGTAAGAAGCCTGGTCCTGCCAATCGCAAATTCAAGTGTATTGGTGTGGTGGTGCCCATGTACCCAATAATCAATGTTGGATGTTTCTATCCAATCGAACAACTCTACAGCAAAAGCCTCGTTCAGCACATCGCCCTTGTATTTCTCCGGGTAGTTCAGAAAAGTAGGACAGTGATGCGTAAAAACCACTGTTTTTTCTTCCGTGGTGTCGGTAAGTGTATTCCGGATGAAAGCTAAGCTCTCCTGGTGCAGCTGATTGTACTGTTCAGAGGAAAATTGGCGGCCCTTATATTTGATTAAATAAAAATCATTCAGGCGACGTTCAATCTGCCATTGATTGGCCGGACTGATTTTGGTCCAGAGCGTAGAAAAAATCAATCTTGCTGCTCCATGTACCTCCGAAATATTGTTGACAAGAACCACATTGCTCCGGATTTTCTCCTTTAATACACCGCTTTTTTCTGCTAAATCAAAATAGTAGTATTCATGATTTCCGGGCAGCCAGTAGGTCTTTTCAAAATGGTCGCCCAGGTAACTAAAGAAATCCATGTGCTTATCAACTACGGCAAACGGCACAATATCTCCTGCCAATACCAATACATCCCCCTCTGGAACCAGGGGATGCTTCTTTAAGAATTCCTTGTTTTGCGGGAATTCTATGTGCAGGTCGGAGGCGTATTGAATTTTCATTTCGGCTATTTTCTCAAACAGAAATTTTGAATTGAGCATATCCTGATCTTGAAAACCTACTCAATTTGAATGGGGAGTCTTCCTATTTCGAATTCAATGAAGAAATAATGAGAGATAAAGTTCAAAACTGTGATTCTAAATTCCCTGCCAACAACCCTGCCACGGAAATGTCTTCATTTAGCTCTTCCCAATGAATCCCAATTCCATTGCCTATGAACCGGAAATTGTTCAATTGGGATGGTGTTGCTTTACGGAGTTTTGAAAACCAGAGGATTGGCACACCGATTTCCCTCCCGTCGGTTAACAGAACGTACATCATATCTTCCGAGAACCAGAGCTTGCTGGCAAAAGGCGAAATATTTTTATTGGCTAAAGTGTTCATTCCATTTCTGAGTTATTATTTCCTTATTCTCTTCAACGTAATTGCCAATTTCTTTTAGTTGCTTACTACTAAACCCATAATTTATTGTTACAAAAACAGGGTCAATCCAAAATTTGGCATAACTGTCTGCTTTCTCAATATGAATATGTATGGGTTCATGGTTCTCATTACAAAAAAGAAAAACCTGTAACCTTTTATTGTCAAGACCGTTGGCATATGTATACAAATATAAGCATATTCTTACAAAGGCAAAGTGTTCAGCTAAAGATGGGAACAGCAAATTTGCATCAGCCGTGTGACATTATGGTTGACCAACTTCGGACGATAGACAATAAAAGACTAACCAAAAAGATAGGAATATTGCCTGATGATTTGATTGAAAAAGTGAAAGATAATATTCAAATAATACTGGATATTGAATAATGTAAACCTAGCGTCACACCTAAACCCTGAAATTTAACTGTGTCTGCTGCAAGAGACTTAAGAATAAAATTCCTGCATCTCTTTCACATATTCCCTGAGTGTAGTTGCTTTCCGACCAAGGATCTTTAAAATCCAGATCAACCGTATCTGTTTCAAATCCGAGTTTTTCCATGGCCTTTTCAGGGTCCCTTGTAGCTGCTGTAAAAGGGACCTGTTTTTTGTGAAGTGCCCTGGAAAGCGGTGTTCCAATGTTTCCTGTAGATGCGGTTACAAGTATTTTTGAATTCTTCATAATTTGGTTGTTTACCAGTTCTAACAGATAGGTGGGATAATAGTTTAGTAATCCCCACTTTCAGGGGTAGGCGGCTGAATATGCCCAACTATCCGGGCGAAGTGCTCGGTGAGTGCTCCTTTCTGATCTCCAACAAAAAAAACGAACGTTTCATACTTAAAATTGACAAGATATGGCTTGGCGAAGCTGGCGCGGGGTCAATGCTTGTAAATCAAACTGATCTCTGACAGCTCCTGTCCAATCTGATGTATCCCGGCAAGAATTTTCCCGGTCTGCCTGGAAGAAGGCTTTTTATGACCCTGAACGTACTGGGAAAGAAGCGTAGGATTCATTCCTATTTTCTCAGCCAGAAATTTTGAATTGAGCACTTTATAGTACTGAAAAAACTGCTTGAAATCAATTTCAAACTGTACGTTATCTGGAGATACTTTTACCTCCTGGTCTTCAAAAAACAGGGCAACAGCTTCGTAGGCATGATTCACCAGTTCAGGGATATTTTTTCCCGTAGTACATATTGGAAACTGCTCTGAATACGCTGAAAAACCCGTCTCAGTTCGTTCAACAATCATTTGTATTTTCTTTCCCGGTTTTTTCATCATGTACCTCTATTGAATTCCTGCATCTTTTAATATCCTTTTTTCCAGTCCCTTCCCAATTTCCTGACTACCATGATTTGGAAAAATAATGAACCCTGGTTTTTCATCATGCTTCATTTTAACATGAGATCCTTTCTGAGAGACCGGATACCAGCCAGCCCGCGACAAAATTTTGTAAAGTTCAGAACACTTCAAAACTATACGGCATAAAGGTAAATAATTATTTACTTTTTATCAATTATATATCACATGTATTTACGGTAGATCTCGCTGCCGCATGAATCAGAACAGGTTCCGGATTTGACAGTCTTGAACAAGCGGTATCGTCACGACACCTTTTCTTTTCGTAATCACCGCTCAGTGGGTTGACCAATCCTGCTTATGGATTAATGTGATAACCAGGTAAATTATCGAATAAAGCTTTCCTTTTAATGTATTTCAGCCTTGCAACTCAGGCAAAAATCTCTATGTACACTCAATCCAGCGCCACATTCCCTGCATTTCCAACGCTCTTCTTCATTTTTCAAAAATGATTCGAGACCATGCATTTTAATATGCGCCAGGTTTTCCAGCATGCTCATACCGTATTTCGACCTGTATCGTTTATCAAGGTTCTTTAATCTTGCGCAAGGGAATTTTTCACAATCATAACAAAACCCCGATTCAGTTTCAGCCAGAAGCTCACAGTTCACAATTATACAACTTCGGCAAACCTTTGGTTTATGCTCATCATCTATCTTAAAACATCCTCCACAGGGCTTTTTTTCCCGGAGATGCCCAATGCAAAGCCCACAATTCATTCCACAGGGAGCTATCAAATTGGCATATTTAAAATCCTGACTCATTCCAGGTATTTGTCCATTGCAACCTTAGTCAAAATGCCGGTTTTCCATCGGAATCTTCTTTATCTTCTCAATATTACCGATAATTTTCTAAAGTGTGATGTCCGGTTTGTCCTCATCCCCTATCGGGGGATCGCAACGCTTACCGGGCGAGCGCCTCTACCTGTTCTTATTCCAAACCCAGTTCCTTCCGTACCTTCATTGGCAATTTTGAGACAATGATATTATATGATGTTTTTATCCATTCTTTAATCTGTTCATCCGAAATCGAATTATCCATTTCTACACTGTTCCAATATTTTTTATTCATATGATATCCTGGAATCACGCTGTTAAACCTTTCCCTTAATTCAACAGCTTGTGCTGGTTCACATTTCACATTAATCAAATCAAATGATTCAATATTATTCGTAAGGCTAAACATTTTTCCACCAACCGAAAAAACCAATACCTTATCATCGAATGGCATTGATTCCTTTGAACCTTTTAACGACAAACAAAAGGATCTATAATCTTCAATATTCATTTTTCCCGGGTATTTAGTCAAAATATCGATTTCCCATCAGAATCTTCTTAACCTTTTATACTGGAAGGATATCTGTCATAGAATTGAAACTGCCTGCAGGCAGTATATAGAATCATTGAATTCGTAACTTGCATTTTATATGCTTCCATTTCTTCCCTCTTTATTCATCCAGGAAAGCATTTTTCCATCGCTAGTAGGGTTTCTCAAAACTGGATTCCTTTACTGTATAATTTTTATCGTATTTAACCGGCACAATTGGATAGGTTTTAGATTCACCATCTAAAATACCAGAATCATTTAATCACTCCTTTTCAAGTCCTGCCTTTTCAAATTTGATAAAACATCCCGGGTGTCGCTGTCAAGATTGTTTGATATTGAGTTTTCGTAAAAACTATCGTCATCCAGGTCTATAGACCAATCAACCATTAGCGTTCTGCCTTTTTTATCAAACCCGGTGACTCCGCAATTTATGAGGTCTCCATCTGCCAGCTCATTCTTCAGCTTTTTGATTTTCTTTTTATGCTGTGTGGTGGTTGTCTGTTTATCAACAATTAATTTGGATTTATACCTGCCTCTTACCAATATTTCAACTTTTTTACTGCCTGGTTGACGGGTTACTTTTGCCCACATTGTTTGTCCCACCAATCCCTGTGGAATTCCCATTTGCCAATCCATTCTTTCCCGGTCGGCACAAAAAATTAGCTGGCCATTTTCATGCGCTTCCTGATATAATACGGTAATTTTCTGGCCTGAATTGAAATCACTTGTCTTCCTGTTATCAGCAAGTTTCGAGGCATGTAGGAATCCTGTCAACGATCCATATTTCCAGTCAAAATGGCTACCAATGTCGATGATTAATCCGGAGCCTGTAATTTCAATGATCAAACCAGTGTATTCTTCTCCAGTTGTCAGTTCGGCCTTTCTGAACTGAGGAAACTCCCCATTCAATAATATAGCCTTGTGGTCTTTGTCAACCTTATGAATTTTACAGAAGAAAGTCTTGCCTGTCAGGCTTGGAGCAATTGCTGTCCATGAATTAATACTGTAGTATTTCCATGGCATGTGATAAAAGGAAATATAGGCGTACAGTCCTTTGACTTTTGCCAGAAATCCTGCATCTTTTGTTTCAATAATCTTAAAGGGAAGTGTATCGCCATTCACCTTGTGACCTTCGATTTCTAAAAGTCGTTCATGGATCCAGTCATTCGTGTCAGAGCATCCAGGCATATTCATTTAGTCGTAATGACGTTCCTCTATCGGGGTTTTCTTAATCTTACTAATGTTACTGAGAATTTTATTCAAAGTTTGATCCAATTGGTCTTTCGGGGGTGCATTCCCCCAGAATACATCTTCCAATTGATCGACCTCCACTTCCAGAAGTTGCTTTGTGAGTTTTTCGGCATAATCAAGATAAGCAGCCTCATCGTCGCAAACACCCGACAACAATCCATAATGTAAAGTCAGATCATGCGACAATTTTTCTGCCTCAATAATAATACCATCGTATGCCTCTATAGATAAATCATCTGTGTCCATTTGCGCTGTTCAATTTTTGCATGATGCATAAAAATAATAAAAAATTAATCCTTCATCTGCTTTCTTTTTTCAAAACCGTTTCAAAAAAAACAATAATCTTTGCAACCCGGAAAAGATGATCAAATAGTCTTTATTGCGAAGCAAATTTTACCAGGATACACATGGACAAACACACAATTCCTAATTATTTGAAAGGACTACGCTGAGACGCCAACCAGAACCCAGCAGTGGATCCATACTGGATCTCGCTGAGGTGTATCTTGCATCGGGTGAGCCTGGAGTTGCTCTCAGTTGGTTGGAAAAAATTCCCGGGGATGATCTCTTTATGGCCTCGAGGCGTGAGGATCTATTACTCCAAATCTACAAAGCCCAGGGAAACCTGGGGATCTACCCTTGGATACCCTACTTTTAAACCTTCAACTCCTTCGGCTTCGAACTTCTTTCTCCACCTGTTAATCACAGAATGGCTAAGATCATGTCGACGACAGGTTTCTGTTACTCCAATTTCTTCTACCTCTTGCAAGAGAGCCAGTTTTTCTTCGATTGAAAAGGATCTTCGTTTTGTCATATTTCCCAAATTTAAAATGGGCTCAACTATTTTCAAGTTTTTGTCCAACTATTTGGGGGGTCAATACAATCGTCCCTCACCGTAATCCACCTTCAAGGAGCTGGTTGACCAAGCTTTCCCTCGCCTCATCCACCATCGGCATCTCCTCCTGCAGTACCGACATGCAATACGATTTCTTCAGTGCATTTTTAGTCAGGAAGTACAACAAATCAGTATGCAGCTCAATTCGCTCCGGCCTAAAACCCAGCTCTTCCAGCTCCTCAAGTAACTTCTGCGGTACACTTTCATGCATGGTATGCATATCCGGTTTGGGCGACAGCATCTTCATGCCAACGATCCGCCCGTCTGACGCGTCTACCAGCATTAAAGCAAACGGAAAAAAGGCCTTGCTTCTCCCCTCCTTTACCGGAGCAGGCAAGATGAACAGGTCAACCTGGATCACCGATTCCGCAACCTTCATATGGGAGATCTTCTCACACAGCGCAGTGTTATATTTTAATTTGAAATTTGTCTTTGCCAGCT
>JAIPBT010000032.1 GCA_021738565.1 Bacteroidales bacterium
TATAGATAAACAAGGAACTCTATTTTGAATAGATAGCCTACTTTTTTACCGGAAAAATCAAATAGAACACCCTAAAATAAAAGCACACAAAGGGTAATTATGCTATTTTTGAAAAAGTTTCGGATGAATGTGAAAAAATATAATTTTATAGTAAAAATAATTTTTAAATATAAAAAGTTTATCTTAATTTGAAAAAGTATACCCAGCCGTTATTTTTTTAAGAAGCCACTCAATATACTTGAGGTTAAGGAATACATGACCGTTCTGAATGGAATAAAGAAGTTTTAATTATGCGAATATTGTTGCTAGAAGATCTGGATACAGATGCATACCTGGTAAAAAAGGAGCTTGAGGCATCCATGCCGGATTCCTCTCTTAAAATAGCTTCTAACATAAAGCAAGCCAGAAAATTGCTCAAAGGGAAAAATGCTTTTGATGTTGCCCTCCTGGATATGAAGTTGCCTGATGGAAGCGGATCTGATATTTTGTTTCAGATCAGGCAGATGGAACTTGAGACTGCTGTTGTAATGTTAACAGGTTATTCAAGTGACGAGGTGGCTGCGGCAGTATTGCGGGCAGGCGCCGACGACTATTTGGTCAAACAGGGTAATTATCTTGATCAATTGGCTGAAATCATCAAAGTTGCGATAGATAATTTTAAAAAGAGCAAAAGGCAAAAATTGCAGATTATTGATGTACTGTATATTGAAGATGACATTAACGATGTAAAGCTTACGTCGCGTCACATGGACCAATATGCACCCAATATTCATATTCACCATGTAAATAATCCTGAAGAAGCGTTGCAATTGATCTCAAAGGGCGACAACTACAGTATCATTTTGCTTGATTATCAGTTGCCCGGGCTCAGTGCACTTGAGTTGATAAAAAAATTTCGCCAGCAGATGAGTCTGCGCATTCCAATAATTTTGGTTACAGGGAAGGTAGACGAAGAAATTGTTGTGCAATCCATTAAGATGGGCGCCAATAACTATGTCCCGAAAAGTAAGAATTACCTGTTCAGGCTTCAATTGGAAATTCTAAATGCTTTTCAGCAATATCAATTGGAACAAAAACAGGCTGAATTGACCACCAGTGAATCAAAATACCGACTGTTGGCTGAGAATGCAGGCGACCTGATCTTTGTTCTGGATATGGATTTGAAGTACACATATATGAGTCCTGCCATAAAATCCCTGAGGGGCTATGAGCCCGAAGAAGCCATGAAACAAACCCTTGAAGAGGTCCTTGTGCCGTCCTCTTATGAAAGGGTAAAAAGTGTAATTCAGGAGCTGATAGAAAGTGTTGAGTCAGAGAAATTGCCAGTTAGGCCGAAATTGGTTGAGGCAGAGTCGATCAAAAAAGACAAGTCAACTGTCTGGACAGAAGTGAAACTGTCTCCATTTATGGATAATAACAACAACATGGTTGGTATTCTGGGGGTTTCACGAGACATTTCCTTACAAAAAGAGACAACTGAAGTGCTCAAAAAGCTGTCAACAGCCATTGAGCAAAGTCCTGCAGCTGTAATAATCACTGATACCAAGGGCAGACTCGAATATGTGAATTCAAAATTTACTGAAATATCCGGTTACTCTTTAAAGGAAGTAAAAGGGAAGACTCCAAGCGTATTAAAATCAGGTCACAAGAAAGAACCAGAATATGCCGAACTTTGGAACACGATTTTATCAGGTGAGGAATGGAGAGGTGAGTTCAAAAACACACGCAAGGATGGCACAATGTATTGGGTACAGGCTTCCATTTCATCGATAAAGGATGCAGAAGGTAAAATAACACATTTTTTAGCTGTTGAAGAAGACATAACAGATAAGAAAAAAATGATCGAGGAACTTGTGTCCGCGAAAGAAAAAGCTGAAGAGAGCAACAGGCTCAAGAGCAATTTTCTCGCGAATATAAGTCATGAAATACGCACCCCAATGAACGGGATACTGGGCTTTACGCGTTTATTGCAGGAGAAGGAGCTGTCCAAGGAAGAAAGATTGAATTATTTGAGCATTCTGAAAAGAAGCGGAGATCGGATGTTAACTACCATTGACAGCATCATTAAGATGGCTCAGATAGAGGCAGAATCCTCAAGCCTGAAATTTGAAGATACCAATATAGTGGAGGTAATTGACGAGCTTTATAATTTATTTCAACTGGAAGCCGCTGAAAAGGAAATCGATTTTAGGTTGTCAAACCAGCTTCCCGGGGATAATTTTTATATTGTCACAGACGGTGATAAATTAAAATTAATACTCTCCAACCTGATCAAAAACGCCATTAAGTTCACAAGTGAAGGTTTTGTTGCTTTTGGGGTTAAAAAGGAAGAGAACAACATCTTCTTTTCAATTGAGGATACCGGCATAGGAATTTCTCCCGATAAGTTAAAGATCATCTTCAACCGTTTTGAGAAAGTGGATAGTTCTCTAACACGGTCCTTTGAGGGAGTGGGCTTGGGATTGGCCATTGCAAAGGAATTCGCGGAGCAGCTGGGTGGTAAAATTATTGTTGAATCTGAAGAAAATAAAGGCAGTACATTTATTCTGATGCTACCCAGCTTTCAATACGGATCAGAAGCTGAGGAAGCGCATGCAGAAAGTGAAGATCAGGCACCCGATTACAAGGGCAGGCATATACTCGTTGTTGAGGACGATGAAATAAATTTCAATTATATTGAAGAGATACTGGCAGAGTATGATTTTAATCTGCTGCGTGCTCAAAATGGTGAGGAATCTGTAAAGATCTGCAGGGAAAACCCTGAAATTGCACTGGTGCTGATGGATATTAAATTACCGGTTATGGACGGATACGAAGCCACCCGGGAAATTAAAAAGATCAGGCCCGAACTCCCTGTGATCGCGCAAACGGCTTATGCCCAGGATACAGATAGGGAAAAAGCACTGAATTCCGGTTGTACCGACTTCATTGTAAAACCATTCACCAAAGAAGAATTGTACTCCGTGATTATTGATAACATCCCTAATTAGTGTCTGTCCATAATGTCCGATATCTGCGTTGCAGCAAAAATTTTAAATCCTCGAATCCGTCCGTCGGCGGATACTGCGGTTTAAAATTTTTGCGCGCCTTGATCTCGAACATTATGATCCAGCCACTCCAACTCTATTGACAGATTCTAAATAGATATACCGCATACCGCATACCGCATACCGCAACACCGCAACACCGCAACACCGCAACACCGCAACACCGCAATACAATTAAAGCCAGCAACCAGTAACCAGCAACCAGTAACCAGCAACTTACATTAATTAGTGTCTGTCCATAATGTCCGATATACTCATGCATAATTAATTGGCGATAAAATAAAGTGCATTAGTAAGTATTGACAAACACTCATTGGGAATGGCAACAGTAAATTGTCATTGGATTTTCTAACGGGCTTCTTTCTTTTCAGTCAAATGAACGTTGAAGGCGATTCCGATCCTTACGGGGCTTATCACCTTGTTCCCGCCGGGATACTCAAACATCCATCCGGTTTCTATCGCATCAAGCATTTTTTCTTCCATCCGGGGACTGGCAAAATCAGCAAACAGGGTGACACTTAGAATGTCTTTTTCCAGCTTGTTTTTGATCATCAGATCCATGCCTGCCTGATAAGAGAGGCCCAGCTGGTTCCTGGATGTGGAATTAATGGCTGAAGTTTTGTCTCTGTCTGTGAAACGTACAGTTGATGAATAGGTTCCTCCGGCAAGCCCTCCCCATAATTTAACAGGTCCGAGCGGCCATTTCAATCGTGCAGTGGCCCTGATAACAAGCGTTTCACTGACCCTGTTGTGGTCTTTCTCAAATAGGGTTGTGTACATGCTTGTTCCGGTTTGCTCCAGCACCCAGGGGCCCATGCTTCTTTCACCAGATTGTGTAACAGGAACAGCGTTGTAATAATAATCAACCAGAAAGCCTGCCTCAAAAATTTTGTTGTGAATTTTTAACATTCCGATACCAAATGAGTATCCTTCTGTGAGAACATGCAGTTCACCGTTGTCAGTAAAATTTTCAGGTGGTGTATTTTCCGGGATCATGGGCACGGTAACCATGTAGGGAGTTTGCCAGGATCCGTTTATAAAGAAATAACTGTCTTGCAGGCGTTCCCTGAACGTGGGTACAATGATCTCAATGCCTTCATCAACAATAACACTGTCCTGGGCCTTTAACTGGTTTGCCGAAGACAACATACAGACCAATACCATGAAACTTATTTTCGAATAATTGGTCCGGATAAAACTTGTTCTTATGATCATAAACGCTGATTAATCCTTCGTAATAATATGTATTTATACAATAATATACAAATGATTATGAATTTTGAAGATGACACATAAATAGTGTCTGTCCATAATGTCCGTTTGCTGCGCTACGCTCGAATATATCGGGACTCCGCATTTCTTGACTTCGCAGGCCTTGCAAACGAACATTATGATCCAGCCACCCGACTTTATTGACAAGCACTAAATAGAAAAATAAAGCAATTCAACAATTTGTTGTATCAAGGCGGGATAGAACAAATGTTTTTCTGTTCGCCGGCGAAAATAATTTTATTTATAATTCCTGAAACTTCTTAACTTTCGTGTCGTATATTTATAAATATTTTACGCAACGTGCATTGACCTTATATGAAACCTGAACCTGATCAAAAAGAAAAGTTTTTATATGTAGATGATCTGAAAGAAAATCTGCTGCTGTTTCAGGCAACTTTTGAATCTGATTTTGAAATTACAGTTGCAAAGTCAGGACAGAAAGCCCTTGAACTGTTAAATGAAAACGATTTCGCGGGGATCATCGCCGACCAGAACATGCCCGGAATGACCGGCATTGAACTTCTGGAAACAGCATCAGAGAAATACCCGGAGATGCTGCGATTCATTATAACAGCATATATTGACTTTGACAATGTGGTTGAATCAATAAACAGAGGTCTGGTGGATGGTTATTTTGCAAAGCCCTATAACAACGACGAAATTCGTTCTATAATCTTTAAGGCACTGGAAGTAAGGAATTTAAGAGGTAAAAACCAGGAAATGCTGATGAACCTGGAGAGGGTAAATGCTGAATTGCTTGAATTGGAGAGAAGCAAAATCGATTTTTTGTCGAGCTTCACGGATGAGATAAGAAACCCGATAAATAAGGTTATGACCGCTGTCCATGTTATAAAGGACAGGGTCGATTCCAGGGAGCTGATCGAATCAATGCATTTGCTGGACATATCTCTCGGAAGACTTGATAATTTTACACAGGCTGTAAAGTTGTTGCTGAGGTTGCAGGATACCGATGCAAAGATCAACATAACCGGTGTTTCTTTAAAAGAGATCATTGAAATTGGAATCCTTGAGGAAGAAAATGTCTTAAAGTACAAAGGACTTGATTATTTTGTCAGGGAAGGGTCACCGGATGTTACCATAGAGGGGGAATTTGAATTGATACTTACCTGCTTCACCATATTAATTGAACTTGTGGAAAAACATGCTGAAGCAGATTCGGAAGTCGCGTTTTTTGCAAGCAATGATGACGGTAAATTGACACTGGGAATTGATTGCTCAAAAAGCAATTTTTCAGGCGGGGATAAAAAGCTGCTGACCAAATTGTTCTCAGAAGAGAAGGTCTCGATAAGCAAAGATTACAGTGTGGAACTCTACCTTACGCATTACATCATGTCGTTACACAAGGGAAATATTGAAATCACCTTTAATGAGGATCTGTCGACAAACATAAGAATGTTATTTCCTGTACCAGGGGTTTTGTCGAATGACGGGAACAATTGATCTGTAAAAGGAATTCTGATTATGACCGAATCAATGTTAAAATCGCTGATGAAATTGTTTGCATTATTGGCGAGTACTAATGTTGAAGCAGATAACAGGATTTCAATCAAATTCGTGGAATCCTATCTGAATGTTCAATTCAGCAGAAAAATCAGGGAAAAGTATTTACAGGAATTTAATGCCAACCTGGAGACCGTGGAAAAGGATGCGGATTCCATTGAGGAAGGTATCCTTACTATTTGCAATGAAATTAACAGGGAACTGAACCTGCGTAACAAATTCCTTATCCTTATCAGCATCATTCAGTTTTCAAAATATTTTGAAGAAGAAACGTATACCGGTGATCAGGCCATGAATTCATTATGCAGCCTGGTTGAAACAATAGCCGGAGCCTTGCGGATTAATGAGGAAGCGTATTTAAACTGCAAGGCTTTTATAAATGATAAGTTTTACAAAGTACCCATTCGATCCTCCCTGCTTGTAATCAGCGATTCAGCCATAGAATATTCAAATATAAAGCACCTTCAAAAGGAGAATCTTGAAGGAAGGCTGTTTTTCCTGGAGATCCTGCGGGCCGATCTCTATATATTTTATTATACCGGAAGGGGGCACCTGGAGTTGGGAGGTAAGGTTTTGTTCTCCAACCACATCTATTTTATGCCCAGGGGAGCCTCCATAAAGTCTGATAGAATCAAACCTGTATATTTCAATGAAATAGTATCATCATTCAGATTAAGCGCCGAAATAAAGAGGCTTACGCTCAGGGCAAGCGGTATTGAATACTTTTACCCCAATTCCAGTGTGGGGATCCATGAAATAAACCTGGATTTTCATTCCGGGGAGCTGGCCGGGATCATGGGGAGCAGCGGAACCGGCAAATCTACCCTTTTGAATATCCTGAATGGAAACCTTGTTCCTGACAAAGGAGAGATTACACTTAACAGTTTCAGGTTTAATCACAAGAATTCCATACCTGAGGGACTCCTGGGATTTGTGCCTCAGAATGATTTGCTGATAGAGGAATTGACAGTCTATGAAAATTTGAATTTTAATGCAAGGCTCTGTCTTGGAAATATTGATAATCAGGAAATTAACAATCGAATTGAAGCTTTATTGAAAAACCTGGACCTGTATGATATCAGGAACCTGAAGGTGGGAAGCCCGCTTAATAAATTTATCAGCGGTGGCCAGCGCAAAAGACTGAACATTGCCCTGGAATTAATCAGGGATCCATATGTCCTTTTTGTTGATGAACCTACCTCCGGATTGTCTTCAACTGATTCTGAGAATGTAATGCAATTGTTGAAGGATCAGGCATTGATGGGAAGAATAGTTATAGTATCCATCCACCAGCCATCTTCAGGGGTATTCAGGTTGTTCAATAACATCATCATCCTGGATAAAGGTGGTTATACAGTATTTAATGGAAATCCGCTGGATTCTATTTCATTTTTAAAAAATGTTATCAAACGTGCTGATGCAGAGGAGATTGAGTGTGATACCTGCGGCAACATACAAACCGATGCCATTCTACAGATCATTGAGTCAAGGACGGTTAATGAATTTGGGGAATATACCAAAAAAAGGCTGCTGGAGCCCCGGGAATGGTACAACATTTACAGGGAGAAGGCAGGGGTTGAGACAGAACAGCAGGACAGGCAGGAGAAACTTCCCGAAAGCAGCTTTTCCGTTCCTTCCTGTTTGCGACAATTTCAAATTTACAGCCTCAGGAACCTCTATTCAAAACTGGCCAACCATCAGTATATGTCAATTGCCCTGGCTATAACTCCTGTACTTGCTATTGTTCTTGGGTTTTTCACCAAATACATGGGTGATCTGTCAGGTGATAAACCAGCGTATGATTTCAGCATGAACGAAAACATACCGGCATATATTTTTATGAGCGTTATCCTTGTCTTGTTCGTGGGTTTGATAATCAGTGCAGAAGAGATTTTCAGGGACAGGAATATATTAACCAGGGAGTCGTTCCTGAATTTGAGCCGGTTATCCTATTTGAATTCCAAAGTCGGATTTCTTTTTGCTCTGTCTGCCATTCAGGTATTGGTATATATTTTAATCGGAAATACAATGCTTTCAATAAAGGGATTGAACCTTTACTACTGGATTATTTTGTTCTCAACATCCTGTTTTGCAGTTATGCTTGGACTGAACATATCATCTGCGCTAAAATCTGCAGTCTCGATCTATATTTCAATACCTTTTATCATGATCCCGTTGCTATTGTTTTCCGGCGCGATCGTTAAATTTGATAAATTGCATTTCAGGGTTGCCGGCGAAGAATATGTTCCATTCATAGGTGAAATTATGGCTTCCCGTTGGCCCTATGAAGCACTGGTGGTATGCCAGTTTATGAAAAATGACTATGAAAAACATTTCTATTCTGCTGAAAAACAATCTGCAAATGATGCCTACAAATTAAATATTCTAATACCCGAAATTGAAAACAGGGCATCCCAGCTGGAAAACCTTCTTGAAACTGAAGGAATGTCAGAAGAGACAAGGTACCTGACAAAGTTAATCCGAAATGCGATTAAAGATTTTGATGGAATACCCCAGGAGGTGATGGGGTCAGAAAAAGAACATATCGACCTGCAAATGTTTTGGTCGTACCTGTCACAATACAAGGATTTTTTAAGGGAGAGGATCAGATCGGGCTTAGGCAATGATCAGGTTATTAACAAGTTGATTGAAAGAGGGATGACTCAGAGGGAGATTGTACAACTGAAAAAGGATCATCACAACAGGGAAATTGAAAACCTTGTCAAAAGAACAGGTGAATTCAGAAAAATCGTGGAACGAAATGGAAAATTGATCCGGAAGGATACCCCAATTTTTCAACCACCTGACTCAAAATTTGGCAGGGCACAATTTTATGCCGGGTCAAAATTTATCGGAAATCTGGAGATAAATACAATGTGGTTTAATGTTCTGATATTATGGATTATGACACTCTTTTTGTATATTGCATTGTATAAGGAATGGCTGGGGAAGCTAATCAATATTACAGGTTCAAAAAGGCAAACAGTGGTTTGATTAAAGGATGTAAACAATTTGTTTTTAATTATTTGCGAATGGCAAGTTCCCCCGATATACTTCGGAGCAGGCTATCTGACCAGTGAAAATAAAATTTTAAACGGATGAAAAACAACAAATTACTTTTCTTCTCGGTGGCAGGACTATTAATGATCCTGGTCTCATGCAATACGCAGAAAAAGAAGGAATCCACGGATGATCCTGAAGGCTTTCAATACGCAGAAATGAAAAGCCAGCAGGAAGCAATGGAAGAATTGATCTATGCATTTCCGTCACCGGGGGATATGCTTGGAAGATTTGATGAATTAGGAATGACCTACAGGAAAGAGCTTTTAAACCCTGCTTCATCTGCACAACATTACATCTCATCGAAAGCAAAAGCGATGAATCTTGGAGTCTATATCGCAGATCTTGCATTCCTGGTGATGTTTTCAAGGATCTCTGAATCGGCGGATTATTTAGAGGCAACGATGATGCTTAGCAGTGACCTGAATATTTCAAATCAGGAATTTGAGTTTTTGATTGAAGGTGCGAAGAACAACATGAACAACAGGGATTCAATTGTTGCATTTTCAAATGAGTTGTTTTACTCGATCGTTGAATTTTTTGAGAACAATCAGCAAAACAAAGTCATTGCTCTTATAGCCTCTGGCGCTTATATTGAGGCCATGCATATTGTGTTTCAGTCGGTTAACGAATACAGTCCTGATAATGAGCTGATCAGGCAGCTTACTGAGCTTCAGTATCCCATGAAAAATCTGCTGGATCATGCAAAAAAGGTGACGGATGATCCGGACGTGGATGAAATTATTGAAGAAATCAGCAGTATAATGGATACTTTTAATCAACTGGAAACGATGGAAGGAGAGACAAAGATAACACAGGATGAACCGGGGGTTATTTCACTTACAGGAAGTGACCGGGAAGAAATGGATGAAAGGAGTTTCAATGAGCTGAAACGGAAAGTTGAGGATTTCAGAACTTCAATTGTGAAAATACAAGCTGAATAATTCGGTATTTCTGATTGCCGGAAAAAAATACCAGATTAAAAAAATACAGGAAATATAATAATGCCATAATAAATGAACCGAGCCATGATCCGCCGGTTGGCGGAACACATACGTATGATTATTTCACTTCTGGTGTTGGATATCTTCGATAAACTGTCATGGCGAGCTGCCCCGATATACTTCGGGGCAGGCTATCTGACCTATAAAAATTAAAAAATAAACAGATGAAAAGACTTACTATTCTCTTACTGGTCGGAATAATGACATTTACTTCTGAGATATATGCCCAAAGGGATTTTTGCAGGGATTTTCTAAAATCAGAACAATGCAAGCAGTTCCCGGGAAGGAAATTTAAATTAAACGGTCAATCCAGAAGCACAATTATCGGGACCGAAGATAAAATGGTTTACAGTGTTGTTTTGTACAGTGAAATGCAGTATAATATTTATTTTTGTACCTCTGAACTGTTAAAGCCCGTTCATTTCAAGTTAATGAATGATGAATCGGGAGATGTATTGTACGACAATGCATCAAATAATTACATGGACTATCTTACATTAAAGCTGGATAAAACACAACGGTTAAAAATTTCAGTACAGATTCTGGGCCAGGATATGACCGAGCAGGAAAAAATAGAATTCCTGGGTTGTCTGGGAATGATGATTTTTGCAAAAAAATTGAATTAATACCTTATCCATTTTGCAATTCACTGTTACTTAAGTAGAAATTCCTTTCACAACTTACTATAATTTAGTACTTATCTGATAAATCCATCTATCATATCATAAGTAATTATCACTTCCAATAAGTTGATAAAAATTATGACTCTAAAAATAACATATGTTCAGATTAATTGATAATTTCGAATTTCAAAGTAATGCCAAACCGAAAAAAATACAGAAAAATAGCGTTACCCCCGAGCATGGAAGGGTATTCACCTTTTGGTATCCCTGCAGGTAAGTTCGGGGAGGTGACCTTATTGTTCGAGGAGTTTGAAGCCATCAGGTTGACTGATTATGAGGACCTGACACAGGAACAGGCTGCAAAAAAGATGAATATTTCCCGGCCGACATTCACCCGGCTGTATGAAAAAGCCCGGAAAACCATCGCAAAAGCTTTTGTTGAAGGGAAATCCATAACCATCCAGGGGGGTGATTATATATCCGATGATTTCTGGTACAGATGCAAGGATTGTTATGAGACAATGGTTACAATTAAACCGGCGGACCATTGCCGGTCCTGTGATTCCAGCAACATTTTGCATCTGAATAGGGAATTAAAGTAACAGATCAGTTATGAATATGGAATTGCCGGCACTTAAAAATGAAATTTTAAAATGTACAAAATGTGAACTGGCAAGGACACGTAACCATGTTATTTTTGGTGAAGGGAATACAAATGCAAAAGTTATGATCATCGGCGAGGCTCCCGGCAGGGATGAGGATATGCTTGGAAGGCCCTTTGTTGGCAGATCCGGTCAATTGCTGGACAAGATATTGGAAGCCTGTGGATTTAACCGTGAAGAACATGTATTTATCAGTAACATTGTGAAATGCAGGCCTCCAGGCAACCGGGTTCCCACAACAAAAGAAGCAGAAGTATGTATGCCCTGGTTGCAAAAACAGATAGATTTGATCGATCCGGAGATCCTGATTCTCCTGGGGGCCACTGCGTTAAAATATATGGCAGGACCCGATCACCGGATCACCCGCGAGCATGGACAATGGCTTCAAGTAAACAGCAGGTGGACAATGCCAGTTTACCACCCTGCAGCCGTGCTTCGCGATCCTTCATTAAAACGCGATACCTGGGAGGACTACAAGAAAATAGTGTTCAAGTACCGGGAATTAGTGAACCCGGAACATTAATCTGCAAGCTGGCTGTCGTCGGTATCAAAACCAATTGACCTCCTGGAACCGGGACAGCCGGTATTCTCATTTATTAACCTTATGGGAATATTGAAAGAGTGGTTTACAGCCTCGCAAAATTTCAACATCCTGGAGGGTAGGTTAAAGAATTCGTTTGTTTCGCCATTTACATTGATGGCTGAACTTTTTGGCCCAAAAATTTTATTTCAAACATATTCCCGCTTTTATCCCATATGAAATACGTGTTCTTACCGGGGTTTTCTTTGACGATCGCTTTGTATCCTTGCTCCACTGATTTTTTGAAAATATGATCTGCATTTCTGTAAGCCAGACAGATATGTGAGAAAATTCTTGTTTCTCTTTCATGGCTTAGAAATATTTCCAACTCTGCACCCGGATGTTGCATTTTAATAACTTTAACATTGGCAGTAGTATCAAAAATTTGCCTGGCAATTGTCTGATTTAGAGAGAATTTTTCTTTCACAACAAAATGAAGCACTTCCTCATAAAAATTTTTAATTTCTTCAGTTTCGTTTACGGTTATGGCAACATGTTTTATCATTTGAAAGATGATTTTTGATCAAATTTAAACGAACTTATGTTCATATTAAAATTATTTGGATTAAATTTGAATAAAATAACCGCGATGGTCATTTCAATTTTAACGGATAACCTGGTGGAAAAAGTCTATCCGTCGCATTGTACCGACAATCCAGCGTTGGAACTCTTTTACGGGAATTTTGGAAAGAACCTGGTAAGGACGGGGGAGGTTTTCAATTTTTAATACGCGCAAACATACTGAGAAGGATTCTGTGATCTTCAATTCTCCAGGGATGCCTGCATTCATTATTTTCCGATTTGTATCGTCTGTGTTGATATATAAAGAGAGGGTTATGGTCATACTGGCGGGCCATAATTAAGCCAGGATAATGCCGGGGAAAATGTATAATAATAAAATATGAATGAATGATGGAAATAGAAGTATTGAAATCGAAAATACACCGGGCCAGGGTAACCGGTGCCGATCTGAATTATGATGGAAGCATAACCATTGATGAAGACTGGATGTTACAAGCCGGTCTTTACGAATTTGAAAAGGTACAGGTGCTAAATATCAATAATGGTGAACGTTTTGAAACGTATGTCATACAAGGGGGAAAAGGCACTCATGAAATTGTTCTGAACGGTGCTGCGGCACGCAAGGTACAAACAGGTGACCTGGTAATCGTTATGGCTTACACGCGTATTGACAGCAGGGATTATGATAAACTGGAACCAAAGATTGTATTTGCGGATCGTTATTATGCTTAAGAATAAAGCGTACATTTATTATTGATAAAACCACCCATATATTTCATATAATTGCAATAATTTGCCTTCTCTTCATTATATTTGATGCTGGTCTTCAGACATCATCAACCAAAGTGACAAATAAGATGAAAGCAATTCTCATTTTGACGGGTTTATTTATTTTCTCCTTTGTTGGGAATGCACAGAAACCGGTGAACGAAAGATCCAATGAAAAAACCAAGCGGCTTCTGATTTATCTTTCAGGACTCCATGAAAGGGAGCAGGAAAAACTGATCCCGGGGGTAATGGGACTGCGCTATGAAGCACGGGAGGATGCTGCCGGTGCTGAGGAAATATTTAAACATACAGGCAAGTGGGTGGGATTGATAGGCCACGAATATTGCGAAAGCTATGGCAACCGCCAAGTAAATTCAGCCGATGAAGCGGTCATTTGGGAGGAAAAAAATCCTGAATTCATAGAGTTTGCAAAAGAGGGAGGAATTGTTCGCATACTGACACACTATCCCAATCCAACCCATGAAAAATATTCCGGATTGCGGGATTCATCGGCAAACATTGATGCCATACTTACCGGTGGCACGCCCGAACGCAAGCGTTGGCTTGCTCTGTTGGATGAGGTTGCCAATGGATTGCATGATCTTGACAAACATGGAATTGCAGCCATCTTTGGTCCCCTTCATGAAATGAACGGATGGTGGTTCTGGTGGTGCGCCGAAATGGACAATATGAATGCAGAAAAATTCAGGGAGCTCTGGATTGATCAGTACAATTACCTGACCTATGAGAAAGAATGCAATAATATCCTTTGGCTTTGGGCCCAGGGAGGAAATCCTGATCTTAACCTTGATCTCTATCCGGGTGACGCGTATGTTGACATTGTTGGACTTGATGTATATAAACCTTCACTTGAGGCAATAGCAGATAAATACCAGATGTTGCAAACCCTGGGTAAACCCTTTATGATTGCCGAGTTTGGTCCCAGGGGTAAGAAAAAGGAATTTGATTATTTGAATCTCCTCGAGGAAATAAATACATATTGCCCGAATACCTTTGCGATTATGAGCTGGCACAGTATTGATTTTACACCTGTGAACAATCCAAATGGAATAGAATACATGAATCATCCGATGGTGCTTACCCGGGAGAAGATACAGTATTAGCAGCTATTACATGTGATTTGTTGTTGCATTATAACTTAAACTGGCTCCCACAAACATTTGCATTATCATCAATTCTTTTCCAAACCCTTGAGGAGTGTTCCCAAAGTTTTTTTCCTTCTTCTTCCAGGTATACCTTCGGGTCCATTTTTTTATTGTTGAACATATGAAGGTATGCACCTGTTTTTCCTTCAAAATCAGGAGAGATACCCATGTAGACGACAGCTTTTGCTGCCTTTTTCGGGGATTGAAAGAAAACAGAAAAGATACCGCGCAGTATGACCCTGACAAGCCATGGCGCACTTCTTACAATATTGGTATTTACCGGACCGGGGCAGATCACATTAAAGGACACATCAGTTTTTGCAGTGTTGATCCGCCTTGATATTTCCACTGCAAGCGTATTCAGCACCAATTTATAATAACTGTAGTTGTTCATGCCTTTTTTGATCCCGTAATGGGAAAACTCACCAAATTCTTCATAATCGATGTAAGAGGATCCCTGGTGTGAATCGGAGGAAATAAACACGACCCTGGGTATTGGATCATTTGTATTCCGGTTGTTTTTGCAGGTAAGGTTGGGTAGCGTGCCGTTGACCAGCATCAGGTTAAGCATCATGAAGTTTGACATGTAATTGACAAGAAATATTTCATCCAGGCCTGATGATGTCAGCGTGGCTTTTGGGTTGGCAACACCTGCATTCAGTATCAGCAGGTCAATTTTTACCGAATCTTTTTCAAGCTGGTTGCAAAAATTATGAATAGATTCAACATCAGAAAGATCAAGGTGCCGCATCGAAACATTCTCAGAACCCGACAGTTTCTTAACCTTTTCCCCGGCTTCCGGGATCTGTCTCCTGCATGCCATGATGATGTTTCCCCCGCGCCTGGCGAGATCCACTGCCAGGGCAAAGCCAAGTCCGGAATTGGCCCCTGTGATCAAACAGGTTTTACCGTCAATACGGTCAGTATCACTCAACCTGTCAGAGAGGTCCTGCTTTCTGAAAATATCCAGTATTCCTGTCAGTGTGGCCACTACAGGATTGTCAAATCTTCCGTGTGACATATATTAGATTTTAATTTGTTAAATATAATTATTAAGTAAGATCATATTTCATTAGTTTTAGGAAATATAAATCAGCCAGCAAAATGAAACGAACATTAATTGTCTTTATCACATTGCCTCTTTTTTCATGGCTGAATGCCTGGAATCCATATATTCAGCTCCCAATGATCCTGAATACAAGTACTAAATAAATAGTTAATAAAAATGAAAACAATGTTAAAAACCTTTAGGTATGGGATATTGATTTTTATATTCCTGTTTAATTTCCTCCATGTTTACACACAAGTCATTAATAATGAAAATATTGACCGATCAATTGAGAAATATCGCAAAGGAATTATACATATAAGCGGAAAACCCGGGGCGAGTGTGACCGTTGAGCAACTGGAACATGAATTCTGGTTCGGCTGTGCATTGTCTTCAGGTATATTTTCCGACCGTTCCTGGATCTCTGAAGCTGACCGTGAAATTTACAAGGAGAAATTTATCGGGAATTTCAATTCGGCTGTAACCGAGAATGCAGTGAAATGGGGCAGTATGGAGGAAAATAGAGGCCGTATCAATTATACGACATCAGACAACATACTCGAATGGACAGAGGCCAATGACATTCCCTGCAGGGGACACAATCTCTACTGGGGGATAGATAAGTTTGTGCAACCATGGCTGAAAATCATGGATAATGATGAACTGTTGGCTGCACTGGAGAAGCGCGGGAGGGAGACAGCTGCCCATTTCAATGGGAGGTTTGCCGAATATGACCTCAACAACGAAATGATTCACGGAAATTATTATGAGGACAGGCTTGGGAGGGATATTACATTAAAAATGGCCCAATGGGTGCTGGAAGGTGATCCGGAAGCAAAACTGTGGTTGAACGATTACGACATTCTCACCGGCAGGCGCCTGGATGACTACATGGAGCATATCCGTGAGCTACAATCAATGGGTGTTCCCATCTCGGGTATCGGGGTGCAGGGGCACCTGCATGGGGAGACTTTTGCGAGAGAAAAACTTCAGGAGAGTCTGGACTCACTGGCCACATTTGGTTTGCCGGTGAGGATCACAGAATTCAATATCCCGGGACAACGGTCGAAATTTTACAGGAATAAATCCCTTGAAATTACTGAAGAGGAAGAGCTGCAAAAGGCAAAAGAACTGGAAGACTATTACCGCATCTGTTTTGCGAATCCTGCTGTTGAAGGCATTTTAATGTGGGGATTCTGGGAAGGGGCAAACTGGATTCCCGTTTCATCATTGTACAGGATGGACTGGTCCCCGACTCCGGCTTTGCAGACTTACCAGGATCTGATATTCGAAGAGTGGAACACCTCGGTTACATTGCAGCTTGATGAAGATGGGAATGCCGCAGTCCCTGCTTTTTTTGGAAAATACAGGATTACTTCTGGTGACAATGAGATGGAGATTTCGCTACGCAAATTAGAGGGAAGCTTAAGTATTGAACTGTGAGACGGTGGGACGGTGAGTCAGTGAGACGGTGAGACGGTGAGACAGTGGGACAGGGACAGTCTTACCGACCTCTGGGGTTCTCAACTTTCTCTGTGAATCTCGGAGTAATAATATATATATTTAATTCACTGTTTAAATATATATTTCTTTTCAGCCCCTCAATTTTCGGTAGTTATTCCTTATAGGGATCAATCGTTTTGATCGTGCCGTCTTTGTTATATTCCAGTTGTGCAACTTTCAGGCTCCGCAACCAGGTTTTTCCGCCTGAAGGAACTGAGTCGTGATGAAACAAATACCATTTCCCCTTGAATTCCACGATGGAATGGTGGGTTGTCCACCCCACAACGGGTTTCAGGATCACTCCACGGTATGTGAACGGACCATAAGGAGTGTCCCCGGTTGCATAACAGAGCAAATGGGTGTTCCCGGTGGAATAGGAAAAATAATACTTTCCATTGTACCGGTGCATCCACGATGCCTCAAAGAACCTCCTGTTATGATCCCCGGCAGTAAGCGGTTTGCCATTTTCATCGAGAATAACCAGGTCGCGGGGTTCTTCGGCAAATCCGAGCATATCTTCACTCATCATGGCAACCCTGGCACAGAGGGCCGGTTCATTATCAGCGGGTTCACTTCCGCATTCCTGTGCCTTGTTGTTCCTGTAACGTTGCAGCTGCCCGCCCCAGAGTCCGCCGAAATACATAAAGTGTTTCCCGTCTTCATCCTTGAAAACACAGGGATCAATACTGTAGCTGCCGGTGATCGGGTAAGGTTCCGGTACAAAAGGACCTTCCGGTTTTTCACTCACGGCAACACCGATCCTGAAGATATCGGTCTTGTCCTTTGCCGGAAAATAAAGGAAGTATTTACCATTCTTACATGCTGCATCGGTATCCCACATTTGCCTGCCTGCCCAGGGAACATCCTTTATATCAAGAGCAACTCCATGATCTGTTACCTTTCCATCGATGGTGTCCATTGACAGCACGTGGTAATCGCGCATATCGAAATGATCCCCCAGGTCGTTTTCCGGGATGCCGGATTCAATGTCGTGTGAAGGATAGATATAGAGTTTATCATCAAATACATGGGCAGCCGGATCGGCCGCATACATATGATCGATCAGGTACCTGGCCTTTTTCATTGGTTGTCTTAAGTTATGGTGTTTCCTTTGCAGTTTCAATTATTTTCTTTACAACGGGCTTTGCTTCGTAATTCCTGTCAAATAAAAGCGGATAATTGGTTCTTCCCCTGACGGGCCAGTTGTTTTTCCATGATTGGTGATCTGTTATACCCCAGAGGGTTACACGTTTGATCTTGTCGTGATGTTTCAGGAAGAGATCAAAGAAATCCATGTATCGCTCATTCAGGGCAATATCAAGTGAATCGGGAAGCCCGTCGGGATAAGGGTTAAGACTTCTCTGGTATTCGGCCCGATCCGATATTTCTGCACCCATCCTTCGGGTCGCTCTTGGCAAGGCATCAATATCCAATTCTGTTATATGTACATCAACGCCGGTTTCAGCGAAAGCTACAATGCTTTTCTCAAAATCTTCTATGGAGGGATAATCCATTCCATAGTGTGCCTGCATTCCAACACCGTCGATCTGAATACCTTTTTCTTTAAGGTCATTTACTAATTTTACCACTGCTTCCCTTCTTCCCTGGTGGAACATGGAATAGTCGTTATACAAAAATTCTGCATCAGGGTCCGCTTCATGAGCAAACTTGAATGCCAGTTCCATATACTCCTCGCCTATGATCTCGTAAAACCTGGTACTTCGCCATGAACCGTCATCTTCAAATGCCTCGTTAACCACATCCCAGGCATCGACTTTGCCTTTATAGCGCCCAACCACGGTACTGATGTGAGTTTTCATCCTTTCGATGAGAACTTCCTTTGAGACATCGTTGCCTTCATCATCTGTAAAGAACCAACGGGGAGCCTGGGAATGCCAGATAAGGCAGTGACCCACGATGTACATATCGTTTTCATTTCCAAATTCAACAAACTTATCGGGCAAATCAAACCTGTATTCATCTTCCCTTGGATGAATGGGACCGCTTTTCATCACAT
This sequence comes from Bacteroidales bacterium, assembly GCA_021738565.1. Classification (GTDB taxonomy): domain Bacteria; phylum Bacteroidota; class Bacteroidia; order Bacteroidales; genus M55B112. Next base: position 18,794 of record JAIPBT010000032.1, read on the forward strand.
TTTCAGCAACGATGGAGTTGAAATGCTTGTGTAATATTTTAAGAGATGCGGTATCATCTCCAAGGATCTGGGGTCCGTTCAATGCTGCACCAATATAGAATTTATCTTCCAGGGCATCTTTCAGACCTTCGTCTGCAGACTTTTGAGTAGTGCATGCTGAAGCGACCATTGCAACTATCAGCATAAGGATTGGTTTTTTCATTCGTTTCATCTTATCTGTTTTATGTTTTGCCGGTGTAATTTACTTAAAAATCAGGCACATTTCAAATGCCTTTCAATCTGAAAAATAGCGATTAGGATTTTTCAGAATCACTGTCTCTCAATTTGTTCAGTTCATTTTCAATCTGAACTTCAGTTTTCTTGTCAATTGCATAGAAGAAGAGGCATGCAACACCAATTGAGAATGTAATGAATGGGTAAACACTCATTAAATGCCTGATCCCTTTGATAACATCCGGTGATTGTACGATTAGGCTTTCTTCATAGCCATAACCGGCAAGGATGCCTGCAACAAGCGCCCCGCCGATGCTCAATCCTGCCTTTAATCCGAATATCATGGCAGAAAAGATGATGCCAGTGGCGCGGCGATTGTTCTTCCATTCAGAATAATCTGCAACATCTGCAATCATTGCCCACAGGAGTGGTATTGTTAATCCATAGAAAAATCCATGCAGGATCTGTGTGATAAATACCAGTCCGATCGCTTCAGGCGGATAGAAAACAAATACCAGCAAGCAAACCGCTGAAAGGAATAGGCTGACGCCGAACACATCCCTTTTCCCGAACCTGTCGGCAAGTCTTTTTGAAAATACAATCCCGACGATCATAAAGATGATCCCGCCGCCATTGAAAAGACTGAATCCACTTGTCGGAGCATCTTCGGGCCATTGGAAACCATGAAGGCCAATGTTCGTAAGCAGGTTATTCAATCCATCAATGAAACGTATGAATCCGATATCGTTCAAAAATACAGCAATGTGAACCTCGCTCAGGTAATTCTCAAAGTAATATACATATGTTCCTCCCTTGAGGGCAAGTGTAATAAATACGAAGATGGTGAGGACCAGCATGGAGATCCATGGTTTGTTCTTTACAAGGTCTCCGAGGTCCTCCCTGATACTTGATTTTTGTTCGGGCTTGGGGATGACGCGTTCTTTTGTTGTTAAAAAAGTGATAACAAAGAACAAAACCCCAATTCCTGCGAAAAGTCCCATTGTATTTTCAAATCCCTGGGTCTTATCCCCGTCGCCCAGGATAAGGACCAATGGGAGAAGCAGGACCTGTACAATGAATTGTGCCACCATTACGGCAACGAAACGATAGGAAGATATGCTGTTGCGTTCTGCAATGTTTCCTGTCAATACACCGCTCAATGCAGCATAGGGAAGGTTGTTTGCAGAGTATACAACTACCAGCAGGATGTAAGTGATCAAGGCATAGGCTATTTTTCCGCTTTCTCCAAAATCCGGGACACTGAATGCAAGGATGGCCATGATACCAAAAGGAAGTGCGGTCCAGAGTATCCAGGGACGGAATTTACCCCACCTTGTATTGGTACGGTCGGCGATGGCTCCCATAACCGGATTGAAGAATGCACCCAACATTCCACCGGTGAAAATTACCGCTGATGCTGCAGCAGGTGGAATTTTTGCCACATCGGTATAAAAGAATGCCAGGAAGGTCATCAGCGTCTGAAAGATCAGGTTTGCTGCTAAATCTCCAAGGCTGTAACCTATTTTTTCCCTGATGGAAAGTTTAGCGCCGGAAGATGTCATGGTAGTGGTTTTTGTTAATAGATCACCAAATATACTACTTAATTCATCTTTGCCGTTATTATTTACGTACTTTTTACGCTAAGTTATTGTCAAACTATAAACGGAGGGTTGAACATTTAAGATATGCGATTATTTTACCCACCAGTAGCCTTTCTTTTTTGCGTCAGTGATCAGGGTGTCGAGCAATTCATTGAGTGTGGTATCGTTCCAGTCGCGCCAGTCAATCCAGCTTGACCCGATCGACTCCAGCGTTTGTGCATTTTCCTTGAATCCGTCCACCTGTTTGATAAAGGTATAGTCCGGGCGGGATTTGCCAACGTGATCATAGAACCATTCCGTGCAGATAACCCTGTGTTTTTCCATAAGTTCCCTGACTGCAGCACTGGTTGTATCATTGTACATATGGTATGCGATGGTGGTATGGTCCCATTCAAGATCATACTCATAGCCCTTTACAACTTCAATAATTTCATCCCTGATGGTATTAAAGCTAAAAAACAATATTTCCCTGTCAGGCGCATCGTTCCTGACCTGCCTATAGATCTGAAGGTAATTTTTTTTGAATTCGGGTTTCAGGTAATCACCCATCCTGAAGGTTGGTTCATTGGCAATTTCATAATAAACAAGGGGATTGTCACTGTACCTTGGAGCAATTGCCCTCCAGAACTCTTTTTCCGTTTGAAAAGTATAGGTTGTGTCATGGTGTTGCTGGGGGCCGACATTGTGGTAATTGATCACAATACTCATATTCATTTCTGAGGCAATCCTGACACATTCATCATACCAGGGAACCACCTCTTCCACCTTCCAGTGCTCCTTTCCACGGTCCTGGAAATAGGGATCGACCCAGCAGACCCGAACGGTATTGAAACCGCTGTTTTTTATTCTTTTCCAATTCATAACATCGGTAGCAAACTCAACAGAACCCGGATAATTCTTGCTCAGAACCATGGGTGTGCCCCGCATTGTTTCGTTGCTAATATCCAACAATGTTCCTGTCTGATTTTTCCGGGTAACCCCATCAGGCCCTGTTTCCTTTGAAAACCTGCAACCGGATACAATAGAACAAATAACCAGCAATGCGATAATTTTTTTCATGATTTAAATTTTTTATTAATGCCATGTTATTGCTGAAATAACCTGAAAAGTAAATATAAAGGTTATTTCTCCTCTGAAATCGGATAATGACAGATATTTGATGACAGTTGGTCAAAAACCAAATTGATTTTAGTATTCAATGCTCCTGAAAACAGATTATTGAGTAATTTTATTTGAAATCTGAAACCGGATGATCTACAAAGTATATGTCCTCTACGCACCTGAACATGACAGGCTTTTTACCGGAATGACCTCAAGTCTCAGCGACCGCATGGTCTCACATAACGGGGATGAACCGGAGGATTGGACGACTGTGTATAAACCATGGACCCTCGTTCATATGGAACTCTTTAACAACGAGGATGAGGCATTGCACAGGGAAACATTTCTGGAAAGTCCGCCGGGACAGGACTATGTAAGGTCGGATATTTTACCGCTGTTCAACTTTAATTAGAGTCTGTCAATAAAGTTGGAGTGGCTGAAAAACTCGCCATATCAGGTCTTATTTTTCACTCACGATTTTGCGATGTAGTTGCCTAATTGAATGCTGAGATTCCTGCATTGGACCTTGCCCCACCCCGGAATTTTTATTACAGTCTCAATCTTAACATTCTTTGCTATCTTTGTAGATCATTCATATTTTTCATGGCAAAAAGCAACGAGAAAAAGAGGGGCAGGCTCAGGAAGTTGATGCACAAGTATCGCCTGGTGGCGATCAATGATGACACATTTGAAGAGGTTGGTTTTATCCGGCTGTCAAGGCTTAACATAATATCAATTGTTGGCTTCCTGGTCATATTTGGAATAGCTCTTGTTTATACAACCATTGCATACACGCCGATCCGTGAATTCATTCCGGGCTACCCGGATCCCATGATGAGTCATTACATCCGTCAGAATGCCATGAAGTTGGATTCATTGCAGCGGGAACTCGCCATGCGCGACCAATACTTTATGAACATAAACAGGATCGTTAACGGTGAGCGTCCTGAAGACTTTCTTAACGACACTTCATCTGCAAAAACAAGGAACAGTATAATGTTCACCCGTTCGGAGAATGATTCGATATTGCGCAAGAAGGTTGAGGCAGAGGAGCAATTCAGATTGAGCGTTATAGATGACAAACAGTCCGATGGAAAAGAGCTTCATAACATTCATTTTTTTACACCTGTGAACGGCATCATTACAAATCCATTCGATCCCCTTGAGAATCATTTTGGGATCGACCTGGTTGCAGGTGCGGATGAAGTGGTGAAGGCAACACTTGACGGGACGGTTACCATAGCTACATGGACACTTGAAACCGGATATGTGATTCAGCTACAACATGCCAATGACTTAATGTCGGTTTACAAGCACAATGCAGAATTGTTCAAGACGGTTGGCATCAATGTGAAGGCAGGAGATGCAATCGCAGTTATCGGAAATTCAGGAGAACTGACAACAGGACCGCATTTGCATTTTGAATTGTGGCACAATGGGGTTCCACTAAATCCCGAGGATTATATAACCTTTTGAATTGCTGACAGTGTCTGCAATTAAATTTCAGCATAGATACACTGGATACATTGGATGAACTGTAAAATGGATTAATTAGTACTTGTCAATAAAGTTGGAGTGGCTGGACAGGCACTAATTAGTGTCAGAAAGAAAACACATGCAACGAAGAATCGCCATATTAGGTTCTACAGGCTCTATTGGGACCCAGGCACTGGAAGTCATACGATCCAATCCGGAACGTTTCAGTATTGAGCTACTGACGGCCAATAGTAATATCGACCTGCTCATAAAGCAGGCTTTTGAGTTTGTTCCTAATGTAATTGTGATCGGGAACGAAGAACATTACAAAGACCTTTCGGATGCATTGTCGAATCTGCCGGTGAAAGTCTATTGTGGTGCAGATGCCATTGAACAGAGCGTATCCTTGGAGCGTATTGATATGGTGCTTACAGCCATGGTTGGTTTTGCCGGATTGAAACCAACCATTTCTGCCATTGAGGCCGGGAAGGGCATTGCTCTTGCAAACAAGGAGACCATGGTAGTGGCGGGTCATCTTATCATGAAGATGGCAAAAGACAGAAATGTGCCGGTCATTCCTGTGGATTCTGAGCACTCTGCAATTTTTCAGTGCCTCTCAGGGGAGCACCCGGAAAGCATTGAAAAGGTGATATTGACAGCATCAGGGGGGCCATTCAGAGGATGGACCAGTGAACAGTTAAGGGCTGCAAAACCAGAGCAGGCGCTGAACCATCCCAACTGGTGCATGGGCCCAAAAATTAGCATTGATTCGGCCACAATGATGAACAAGGGGTTAGAAGTGATCGAGGCAAAATGGTTATTCGACCTTTCCCCCGATCAGATCGAAGTAATCGTACATCCGCAGTCTGTCATACATTCCATGGTGCAGTTCAAAGACGGCTCCATCAAAGCACAGATGGGAATTCCCGACATGAAACTGCCCATACAATATGCACTTGCGTACCCGGAGCGCATTCCCTCGGATTTTAAAAGATTTAACTTTTCAGATTATCCTAATTTGCAATTTGAGTCACCGGATTACAAAATTTTTCGTAACCTTGCAATTTCTTTTGAGGCGCTCAGGAAGGGAGGCAACTGGCCCTGCATTATGAATGCAGCAAACGAGGTTGCCGTTGAGGCGTTTCTTAAGGGAAGGATCGGGTTGATGGAAATATCCCGAACAATTGAAGGTACGTTGGAAAAATCAGTTTTTAATGAAAATCCTGGCCTCGAAGATCTCATGAATTCCGACAGGTCGGCGAGAAAAATTGCAGCACAGTTAATTTAGATAGCGGATGGAGGTATTAGTAAAAATCGGGCAGTTCCTGTTGAGTTTATCGATCCTGATCGTTTTGCACGAGATGGGCCATTTTATATTTGCCAGGTTGTTCAAGACCCGGGTCGAGAAGTTCTATCTTTTCTTTGATATCAAGTTCTCTCTTTTTAAGAAAAAGATCGGGGATACGATTTATGGCATTGGATGGCTGCCACTGGGTGGTTATGTGAAGATCAGCGGAATGTTCGATGAATCGATGGATCGTGAGCAGATGTCGAAACCTCCCCAACCCTGGGAATTCAGGTCAAAAAAGGCATGGCAGAGATTGTTGATCATGCTTGGAGGTGTTACTGTAAATTTCCTGCTGGCCATCGTTATCTATATCATGGTCGCGTATGCGTGGGGAGAAAAATATGTGCCCAACGAAAGCCTTGAATATGGTGTCTGGGTGGACAGCATGGCGATGGAAGTGGGATTTCAGAACGGGGACAAGGTACTCATGCTTGATGATAGGAAAGTTGAAAGGTGGGAAAATATCCCCGGAGATATATGGTTGAATGAAGTGAAGGAGATTGCGGTTGAAAGGAATGGTGAAATTGTGACGATCGATGTTGACGAATCCATTCTCCCGGAATTGTCGAAGAACCTCATGATGGTTGCACCCCGGGTGCCTTTTGTTGTTGGAGAAGTCATTGTTGATCAACCTGCATACAACGCAGGATTGCAACCGGGAGATAAGGTGATGGGAATAAATGGTGAGGAAATTCGCTTCTGGGATGAATTCAAGAAAGAGATGAAAGGCAGAACAAAAGAAACGATCAATATCAAAGTAAGAAGGGACGGAAGTGTCATGGATCTTAGCATGAAGACCAACGAAGCGGGGATGATCGGTGTCAAACCAAGACTCGACAATGAATTTCTGTTTGATGTATACGATGAAGTTGAGGTCAGGTACAGCTTTTTTGAATCGATCCCTGCAGGTTTGAAAAAGGGGTCAGAGACCACGGAAAGATACCTGAAGAGCCTTGAAAAATTATTTAAGCCAAAAAAATACAAGGCGCATGAAAGTCTGGGAGGGTTTATTACCATTGGAAGTATTTTTCCATCGGAATGGGATTGGAAGAGCTTCTGGAACCTTACAGCCTTTCTCTCTATCATGCTGGCCATTATGAACCTGCTTCCCATTCCGGCGCTCGATGGTGGTCATGTGATGTTTTTGCTGTACGAAATGATCAGTGGACGCAAGCCCGGTGAAAAATTTATGGAATATGCCCAGATGGTTGGAATGATACTATTGATCGCATTGCTGTTGTACGCGAATATGAATGATGTAATCGGATTGTTCAACAAATAGTGTCTGTCCATAATGTCCGTCTAGAACATTATGATCCAGCCACTGAACTGTATTGACAGACACCAAATAGGGTCAGAAAGAAAACTAATATTATTCGACATTTTTAGTGTCAAAATAATTAACTAATTTAGTGGATCAAATAAAAAATTAAATTATGGAAGCTTTTGTGATATTAGGGATGCCGGGTTGGTCTCAGATACTCCTGGTAGTTATAGCAATCCTTTTGTTGTTCGGTGGCAAGAAAATTCCGGAGATGATGCGTGGTATCGGACAGGGGATGAGGGAATTCAAAAAGGCAACCAAGGAGGATGATGAGGGTGCTGAGGAAGATGAAAAAAAAAAGCTTGACAAGTCTGAAAAATAGTATTTAGCTGTTAAGATCTTTGAAACCTGTTTCATTTGAAGCAGGTTTTTTTATACTACGCGGATGCTCCATTCGTTATATTATTACATCAATATATGAACCCTGTGAAAGCAACATGATATATATTAATCACAATATTACAACAGGCAATGATTAAAAAATATCATATGAGAGCACAGTGGTTACATACGTTCTCAAATTTTTAATTATCTTATTTGCAAATAATTATAAAATTTTAAACGAATGAAACCCTCATGCACTAACGTTCACAACAGGGAATGAATATAACATGAGGGTTCCATGGCATTAGGATTAAGACATCTGTTTTTTGAAGATATAATAGACTGAATATTAATAGTATAACTTAATTATTTTCTAATGATAAACAGGATTATTTCATTTGTAATTGCAATCACCATATTTTCAGGATGTGACACAACTGTCCAAAAAGGTCAGAGTAACAGGATATTACCCAATGTCACCGGCGGGGCAGGCGAGGTACTTGTTGTCATTGATGATTATCTCTGGGATGGTCCTACAGGTGAGTTGCTCAAGGATGTCCTGAAGGAGGAATTCCCGGCACTGCCGCAGAGCGAGCCGATGTTTGACGTTACACAGATTTCAGGCGCCTCATTCGATAATCTGTTCAAATTTCACCGGAGCATCGTGCTTGTGACGATCAATGAAACCATCGAAAAGTCAGATATTGCATTCCGTAAGAATGTTTGGGCGAGACCACAGATACTGACTGAGATAAAGGCTGCAAATTCAGAGGAATTGAGAAAAGTTATCAAGTTAAACAGTAAGGTTATCCAGCAGTTTTTCATTACGTATGACAGGCAGAGACTGACGGACAGTTACCAGGAGTCGAAAGATCTCGAGATTCAGAAAATGATGGCCGGGAATCACCATATCAGGCTTGCCATACCTCGCGGATACAATGTGGATGTTTCTTCAGATGATTATTCATCTGTATCCATTGAGACACCGGACTTTTCACAGGTACTGCATGTATGGGAATACCCGGCAGACGGAAAAGTGGCTTTGCAATCAGGAAATTTACTCCTGCAGCGCAACGCATTCTCCCGCAAGTATGTAAAGGGTCCCAGGGAAGGTTCCTTCATGACCACATCAAAGAATTATCCCCCGGTATTCTATGATCTTAAATCAGATCACAAGGAGATTGTCGAAATCAGGGGATTGTGGGAACTGGAGAATGGTTTCATGGGCGGCCCGTTTGTCAGTCATTCGGTACTTGATGAAAAAAGGCAAAGAATTGTTACCGTTGAAGGATATGTTTATTATCCAAACCAGAAAAAACGCATCAAGGTCCGGCAGCTGGAGGCGATAATCTATTCCCTGGAGATCATCTGATGCCCCATGACTTTATTTCTGATAGAATAGGTTCGGTTTTTCAAATTCAAACAAAGTGGGGTAATCCTCGTCAAAACGCTTCAAAACTTCCGTTAGAATAGCTTCCCGCATGAATTTCGATTTGTTACTGATCATGTATTTATGGCAGTACAGGTCAATGGCTTCCTTTTCTCTTTGATTGAACGACAGGGAGGTCCTGCTTGTCCTGAGCAACTTTTCGTCGCGTTTTCCTTTATTTTCCAAGGTGTTTTTGCTTTGGTTGGAGTAAAAATAATTATTGTTTCAGTTTTGCGCGTTCAGGAAAGGATGAAACAATCAACAAAATTCTAACAATTAGCCATTTCGTTACATTGGATTCAGGCTTCTCTGAAAATTTTCAGGATCCCCCGGGGTTTGATAATGCCTGTGAACACAGAGAGGATCATGCAGGCTGGTATAAAAACAATAAAGGCATTCAGCCAGTGAAGATTTTTTTCCAGTACCCAGCCGGTAAATAATACCACTGCTGCGAATAACAGAATTCGCAAATAGAGGATGACATGAAGTGATACTTTAAGTACCCTTCGGGCAATAATTGCCTGGCTGATCGCGTAAAATGACTGGGAGGCAAGACTGGCTATGGCTGCTCCAAGCGCTTTATGTTGTGGGATCAGGACAATGTTAAGACTTACATTGATCAATACAGTTACAGCGGCAAGGATATTGAGCGCTTTCAGACTGTTGTTGGCCGTGAGCAGGGTGCCGTAAATATAGCTCAATGAGATAAAAATGTATCCAAACATCAATATGCTGAATATTAATGGAGAGATGGCAGGGGAATCACCATACATGAGGTGAATGATCTCCTTATTGAAAAATAAACCGGCCATAGCAACGGAAACTGCAACAGAAATCAGCAATGAAGAGGCGATCCTGATCAGGTCATCGGTGTTTTCCCCGGTTTTGATCATCTTGCTGAACATGGGAAGCAGCAACCCGGCAAACAGCAGCGAAAACTGGGATAAGGCATCCAGTACCCTGAATGACTGGGCATAAATACCTGCCTGCTCTTTCCCGTCTGCCAGCATCCTTTCCATCATTACAGAATCGACCCTGTTAAATAAGGACATGAGAAGGATAAGGATGGCAAACGGGTAGCTTTGCCTGAGGATCACCATGAAGTTTTGTCTGTTAAATGTGATCCTGAACTTTCCGGAATGGTAAAGGACCACTGACAGGACCACAATAAATGTGATGAGATAAGATGAGGTTTGTGCATAAACAAACCATTCGATCCTGAATGGCTGGTTCATCAGGCCCGACCAGAGAAGAACCCCGTTGATAATGATCATGAGCGTACGGTCAAGGACAGAAAGCAGGCTGTCGGTCCTGAAAAGCTGGATGCCACTGATGTTTGAACGGAAGTACAAAATAAACGAAGAGAGGAACTGATTGATCACCAGAACAGCAAGCAGTTTAAATTGAACTGTTGAATAACCGATGATCCATCCCGACCCGAAAACAAAAGCTGCATACACGATGCTCAAAAGAAATTTCAGCGGTACGATCCCTGAAAGATGGCTCTGCAGCAATCCGTGATCCCTGGCTATTTTCCTGTTGTTGTAATTGGTAATGCCAAGGTCAAGAAGAATGTTCATTATAAAAGCAAAATTGAAAAGCGAAAAGTAAAATCCGTACATCTCTTCTCCGACCCGGTTTTGAACTGCTACTTCAATCCCAAAGAACCAGAATGGTTTGATCAGAAGATTCAGGATGATCAGAAGCAGTAAGTTGGATAGAAATTTCTTTTTCAAATTGCTGTAATTTTGTATGCAGCCGGAAGCTGATCAAATATATTTTTTATTTCAACACAAATGTAATAAGTTCGCCACATATTTTTTGAAGCGCATAAGATAAGATCCTGATGAAAATAGCGGTAAATACCCGCCTCTTATTACCCGGAAAGCTTGAAGGAATCGGATGGTTCACCTTTGAAACGCTCCGCAGGATCGTCGAGGAGCACCCCGAACATACATTTTATTTTATTTTCGACAGGCCATTCAGTGAAGAGGTGGTTTTTTCTGAAAATGTAATTCCGCTTGTATTGAAACCTGCGACCCGTCATCCGGTTCTCTGGTATATATGGTTTGAGTTCAGGCTACCCGCCTTATTAAAAAAGCTGGATGTTGACCTTTTTTTATCGACCGATGGTTTCCTGAGCCTGAGATCAGGAATTCCTTCCTGTCTTGTAATGCATGATATAAATTTTGAGCACCGCCCCAAGGACCTTCCGTTTCTTTCACGTAAGTATTACAGGTATTTTTATCCGAAGTATGCCCAAAAGGCAACCCGCCTGGCAACCGTATCTGAATATTCACGCAGGGATATTATCAACAGCTATAATATAAACGAACAAAAAATCGATCTTGTTTACAATGGTGCAAGTCACAATTTCTTTCCCGTTGACCAATTGCGCCAGGAGAAGATACGCGGTGCATATACTGAGAATGATCCCTATTTTGTCTTTGTCGGAAGCCTGCACCCGAGAAAGAACATTACCAATTTACTGAAGGCTTTTGAATTGTTCAGGGATGAATACAGGTCGCCCTTTAAGCTTGTAATTGTTGGAAAGAAATTTTTCCTTACGAAAGCCATGGAAGATCAGTTGGAGGAGATGAAACATAAAGACGATGTGGTATTTACCGGCAGGTTGTCTCCGGACGATCTTAACGAGGTGATGGCAGCTGCATGGGCACTTACCTTTGTTCCTTACTTTGAGGGATTTGGAATTCCCCTGGTGGAGGCAATGAATTGTGAAATCCCGATCCTGGCATCAAATGTTACGAGCCTCCCTGAGATTGCCGGAGATGCAGCAATATATGCTGAACCTGAGAGTCCCGGGGCCATCAGGGATGGAATGATCAGGATAGTCAAGGAGGAAGGATTGCGGGATAACCTTATTGAAAAAGGGAAAGAGAGAAGGGGGCTGTATAGCTGGGACAATACTGCCAGTGAACTCTGGAAAACCATCGAAAAGGTGCTTTCTGGTCATGCTGAGATCTTACCACAATGACCGGTCAATAGAGGCCGGCTGCGATGAGGCAGGACGCGGATGCCTGGCGGGGCCTGTTTTTGCAGCTGCAGTGATACTTCCTGAAGATGCAGATCTTCCCGGTTTGGATGATTCTAAAAAACTGAGTAAAGCCAGGAGAAACATGCTTCGTACCATGATAGAAAAAACATCCCTAAGTTATGGAATCGCAAGTGCAGGTCCTGAAGAAATTGATAAGATAAACATCCTTAATGCATCATTCCTGGCCATGCACAGGGCACTGGATCAATTAAGTACGGCCCCTGATTCCATCCTGGTGGACGGGAACAGGTTCAGTGATTACAGGAACATACAGCACCATTGTATCATTAAAGGAGACGGAAAGTATTTGTCCATCGCTGCCGCTTCGGTTCTCGCCAAAACCTACAGGGATGATTATATGGAAGAAATGGATCGTCTGTATCCGGAGTATCAATGGAAAAATAACAAGGGTTACCCGACCATGATGCACAGGGTTGCCATAATAAAATATGGAATTACTCCCCTTCACAGGAAATCATTCAGGTTGATGAACGACCAGCTTGAAATAAATTTCTAATGCCTATATTATATAACACACCGGTATGCTCCTTTCATTCTTTTTTTTAATATTTGCAAGTTATTGTATTATTCTTCACAGGATCTTACCGGTGAATAATAAATAATCACGACAAACCTGTCTTACTTGTACTGAATACAGAAGGGCTTAATTATGGTTTGCTGAAAAACACAAAATAACCTTATAATGAGCATGATACATAAATATATTAATTATAAAATACAAGGTTTTTCATTCATATTTGCTGAAAACTTTGCATTTTTTAAGAACAATTATTTTGTTAGCCTGTAGCACATCATCTACTGCGTTGGCTGCAACTCGCTGTATTGGTATACAACTTCGCTTCGCCGCCTTGTATCTGATGCACTACAGACTTTTTCAGCAAACCCTGATTATTCAGTTAAATAAAATGTAAAAAAATGAAGAAATTATTGATTATTTCATTGGCATTCATGCTGTCTTTTCAGATGAAAGTGCATGCCGATGAAGGCATGTGGCTGCTCAGCCTGATCCAGAAAGTTAACATGGATGAGATGACAGAGATGGGCCTTGAACTTACAGCTGAGGAAATTTACAGTGTAAACAGCGGGAGCCTGAAAGATGCTGTCGGTGCGCTTGATTACGGTAGTTGTACAGCAGAGTTGGTGTCACCGGACGGACTGATACTTACCAACCATCATTGTGGTTACGGGGAGATCCAGTACCACAGCAGTGTTGAACATGATTACCTGAAGGATGGTTTCTGGGCGATGTCGAAGGAGGAGGAATTGCCCAACGAAGGCAAAACCATATCTTTCCTGGTAAGAATGGAAGAGGTTACCGGGAGGGTCCTGGGCGGACTTTCAGATGAGCTGACAACTGAGGAGCGAGCTGCAGCCATAAGGAATGCAGCAAGACAGATCAGGGATGAGGCAGTGGATGGCACCCACTATGAAGTACAGGTAAGGTCGATGTTTGAGGGAAACAGGTATTTCCTGTTTGTCCTTGAAACTTTCCTCGATGTCCGGCTGGCAGGAGCTCCACCTGAGTCAATAGGGAAATTCGGCGCCGATACCGACAACTGGATGTGGCCGCGCCATACAGGCGATTTTTCAATATTCAGGGTGTACACAGGTCCGGATGGAAAACCGGCAGAATACAGCCCGGACAACATCCCACTCAAATCAAAACATTACCTTCCAATCTCACTTAAAGGTTACAAGAAAGGCGATTTTGCCATGGTTCTTGGTTTTCCGGGATCAACGACACGCTATATGACTTCCTGGGAAGTGCAGCGCCTTCTTGATATTGACCATCCGCTGCGCATTAAGATACGCGGGATCAAGCAGGAATTGATGATGGAGGATATGCAGGCCGATCCCAGGGTGAGGATCCAGTATGCATCCAAATACTCCAGGTCCAGCAACTACTGGAAATATTCTATTGGCCAGTCGCGCGGATTAAAAAATCTGAATGTTGTTGCAAAAAAACAGGCCCGGGAAGATGCATTTGAAGAATGGGTAAGCCAAAATCCTGCAAGAACTGCCGAATACGGAGAAGCCCTTGACCTGATTAAAGCAGGGGTTGAGGAAAGTCTCGAATATGAATATGCATGGCAGCATATGCTGGAATGTATTTACCTGGGCATGGAATCTGTAAATGCTGCTTTCCCATTAAGGGAGTTACAGGTAGCATTAAGCACGGAGGAGCCAGATATTGAAACAATAGAATCAATCACTGAAGGATTAAAATCCAGGGCGGTTGATTTTTATAAGGATTACAATGCCCCCACAGACAGGAAAGTGATGACGGCAATGCTGAAACTATTCCTGGAAAATGTGGAGGAGCGTTTCCAGCCTGAATTTATTAAGGAGATAAATTCAAAGTACAGGGGAAGGGTTGAAAAATATGTGGATAAGTATTTTGACAGATCAATGATCGTTGACCAGGATAGATATATGAAGTTTTTGGAAGATCCATCACTGAAAAAGCTTGAGAAAGATCCCTCTTTTCATGCTGCAGTGACATTTTTTGACAAGTTCAATGAATTAAGGGGAGCCATGATGGCCTACAATGAAAAGATAGGTCAGGGGGCAAGACTTTACCTGAAGGGGCTGATTGAAAAGTATCCTGAAAAGGATTTTTACCCGGATGCAAATTCTACGATGCGATTGACATACGGGTCCGTGGGAGATTATCAGCCCAGAGATGCCGTCTGGTATGCACATTATACGACACTGGAAGGCGTTATGGAAAAGGAGGATCCGGACAATTATGAATTTGTAGTATCCCCGAAACTGAAGGAGCTCTACCATGAAAAGGATTTTGGTCCTTACGGTTCGGGCGATGAGATGCATGTCTGCTTTACAACCAACAATGACATCACCGGCGGAAATTCAGGAAGCCCTGTCATCAACGGAAAAGGAGAACTCATTGGGATCGCCTTCGATGGCAACTGGGAAGCCATGAGTGGTGACGTGGCTTTTGAAACCGAACTGCAGAAATGTATCAATGTGGATATCCGGTACGTATTGTTCGTAATAGATAAATATGCCGGGGCAACACATCTTATTGATGAAATGAAACTGGTAAAATAAAAGGGCCCGCAACGAAGGGACAGACACTAGCTTAGAGTCTGTCAATAAAGTGCAGTGGCTGGATCATAAAGTTCGAGAGCAAAGCGCGCAAAAATCTTAAACCGCAGTATACTAACGTATTCGAGGATTTAAGATTTTTGCAGCAATGCAGCTATCGGACTTTATGGACAGACACTAGTTAGGAAAGAAAGTCCGGCAGCAGTACATGAAAGAAACCATTACAATATATACGGATGGAGCAGCAAGGGGCAATCCCGGTCCCGGTGGATATGGGGTGGTTTTGATCTACAAGGGGCACAGAAAGGAATTGTCTGCCGGCTTCAGGAAGACAACCAACAACAGGATGGAGCTACTTGCAGTGATTGCAGGGCTTGAGGCACTGAAACGAAAAGACATGCCGGTGGATATCTATTCTGATTCCAGGTATGTAGTGGATGCAGTGAAAAATGGTTGGGTCTGGAACTGGGAGGCAAAACGATTCAAGAAAAAGAAGAATCCGGATCTCTGGATAAAATTCCTTAAATTGTACAATCAATATGAAATTCGCTTTCACTGGGTGAAAGGGCACGCTGATGTGCCGGAAAATGAAAGGTGTGATCAACTGGCTGTACAAGCCAGTATGAAAGAAAATCTGCCAGCTGATAAAGGTTATGAAGAAATAATTTAAAATCATTGGAAAATTTTATAACTTGATGAGCTTAATCAATGTAAGTGTTGTGTCCAACAGTATTTTATCCCATACAGGTTTGTTATCATTCAGCACCATTGATGCGCTATTGACAAAATTCAATATGGTCTCCCAGGACCACAATATTAATTTTACCTTATACAAGCGTGTGATCGCTGTGATGATCGAAGCTCTTGAGAATGTATACAAATACAAGGATGAATATGAGCAATTGGTAGATGAGAAGCAGGATTATGTACCCACTTTTGAGATCAGTATGAATTCAGAATATTTAAGAATGACCACAACCAATCCTGTCAGGAACGGGGACATCGACAAACTCAAAATGAATATTGACCATGTAAATAATAAATCAAGGGAAGAATTACGGAAGCTTTACCTTTCAACAATTACCAATGGGAAGTTTTCATCAAAAGGTGGCGCAGGATTGGGATTTATCGAAATGGCCAAGACCTCAGGAAATGATCTTGTTTATTCTTTTCAGCCGATCACCGACAAGTACTCATTGTATACTTTCATGGTTACATTTGCACTCTGAAAATAAATTGTGCAAATTGGGACAGCAAATGTACGTTAACGTGCATCAGGTTTTTCCTGGAGATTTATTAGTGCTTGTCAATAAAGTTGGAGTGGCTGGATCATAAAGTTCGAGAGCAAAGCACGCAAAAATCTTAACCCGCAGTATCCGCCGACGGACGGATTCGAGGATTTAAGATTTTTGCAGCAATGCAGCTATCGGACATTATGGACAGACACTAATTAGTGTGCCGACCTACCAAATGATGTAACATGTGGAAGAATTTTTTTTATGTTGCCCTGCGCAACATTGCTAAGAACCGGGTGTTCTCTTTTATTAATATTGCCGGACTGGCAATAGGTCTTGCCAGTGCGATCATCATCATTTTATTCATAACAAAAGAACTGAGTTTTGACAGGTTTCATGAGAAATCCGACAGGATCTATCGTGCATACCTTGATGGCAATATAGGAGAGCAGCGGATCAAGGGGGCATGGTCCAGTTATGTGATGGCCCCGGTGGTTACAAGAGAAATTGATGAAGTTGTTGATTTTGTGAGGTTGGAGGTATTTTTGCAACAACTGGTCTGGCATGAAGATGCTAAGCAGGTAGAGGACAATGTGATACTGGCCGATTCCTCCTTTTTCGATATTTTTTCGATTGATTTGCTGTATGGTGATCGGGAAAATGTGCTCAGGGAACCCAATTCGGTGGTCATTACCAGGGAAAAGGCATTGCAGTATTTTGGAATTGAAAATCCTTTAGGAAAAACCCTGGAATTCAATACAAAAGACAATTTCTATATAGTTACTGGCGTGATGGAGGAATTCCCGGAAAATTCTCATTTTTTTTGCGATTTCCTGCTGTCCATGTCAAGCCTTCCGCAAAGCAGAAGCGACAATTGGCTTGAACTCTCGATATACAGTTATTTATTACTTGATGAGGATGCAGACTACAGGACCGTTGAGCAAAAGATCAATGAATTGGTCATTGAAAACATTCGGCCCCAGCTGAAAGAAGCACTGGATATAACTGCAGAGGAGTGGGTTGAGGGAGGAAATACCTACCAGATATTTTTACAGCCTTTAACGAACATACATTTGAATCCGGACATCGATTACGGTGAGGAAAATTGTTTCAGACCCGTTTACGACAGGATCTATATTTACATTTTTGCACTGATTGCATTTTTCATTCTGGTGATCGCAAGCATTAATTTCATGAACCTTTCAACTGCAAGGTCGGCCATCAGGGCAAGGGAAATTGCCATGCGAAAAGTAGTGGGTTCAAACAGAAAGATCCTTATTTTTCAGTTTCTTACCGAATCTGTTTTCCTGAGTTTTTTTGCACTTGTCATAGCCCTGCTGATCGTAGAGCTTTCCCTGCCGTATTTTAACCAGGTGATGGGGATGACTTTGATCTTTGGTACAATAGGTAAATGGGCAGTATTTTTCGGTATTTTATTTCTTACATTGCTGCTGGGCATACTAAGCGGTATATACCCGGCATTTTATCTTTCAAAATACAAACCACTGCAGGGATTGATGGGAGGTTCCCTTCGCGGCAAAAGATCGGTGTTGTTCCGGAGAATCATGGTGGCTGTCCAGTTTACAATCTCTGTTGCCATCATCGTCGGCACAATGGTGGTGGCAAAACAGGTTAAGTACCTTGTCAATAAAGATCATGGTTTTGACGATGACAGGATCATTGTCATTGACCGCATCCACCCCCTTGGTGACAGGATAGATGTTTTCTGTGAGGAAGTTGAAAAAATTACCGGTGTGAAAAGAGCCTCAAGCTCAAGTACATACCTGGGATTCAGCAACCGGTCTGTAAATTTTCAATTAAAAGGAGTAGACAGGACCAGTAATTATCTGTTTGATCTTAATTACGTGGATGCAGACTTTATGGATACTTACGGGTTGTCAATTTGCAAGGATAACGGCCGGTTTTTTAAAAGTGCAAATTTTGAGGATACACTGGCGGTTGTAATAAATCAAACTGCAGCAGAAAAATACAAGCTGAAGGAGCCATTGAACACAGTTGTCCAGAGTCCGCTGGGTGAAGGTGCATACCAGGATTACAATATCATTGGAGTGGTCAATGATTTTCATCACAGTTCGCTTCGCAGGACCATTACACCTTATATGTTTGCACTTAAAACACGGGCAGACCAGGTTGGTTATATAAGTATACGCTTTGACAAGGAAAATATCCTTAACGCAAAGACGATTAAAAATATCAACATGCTGTGGAATAAAATGACCGGTGATGAACCGTTCCAATTCTTTTACCTTAAGAGGGAGCTTGACAAATACTACTGGGAGGAAATGCGAACCGGAAGGATTTCACTTCTGTTTTCAATTCTTGCAATCATAATTGCCTGCCTCGGTTTGCTTGGGCTAACCCTTTTCAATACTGAAAGAAGGCTTACTGAGATTGCCATTAGAAAGACATTGGGCGCAAATGTCTTTGATATCCTGATGATCATTTCCAAAGAGATCCTGGTAATACTGGGGATTTCCATTGTTGCGGCATGGACCATTGCTTTTTTCTTTATGAAGAACTGGCTGCAGGTATTTCCCTATAATATTGGATTCACACCGGGAATCTACCTGGTTGCTGCACTTGTGGCTTTGCTGGTTACCATGATCGCTGTCAATGCGGTTACCATCAGGGCTGCACGATCCAATCCTGCTGATTCACTTCAGCATGAATAGGTCAGTCTTTTAAAGAAAGGAATTTCTCCAGCTTTTTCAAATCTTCCGGGGTGTCGATTCCTATGTTTTGATATTCGGTATATTGTATCCCGATGGAATATCCATTTTCCAGCCACCGCAACTGCTCCAGTTGCTCCGCTTTTTCAAGTTCTGAAGCCGGTAAAGCCATGATCTCTTCCAACACTTCTGGTTTGTAACCGTAAATGCCTGTATGCTGAAGGTACGAAGCTGCTCTGCCTGATCCTTGTCCCCTGTAATAAGGTATCGGGGAGCGGGAAAAATAGAGTGCATGCATGTGCTTGTTGGTTACAACCTTAACTGTACCGGGATCCCCCGGGTCAACCATGCGGGGAAGCTTTTTCGCCAGTGTGACAATATCCGTATCCCGCTCTGCCATACAATGTATTAATTCGTCGATCTGTTCGCCCCTGATCAATGGCTCATCACCCTGGATGTTGATGATCAGGTCCCCCCTCCATGCTTTGTTTTTTCGGAACTCCCGGTAAACCTCGTAACAACGCTCCGTTCCGCTATTATGATCAGGAGATGTCATCATAACCTGTCCGCCAAAACCGGATACAGCCTGGCAGATGCGCTCATCATCGGTTGCAACAACCAGGTTGTCAATCCGATCAGAACAGGCCTCATATACCCATTGAACCATCGGTTTGTTGCGGATCATGGCAAGTGGCTTGCCCGGGAATCTGGTTGAAGAAAAACGTGCAGGTATGATCCCAAGGATATTTTGTTTATCAACCATTGTATGTGAGATAGTGAAGGCAAATGTAAGACTTTTCATTTTTATAGGTTCCTGCAGACATTAAATATTGGATTATAGAGTCAGAAAGAAAACTCATAATATTTTGCCGTGCTTGATAAGAAATTTTCTTGCAAGCACTAAATAACCAACACGGATCAGCTTATTTAAATTGGAGATACAGGTTATATTTCCCTCAAAAATTGTAATTTTGTCATACTATTTAGTGCTTGTCAATAAAGTCGGGTGGACAGACACTATTTAGGTTATTTTGTCAGTATAAAAATGGAATTACAACAGATCAAGCAACGTTTTGAAATTATAGGTGTGGATCATGGTCTTGAGCGGGCAATAGATATTGCCAGGCAGGTAGCCCCGACGGATCTATCGGTTTTCATTACAGGCGAAAGTGGAACAGGTAAGGAGGTTTTTCCAAAGATCATCCACCATTCCAGTTCGAGGAAACATGGAGAATACATTGCGGTCAATTGCGGTGCCATTCCTGACGGGACGATCGATTCCGAACTTTTCGGTCATGAAAGAGGTTCTTTCACAGGTGCACATGATACACGAAAGGGATATTTTGAGGTTGCCGATGGGGGAACCATATTCCTGGATGAGGTTGCCGAACTGCCTTTATCCACCCAGGTCAGACTGCTAAGGGTTTTAGAAACAGGTGAATTCATCCGTGTAGGTTCTTCGAAAGTGCTGAAGACCAATGTGAGAATTATTGCGGCTACCAATATTGAAATTCCGCAGGCCATAAAGAGTGGAAAATTCCGGGAAGACCTGTATTACCGTTTAAACACGGTTCCCATCCATGTCCCCCCGTTAAGGGATCGGGGGGATGATATTCTTTTACTTTTCAGGAAATTTGCAGTTGATTTTGCGGAGAATTACCGGATGCCTCACATTGTACTTGAAGATGAAGCAAAACAAATGCTTCTTAAATATGACTGGCCGGGCAATGTAAGGCAACTTAAAAATATTACGGAGCAATTATCTATTATTGAGCGCGAACGGGAGATCACAGCTGCCACATTGCTGCGTTACCTTCCTGAATACAGCAATACAAGACTTCCGGCACTGGTAAAGAGATCGGGAGTGAGCGAGGAAGCATTCAATTCGGAGCGGGAGATCCTGTACAAGGTGCTTTTCGATATGAGAAAGGATATGAACGATCTGAAGAAGCTGGTGGCTGAGATCATGCAGAAAGGAGATATGGATATTGATGTCCGCAACGACAATGCACAATTAATCAAGAATCTTTACGGGGATACTGATGAAGTGCTGCCAGGCGGTGATGATATGATCAACGATGCTGGCAGGAACACAAGGGATATGCGTCATGATCAGCAAATTCAGGATACCGAAGAGGTAATGGAAGAGTCCCTTTCGCTGGAAGACAAGGAGAAAGAGCTCATCAGGAAGGCACTTGACAAGCACAGGGGAAAAAGAAAGTATGCAGCACAAGAACTGGGCATTTCGGAACGTACTTTATACAGGAAGATCAAAGAATATGACATCGATTAGGCAGTAATGGTGATGAGGAAACTTTGGAGAAATATTGTATTGCTGTTTGCAGTAGTGGCAATGATGACTGTGTCCGGCTGCAAAACCATGAATGTCTCCTATTCATTCACCGGGGTTAACATTGACCCCAATATATATCAAACATTCACGGTTGACTATTTTCCAAACAGGGCTCCGGTCGTTCAGGCACAGCTGAGCCAACTGTTTACAGATGCCCTGATTGATAAGGTCCAGTCAAATACAAGCCTTGAACTGGTTCCCGCGGGAGGTGACGTAAGCTTTTCCGGGGAGATCAGGAATTATGAGACAAAACCCACTGCAATTACAAGTGATGAAACAGCTGCCAGGAACAGGCTCACCATTACGATCCGTGTCGTATACACAAACAATATAGATCCGGATGCCAGCTTTGAATCTGCCTTCTCAAGGTATGAAGACTATGATTCGAGTCAGAACCTGGCTGATGTTGAAGAGGAGCTGATAGAATTGATCATGGAAAATATCCTTGAAGATATATTTAATAAAGCATTTGTGAACTGGTAAAGCATCGCATCGAATGAATGACAAAAAAGAAAAGTTCAGGACATTGCTGGAAAAATCACAATATACCCGTGATGATCTGGAATTCCTCGATCAATTGATTGAGGAGTATCCCTGGTTCGGTCTGCCCAGGTTCATCAGGTTGAGGATCCTGGAGCAACTCAGACTGCAGGCTGAACGGTCTGAAGTATCTGAAACTGCTGTATTTACCGGTAACAGGAAGCATCTGTATCATTATGTGAAAGGCCCTGCTGAAACTGCCGGTATCAATCAGGATCCGACCAGGGAATTGGAATTTATCGACAGCGGTACAGGTGCTGAAGAAGTTGACATTGTATCAGACAGCAGTGAAGATCCGGATTTTCCAGAGTCGGATGCAGATTCCACGGTGCTGCCGGAAAAGGAAGAATCGGAGATGGAAGACCCGGAAGCGGATCATGTTGAGGGGTTTCCTGTGATCGACCCGATCGAAGACGAGGATGAAGAGAGGGAAACGGTTGAAACAGATGAAGGTAATATTGTTAATGGTCCATCTGAGCAGGAAACAGATGCTGAAGATGAAGACAATGAATCAGGGCACACACCTGAAAAAGAGACCGATACGTTTGCAGGTGATGCTGCGGAAAAAAGTACAGATGCAGCTGACGGTTTACAGGAAGGGTTCAGCAAATATGATAAAGGCATGGAATTGATCCGTGATTTTCTTGAGCATGACCCGGGGGTCATAAAGGCAGATAAGGAAACAAGTCTGAAAGGAGATGTATCGGAAGATTCTGTTAAAGAAGATGATAGGTATATAACTGACACGCTCGCAAAGATTTACGTAAAACAGGGGCTCTATGCAAAAGCAATTTATGCTTATGAAAGATTAAGTTTGAAATATCCGGAAAAAAGTGCTTACTTTGCAGCGCAAATAGAGAAAATAAAGATAATTTCGAATTTATAAGATCACAACAATGTTTATTCTATTTACTGTATTGATCGTCGTGGTTTGTATCCTTACTATTTTGATTGTTCTTGTTCAGAATTCAAAAGGAGGAGGATTGGCTGCCAATTTCAGTTCATCAAACCAAATCATGGGTGTGCGCAGGACAACAGATTTCCTTGAGAAGGCTACCTGGACACTCGGAACTGCCCTGATCGTCTTCAGCCTGCTTGCCGGTATTACGATCCCCTCCTCAAGTGAAGTTGAGGAACCAAGACTGCAGGGTCAGTTTGATGAATCGGTCATGGACAATCCCGGATCACAGCCCCTGACACTTCCTGAATCATTCGGGGATGAAGGAAGCGGTTCCGACGGAGAACAGTGATTAAGAAATTCAGATCTGCCTGAAAGTGTCAGTATGTCATAATTACTGACACTTTTTTTTTGCTGTTACACAGAAGGTTGGATTTATTTAACAAACAGTAAATCAATACTATAAGCTCAGTACAACTTGCGAATAAAGAGTTATGTTATATTGCTCGAATGTAATATTGTCGGGATATCCTGAAAAAATCACACCATTTTTCATTTGGCACAAAATATGATAATTGAAATACGATTTTGATAATGTTGAACTACTATAAAATTTAATAAAAATGGCAGAACTTAAAGGTCGTATTCTTGCAGGCAAGATTCTCGTCAAGCCGGCAGAAGCTGAAGAGAAAACCTCTAGTGGTATAATCATTCCTGATACAGCTAAGGAAAAACCACAGCAGGGCAAAGTTGTAATGGTTGGGGCAGACAAAAAGGATGAACCCATGGAAATAAAGAAGGGTGATCTAGTCCTTTACGGAAAATATGCCGGCCAGGAACTGACTATCAATGGAGAAGATTATCTTCTTATTTCTCAAACAGATGTATTATTCATTTCTTAACGAAAAAAAATTAAAAAAATAAAATTATGGCAAAAGAGCTTAAATTTGACATTGATGCCCGTGACAGTCTTAAAAAAGGGATTGATGCACTGACAAATGCTGTTAAAGTGACACTGGGACCCAAAGGTCGCAATGTTGTACTTGAGAAAAAATTTGGCGGACCCCAGATAACCAAGGATGGGGTGACCGTGGCGAAAGAAATAGAACTTTCAGATCCTTTTGAGAACGTGGGCGCTCAAATGGTAAAGGAAGTTGCTTCAAAAACCAATGATGATGCAGGAGACGGTACCACTACCGCTACAGTTCTCGCCCAATCCATTGTCAATGTAGGAATTAAGAATGTAACCGCGGGAGCCAACCCGATGGATCTGAAAAGAGGGATCGACAAGGCAGTTGCTGAGGTCGTAAAAGACCTGCAGAAGCAGTCAAAGCCGGTTGGCGATGATACCAAGAAAATTGAGCAGGTTGCATCCATCTCTGCAAACAACGACAACTCCATCGGTGCGATGATCGCGGAGGCGATGACCAAGGTAAAAAAAGAAGGTGTGATTACAGTTGAAGAGTCAAAGTCATCCGATACCTATGTTGACATAGTTGAGGGGATGCAATTCGACAGGGGCTATATCTCTCCTTACTTTGTTACCGATACTGAGAAGATGGAAGCTGTACTGGAAAATCCTTATATCCTTATCCATGACAAGAAGATATCTACCATGAAGGACCTGCTTCCTGTGCTTGAGGCAACTGCACAAAACGGAAGGCCGTTGATGATCATTTCTGAGGATGTTGACGGTGAAGCACTGGCTACCCTGGTGGTTAACAAGCTGCGCGGTTCACTGAAAATAGCTGCTGTAAAGGCTCCCGGATTTGGCGACCGCCGCAAGGAAATGCTGGAAGACATTGCCATCTTAACAGGAGGAACGGTAATTTCAGAAGAGAAGGGTCTGAAACTTGAAGGCGCTACGCTTGATATGCTCGGAAACGCTGAGAAAGTTACCATTGACAAGGAAAATACAACCATTGTTAATGGTGCCGGTGAAAAATCAATGATCGATGCAAGGGTCAACCAGATCCGCAAGCAGATCGAGAACACAACTTCTGATTACGACAGGGAAAAGCTTCAGGAAAGACTGGCCAAGCTTGCCGGTGGTGTGGCAGTTATTTATGTTGGCGCTGCATCTGAAGTTGAGATGAAGGAGAAGAAAGACCGTTTTGATGATGCGCTGAGCGCTACCCGTGCAGCCGTTGAGGAAGGCATAGTGGCAGGTGGTGGAGTTTCCTACATACGTGCTCTCAAATCACTTGAAACACTGACAGGTGACAATGATGATGAAACCACCGGAATTGCCATCATTCGCAGGGCGCTCGAGGAGCCGCTTCGCCAGATTGTTGAAAATGCGGGAATGGAAGGATCTGTTGTTGTCCAGAAGATCAAGGAGCACAAAGATGACTATGGATACAATGCCAGGACAGAGAAGTATGAAAACCTGTTTGAGGCAGGGGTTATTGATCCTACAAAAGTAACCAGGGTTGCACTTGAGAATGCTGCATCTATTGCAGGAATGTTCCTTGCCACTGAGTGTGTGATCGTGGATGAACCGGAAGACGAACCTCCAATGCCGTCAGGTGGCGCCGGAATGGGCGGAGGCATGGGTGGAATGATGTAAGATCAATTCACACAATATATATCTTCAAGGGTGTTTCGGTTGTTCCGGAACACCCTTTTTATATCTGTCCATAATGTCCGATAGCCGCGTTGCAGTACCGCGCACCTTGATCCCGGACATTATGATCACACCACCGGACAGTATTGACAGGTACTTTTTAGCTTATCTCAGCTCATACCTTACAAAGGCGATTTTCTTTGAATCGGGCGACCAGGAGGGTACGTTGATGGTCCCCTGTCCGCCGAAGAGTTTCAGCAATGTTTCAGGTTCTCCGCCGCTAACCGGGATGCGCCTGAGCATTACATTTTTATTGGGAGGATGGCTTCCGGCAGGAACCGAAGGATCATAACTGATGAAGACCAGCCACTGGTTGTCAGGAGACGGATGTGCAAACCAGTCGTTGTATTTGTCAAATGTAACCTGGGTCTGCCCGGATCCATCGGTTTTCATTCTCCAGATCTGCATGGTGCCTGTCCTTACCGAATTAAAGTAGATGTACTTTCCGTCCGGGGAGTATTCAGGGCCGTCGTCCAGACCGGGAGAGTCAGTTAATTGCTCTTCCTCTTTTGTCTCCATATCAATCACGTAGACATCATATTCTCCATTTCTTTCTGCGCAGTAAGTCAGCTTATTCTCAGCTGGCGACCAGCCATGCAGGTATGAGGGTCCTTTCGGGGTTACCAGTTCAGGGACTCCGCCTTCCAGCGGGAGAATGTATATTTTTGACTGGTGATCTGTTTCATCATGGTGACTGATGGCAATTTTTGATCCGTCAGGTGAAAGCACGTGATCGTTGTTGCAACGATTGGCAAAATCCGTGTTGATCTTTTCCGGAGTACCGCCGCTGACGGGGATTTTGTATAGCAATCCATCGGAATTGAAAATCAAATACTTGCCATCAAGTGTCCAGTTTGGGGCCTCCAGGTGATAGCCGGCCCTGTAAACAACAGAAACTTCCTTTGTTTCAGTATTCATAATGCAAAGTTCGCTGTGAACTTCTTCCTGTGCAAATGCCATAACGGGTAGAATTATCAGAAGAAATGTAATTATGTTTTTCATGCCAAAAAATTTTCGGAATGTTTCCTGTTCGAAAGCAAATATAACATACTTATCAAAAACCAGATCTTTTTCCATGGAAGAACTGCAGATTTGATTTGCCTTTTCAAATCAACTCGCGGAATATATATATATTAATAGCGAATTAAATATATATATTTCTGGTTACTGGATAACTGGTTGCTGGTTGCTGGTTGCTGGTTGCTGGTTGCTGGTTGCTGGTTACTGGTTACTGGTTACTGGTTACTGGTTACTGGGTTACTGGGTGCTGGTTACTGGCCTTAATTGTGTTGCGGTGTAGCCTTCGCCAAGGTTACGGCTACTAAAAGTTGCAGTGTTGCAGTGAATGCAGTACATCAGATACTATACAGCCATATCCGTTGATTATATACTGTCTCACTGACCCCACTGTCCCACTGTCTCACCGTCTCACTGACCCCACCGTCTCACTGACCCCACCGTCTCACTGACCCCACTGTCCCACTGTCCCACTGTCCCACTGTCCCACCGTCTCACTGTCCCACTGTCTCACCGTCTCACTGTCCCCACTGTCCCACTGTCTCACTGTCCCACTGTCTCATAAAATGATGCAACTATAAAGATGTTGTGTTAACACTCAGCGCTTTTCTATTATATTTGTACCTCAAATTGACAGGCGGGTTTTTCAAGATGGAACACATACGAAACTTCAGCATTATTGCGCATATTGATCATGGCAAAAGTACATTGGCTGACAGGCTTTTAATGCTTACCGGTACGGTGACGCAACGTGATTTCATAGACCAGGTTCTTGACAACATGGATCTGGAGCGGGAGCGTGGAATTACCATTAAGAGCCATGCGATCCAGATGGCGTACACCCTTGAAGGGAAAAAGTATGCGCTGAACCTGATCGATACACCCGGTCATGTGGATTTCAGCTATGAAGTATCCCGCTCCATTGCTGCATGTGAGGGCGCGTTACTGATCGTTGATGCTACACAGGGGATCCAGGCGCAGACCATTTCCAACCTCTATATGGCCATCGAACATGACCTGGAGATCATCCCTGTGCTGAATAAGATGGATATGGAAAGTGCCATGCCCGAAGAGGTGAAGGACCAGATCGTTGACCTGGTCGGTTGCAGCCGGGAAGAGATCATCGAGGCCAGTGGAAAGACAGGGATGGGAGCGGCAGAGATCCTTGCGGCCATTGTTGAACGGATCCCGCCACCTGTTGGGGACCCGGATGCTCCGTTGCAGGCCCTCATTTTTGATTCAGTATTCAATTCATTCCGTGGGATCTATGCTTACTACAGGATATTCAACGGTACGATCAGGAAGGGCGACGAAGTAAAGTTTGTCAACACAAACAAATCCTACGAGGCTGATGAAATAGGAGTTCTCAGGTTAAAGACCGAACCCAGGAAAGAGCTGCGTGCCGGCGATGTTGGCTATATCATCAGCGGCATCAAGAGTTCTGTTGAGGTGAAGGTAGGGGATACGATCACGCATGTCGACCGGCCCTGTGATAAGGCCATTTCGGGATTTGAAGATGTAAAGCCGATGGTCTTCGCGGGCATTTATCCCGTGGATGCGGATGATTATGAGGACCTCAGGGCTTCCATCGAGAAATTACAGTTGAACGATGCGTCGCTGACTTTCGAACCAGAATCATCCGCTGCACTGGGTTTTGGCTTCCGTTGCGGCTTCCTGGGATTGCTCCATATGGAGATCATCCAGGAGCGGCTCGACCGGGAATTTGACATGGACGTGATCACCACGGTTCCGAATGTATCCTTTACGGTCCATACAACCGGAGATGAGATTATTGAGGTGCACAATCCCTCGGGATTGCCGGTCGTGAATTATATCAGGCAGATCGATGAACCCTATATCCGTGCGCAGATCATTTCAAAGGCCGATTATGTGGGCGGGATCATGAAACTCTGCCTTGATAACAGGGGAGAACTCAAAAACCAGGTATATCTCTCCAGCAACAGGGTTGAGCTGACCTTTGAAATGCCACTCGCGGAAATAGTATTTGATTTCTACGACAAGCTGAAAAGTATTTCAAGAGGATATGCATCCTTCGATTACCATAGTATCGGGGAACGAAAGGCGGACCTTGTAAAGCTGGATATCCTGCTGAATGGAGAACCTGTGGATGCCCTCTCTACCCTGATCCACCGTGATAAAGCATATGATTTCGGAAGACGGATCTGCGTTAAGCTGAAGGAGCTGATCCCCCGCCAGCAATTCGATGTTGCCATCCAGGCCGCCATTGGCGCCAAGATCATTGCCAGGGAAACGGTAAAAGCGGTACGGAAAGATGTTACTGCAAAATGTTATGGAGGTGACATTACGCGGAAAAGAAAACTACTGGAAAAGCAAAAGAAAGGCAAGAAACGCATGCGCCAGGTAGGGAACGTGGAGGTGCCGCAAAGTGCTTTCCTGGCGGTTTTGAAACTCGATTAGGCACTGTACAATGCGCACAGCCCGGTAGCTATCGCATTCGTAATTCATAATTATTCACCCGACTGATCGTCGGGTTCATGAGCTCTTCGCCACGGCGAATCGGTTCGTAATTCGTAATTCTAAAGTGGTTCCAGAAATATAACAGATAATTTATCATTAGTGTCCGACTAAAAAAATAAATAGAAGGGTACTCCCCGGAGGTTTCCCCTTCATGTTGTAGATTTGTTTTTGCGAAACAACTACAACATGAGTAAAAATACGGAAATTAAATTTGTCGGACAGCCGATTT
>JAIPBT010000033.1 GCA_021738565.1 Bacteroidales bacterium
TTGCATCCATTTCAATACGTCAAAGAACATTTTGGCAAGATACACTGAAAATTGAATCCACAATATATAAGGTAACCCCGGTTTCGTTCAACACAAAGCACATATTTGGCTATCGCCAAAAACGATGCTTAATTGTTATCCATTGAAATAATTTTTTAAATTTAAGGCAATTCTAATACCTGAAGCATATGAGATATTTCAATGCATTTTTAATACTTCTTTTTACATTACTGTTCTCATGTAAAGAGGATACGGATCCTCCCAACATGGTCTTTATCATAGCTGATGACATCAGCTGGAACGATTTTGGCTGTTACAGTAACGGTGATGTAAGGACTCCAAACATTGACAGGCTTGCATCTGAGGGATTGAAATTCAACAATGTTTATCTTACTGCAAGCAGCTGCAGTCCAAGCCGCACAAGTATCATTTCCGGGCGCTACCCGCACAATACGGGTGCTGCCGAATTGCATACGCCCTTGCCTGCTCACCTTACTGTTTTTCCGGAAGAACTCCGGAAGGCCGGCTACCACACTGGTGCCTCCGGAAAATGGCACATGGGAGAGCCTGCAAAACGAGGTTTCGATACACTGACAATTACGGATATCGGTCCGGGTGGCGAGAAACACTGGTTAAATATGATCAGGGAAAGGCCCATGGACAAACCATTCTTTTTCTGGCTAGCCTCCATTGATGCCCACCGCGACTGGTCGGCAGATACATGTCCGAACCCCCATGATCCCGATCTGCTTACTGTGTCGGCAGGTCTTGCAGATATGGCGGGAACGCGGCAGGACCTGGCCTCTTATTACAACGAAGTTCAGCGTTTTGACAGGTATGTTGGATTGGTATTTGATGAGTTGAAAAAACAGGAGGTCCTGGATAATACACTGGTCATTGTAATGGCCGACAACGGCCGGCCCTTCCCCAGGGCGAAAACCCGTGTATATGACAGTGGAATGAAGACGCCTTTTATCGCATGGTGGCCTGCAGGGATCGAACAACCTGGGACTGAAGTGAATGCATTGGTAAGTATAATCGACCTGGCTCCCACGTTTACTTCCCTGGCCGGACTGGAACCGGATAAATATTACCAGGGCAAAAGCTTCAGCGAACTGTTCTTAAATCCGGCAGCAAGCTTCCGTAATTATGTGTTTGCCGAGCACAACTGGCACGATTATGAAGCGTATGAAAGAATGGTCAGATCGGTTGAATATATGTATGTATACAATGGACGGCCGCAATTTGCCAACCAGGGTCCGGCCGATGCTGTAACTTCACCTTCCATGCAGGATCTTTACAAACTCGAAGCAGCGGGTAAACTCAACAGTGACCAGCTGGATGTTTTGGTATCACCCAGGAAGGAAGAGGAGTTGTTTTACATGGCCGATGATCCTGTCCAGCTCTTAAATGTGACCGGCAAACCTGACCATGCTCCGGGCCTGGAAATGATGCGGACCATGCTTCGGATGTGGCAGCAGCAAACAGCGGATACAAAGCCCGGGGAGTTGACGCCGGACTGGTACCTTAGGAAAGCAGATTCCTATGTGCAGACAAAGATGCACGGCATCAGGGGAGAGATGCCAGGGGCATCACTGCGGGCTGATACGGTTACAAGGGGCGGACCATTCTAAAAAATCAGGTCTTTATAATTTCGCTAACCTGCTTTCTTCCTGCACGATCTATAGCGGCAACCTGGTATGAACGGCCCTTCTTCAACCGGTCGAATACAAACGGGTCTTTGCTGATCTGTGGCCGGTGTTCAACTTCTGCAATACTGGCTCCGTCAGACAAGATCTCGTATTTCTCAATGGGCTCGTCACCCGCAATTGCAGTGTCCCAGGCCAGCCTGTTACCTTCAACTCTTACATGTTGCGGGGCTGAAAGATCCTCCTTGTCCAACTGGAAATAATTGGTTTGCCCGTCTTTTACATGTTTCGTTCTTTGTTCGATCTCTCTTCTTTCGTCCTCATTAAGTGCATCAGGTTCAACCTGGGCAGCATAATAATTTTGAACCAGCTGGCATTTGAGCGGATCATCGTCGATGTGTCCAATTCCTATTATGGCAGTGTGTATTCCAGGAATGGTAAGTGCATATTCGACAAGGGGTTTGCTTGGTAATTCTTCCGAGCCGACAGACATAACTACATGACCGGGGCTGTTGGACCATTCTGCTTTCTTGGTGTACATGGCTCCGTCAGCAAACACCTTCATGGCAATAATGCCCAGGCCCTTTTCCTTTGCAACAGGAATAACATTGTATTGCATGTTCAGTTTGTTGCGGTCATTCGGATTGATCGCAATTAGCATACCATCAAGGATTCCGTAATTGTCACGTTGGATCATATCGATCATTGCCGGGGCAGAACGGTGGCCTGAGAAGCCAATGTGCCGCAGCAGTTTTTCGTGTTTGGGATTTAATCCTGTATGGTTGGTTCCATCCCGGTAATCCCTCAGGGCCACAAGTGCACCAAAATTATCTTCAGGGTCAAGGGGAGTTTCCAGACCTTTATAAAGCACATCCACTTCATCAGTATTGTTGAGACTGTGACAGAGCACCATGTTTACATAGGCTCCTTCAGGATAATTGCCTTTTCCGTCACCAAACATCTGTGACAGCGAGCGCTTCAGGTCCCCTATAACTCCATCGCCATGGTCGCCCTGCGTCCAGTTACCGACGTTTTCTTTCTCCGGGAACCCCTTTTTGCCCCAGCGAATATGAGATTTTGTGGTCAGGAAAATCGATTCACGAAGCTTTTCATCATATCCATCTTTTCCCGGTACAAGGTTCAGCCTTTTGAATGCTTCGCCGTAATGAAGCTGGCTTTTCAAATAGAGGTTGGATGTGTCAAAATAGTTGATCCCGGTATCAAAGGCCTTCAGTATGATCTGAACCGGGTCTATTTCTTCTCCCGTCCACTGGATGGATGCCTGTCCGCCAAGTCCCAGCGTGGTAACATCAAAATCCATGTTCCCGAACTTTCTTTTCAATGGGAAAGGAAGATTTTTCAATCCCATGGTGCAGGAGGGTACTATAGCAATACCTGCCACAGCAGCAGCAGACATTTGAAGAAATCTTCTTCGTTCAATTGTGATTTTTTTTGATGGCATGTTTTCTCTATTTTTCTTTGTGCAAATTATAAAAAATAGCTGATAGACACAAAAATAGAGAATAGGAGAATATAAGAACTCTAAGATTGATCTTTGTCATGAATTCAATGTATTTCAGGAATGATTCCGGTTATCTGTGTACGTTTTCGTACACCCATGACCGTTTCCGTACTTGAAAAATCATAAGAAAAATAGTATAAATACCATTATATCAAATATATAAAAGTGCTGGCACGTTTTGTGTATTTTTTTCTCAAACTTACTTTAACCATGTGGAAAAACCATATTAAAATCACTCTCAGAAACATATCCAGGAACAAATCCTTTAATTTTATCAATATCGCAGGGTTGGCCATTGGTCTTGCCAGTTCAATATTTATAATTCTCTATATAATTGATCAGGTAAAATTTGACCGGTTTCATGAAAAAGGAGATAACATCTACAGGCTTTATATTGAAGGGAAAATGTCAGGCGAGGAGCTAAAGGGAGCGTGGAACAGTCCGGTTTTCGGACCGACCTTTTACGAAGAGGTGCCTGAGATAATCAATGTTTGCCGTTTTGACTTCAGGAGCAATCTTTTGATGTACAGTGATCCTTCAGACAAACATCTGGAAAACCATATTATGTATGCTGATTCCGGTTTTTTTGAGATATTTTCATTCAGGTTAATTGAAGGTGATCCGGCCACTTGTCTTGATGAACCCAACAGCATCCTTATTTCAGAAAAAAAAGTACCCATATATTTTCCGGAGGGGGATCCGGTCGGCAAGGCGATCAGTATGAACAATGATTCCACCCTGTATACTGTCACTGGGGTAGTAGAAAATGCTCCAGAAAATTCACACATATTTTATGATTTCATTGCCTCCTATTCAACACTTACTTCAAGCAGGCGCGGTAATTGGTTCAACAACCATATGGTTACCTATTTTCTTATCAGAGACGAGGCTGATCCTACATTGGTGGAAGATAAGATCAATGTCTCACTTCTTGAACATATTCGTCCTTTGCTGATTGAATTTCTTGGAATTACTGTTGAAGAATTTGAGGCATCTGGAAATAAGTACGGACTGTTTCTTCAGCACTTGTATGATATACACCTGGATCCTACTGTTGATATGCCCAATGAGATTGGATTCAGGCCGCTTGGTAACAGAGGTTATCTTTACATTTTTGGAGTTATAGCGTTTTTCATTCTTGTGATTGCTTCCATAAACTTTATGAATATGTCTACCGCAAGATCACTTACACGTGCCAAGGAAGTGAGCCTGCGAAAAGTGGTTGGCTCCTCCCGTAAAGAACTGGTTCACCAGTTCCTTGCTGAAAGTGTGGTGCTGAGCTTTGTAGCGATGATCATTGCAATCCTGATCGTTGTTGTGCTTCTTCCAAATTTTAATCAAATCACGGGAATAGAACTTGGCCTTAAGGATCTTTTCAGCTGGTATATGTTTCCGGCATTCATTGTTTTATCCATTTTCCTCGGGCTGCTCAGTGGCCTGTATCCCGCTTCTGTACTTGCTTCATTCAAGCCATTACAGGCACTGAAAGGTAAGGCAACAGCAAGCAACGGAACAGGTAGGCTCAGGTCCATCCTGGTGATTGTACAGTTTACCATTTCCGTTGTTATCATGGTGGGAACAATGGTTATTTTCTGGCAGTTCAGGTATATGCTCAACAAGGATATCGGATTCAACAAGGACAACATGATCATTATGGACAGGGTGTATCCATTGGGGAATGACAGACTGGAGACATTCAAGGCAGAGCTAATGAAACACAACAGCATTGAGTCAGTTTCAAACTCGACGGCTTTCCTGGGATCACCCAATAATAACAATGGATATAAGATCAGGGAAAAAGACGATACCGAAACATTCCTTTTTAATACATACTGGGTTGATTATGATTTTATGGATTGTTACGGACTTGAGTTTGCAAATCCTGAAAGCCGCTATATGTCAAAAGATTTCGGGGCAGACTCTTCTGTAAGTGTAATTAATGAAGCAGCAGTAAGGAAGTACATGATCGAGGATCCTTTAAATAGTACGATCCTCTGGCCAAACGATGACAATACCTATCACGAATTAAAGGTCATTGGCGTTCTGAAGGATTTTCATTACAGTTCGGTTAAAAATGACATTGCTCCACTGGTTGCCTTTTTAAAGCCCAACGACTGGAACTGGGTAGGATATCTCAATGTCAGGGTAAAACCAGGCAGTGAACACCGCAGGCTTGCATTGGATTACATGGAGGAGACATGGAACGATTTCACGGATAAACAACCTTTTCAATATATTTTCCTTGATGAACATTACGATTCATTTTATGCAGAGGAAAAGAGAACAGGGATCATTACATTTATTTTCTCCATACTTTCGGTATTCATCGCCTGTCTCGGACTGTTCGGGATGACACTATATAACACGCAGCGCAGGACACGTGAGATAGGGATCAGGAAAGTGATGGGCGCAACGGAAAATAAGATCCTGGTGCTTGTCTCGAAAAGTATTTTGTTTTCACTTGTTTTTTCAATACTGATCGCCTGGCCGCTGGCCTGGTACATGACGCACAACTGGCTTAACGGATTTCCATATAACATCGGATTTCAACCGGCACTGTTCCTGCTGTCAGCTCTGCTTGCCATGGTCATAGCCCTTGTAACAGTTATCCTTACAGCTATGAGATCTGCAAGGACCAATCCTGCCCTGGCCCTTCATTATGAGTAGTATCTTGCTTCCCAAGTCTCCCCCTCCCCAAGTCTCCCCCTCCCCAGGTCACAGTCAAAACCTTACCGTAAACTTGACCTTTGCCCTGGCTCCGGCTTCCTCGAGCTGGTAACGTTCAAAAGGATCCCTGGCAATGCTGTTCCAAACCAGGAATATCTCTCTTCCTGGCTTTAGGATCCATTGAAAACGCGATTGCCAGCCCATTTTGCTGGATTGACTGTCGTACTGGATAAAACTGTACAGTGTAATATCGGGACTGAAAAGAATATTCAGGTTTACCCTGTAGACATTGGCGGTGAAACTGTCTTCATGCAGGACTATGTCGTTTCGTATGATTTCTCCGCCTAAGAACAAAGGAACAGCAACATTGTATCCTGCCTTGAGTTTTATTTCGTTCCTCGAACCGTTATAAAACTGACCAAAACGGTAATCGAACAGCGCCCAGAGTCTTCGTTTCTGAGCAAGCCTAACGGATACTGTCTGGTAAATAAATCTGTAATTTCCAGGCAGAATGGGATAATTATCATACAGGTTAAAAGTATGGTCAAGGTTTTCAAAACTGGAAGTAATCCTGTATTGCAGCTCGTCCCCGCTCATGAGCCTGAGGCGGATTGGTTTCAGATACCATTCCCGTGTTAAACGGATGTTCTCAAAATCAGTGATATAATCCCATCCTGCGCCAGAGAGTACCTGCATGATCCCCCATTTTCCAGGACGATGTCCCAGAGTGAGTTCCGAATATGTTTGCCTGACACCGGGGCGGGGGACGAAACCCAAACCAGCAATAAAATTTTCCTGTATTTGCAAATGTCCCAGCCTGAAGTCCAGGTTGTCATTCGGATAATAGAGTTCTGCCCCGAACGCCATATCCCTTCCTGGCAGCGAGCTTTCTTTTCGCGCATTTGAGGTAATTGACCTGAGGCCATAGGCAACAAATGACAGATTTTTATCTCCCCTGAATTCTGAGGAGGCCAATTTCATGTCAAACCCAACGACATAATTGGATGTGTCGTACAGGGCATTGCCCATGGTGGTTACCATTCCGATTTGCGATTGTTTTCCGATATTTCGTGAAAACCTTGTAACGGAAAAGTGACTGTTTTGCCAACCGGGCCGCTGGTCTTTCATGTACATGGCTCCAATATTCCATTTCCCTGCCTGACCGGTGACCTTCCCTCCATACTGCACAGGAATCGGATTTCCATCAACATCCAATCCTATTCTTCTGGAAAAGAAAGGGATAAGTTTTGTATTCCACCGGTTGTCGCGATCTCCGTTGATGCCAAAATTGAAATAATTCGCACCATCCAGGAAGAAGTCTCTTTTTTCGGGATAGAAAAGGCTGAACCGGGTAAGGTTGATCTCCTGCTGATCCACCTCAGTCTGAGCAAAATCAGTGTTTACTGAAACAGCTGCCTTAAGGTTCGATGTGATGTTGTAATAGGCTTCGAATCCGGCATCAAAAATGGGGGAGGCTCCCGGCTCAGTTTCTTTGATATCTAATCCTGTCAGTCCATAAGGAACAAGGTCAAGGCCCACACCCTGGCTGATATTCTTCAGGTTAGTGATCAGTCCCGCATCGGAAACCTGGAATTTGTGGGTATTGATATTTGCAACGGGCCAGTAAACCGTCTCTTCATTGGATTTCTGGTATCGAATTAATTTAAATCCCCATTTTTCGATTTCCGGATCAAAATTAAAGGTCTTAAAAGGAAGCTCAAGTTCGGCAT
Source organism: Bacteroidales bacterium (assembly GCA_021738565.1). Lineage (GTDB taxonomy): Bacteria > Bacteroidota > Bacteroidia > Bacteroidales > M55B112. Next base: position 7,569 of record JAIPBT010000033.1, read on the forward strand.
CCCAGCCCTCTGCATGGATTCTTGCCTTGCCAGTCCACAGACCATCCCATGCCTTGTTGAATGCAGCCCCGTTTTCACTTACAATGGCATCGCCGATGGACCCCCTGGGGCCGATCTGGAACCAGTACGCGTTCCTTTTGTCATTATAGGTATCAAGAATAACCTGGACCCTGTCATCATTTGACAGATCAGCATCCCTTGCCAGTTCATTGGCAGTAATATCTTCCGGATCACTAAAACATCTGATTCCGATATACAGATGCTGACTGTCGTAAGCTACATAAATTTCTGTATCCACTGTGGCCGGCATACCGTTTTCGGGTTCCCGCTGAAAGAATCCGGTAACCGGTATAGTATTTTCCCAGCATTTTTCATCCAGGATTCCGTCAATTATTGGAGGTTCCTGGATTTTACACGCGGTTATTTCCTGTCCGTTTAATACAACTAAATGGATTGGGAGTAAAAGTACAACAAGGAACATCCGTTCCCTGAGATTGAAGATATTTTTGAAAAACATGAAAAGTATTTAAGGGAGCGAAGATAAAGCAAAAATCAGTTATAAGAAATTGGTATTAAAAACAAAAGAGGACATCGTTTCCGATGCCCCCTTTCTGACTAACTAACCAACTAACTAAAATAGCCTATTAAGCTATTCCTTAATGAAAAGACTTACGGATTGCTTTTCATCAAATAATAATAACAAAATATATGCTCCTTTGTTCAGATCTGTAACATCAATAAATGAAAAATTATTATTCAGTGTATATTCTTTTAGCCTTGTTCCCTGCAGATCATAAACTTTTGCCAGTAACTCATTATCATATAATGTTTTAATAAAGAGTTTATTGCTGACTGGGTTCGGATAGATGTGAACACGGGAGGCAATGTCTTTTTTGCCTGCGGAAGTATCTTCATAGGGAAGAACGGTCAGGTCATCGAAATAATAGGTATTTACATCTTCCGATCCAAAATCAAAGAAAATCGTGATCCGGTCATAAACATCCGTCGGAGCATCCGGGAATATGAACTCCAGCATCTGCCAGTCATCCGGAGTGCTGTAAGAAGCAAATACTTCCTGGAATTGTACCGTTCCTACATCAATATCTTCCAGTTTCAGCAATACTTCTCCTGCTTTTGGTCCAAGCACTTTCAGGTGGAATTTTTTATGCCTTGTCATGTCCAGGTTGTACCCGAGATCGGTATAGATACCCGCCCATGCAACTTCTGATTTAAGCGATTCGCCTACATTTTCCGATGGGTTGATGTCATCAGGGTCAGGATTCGGGACAATATCAAATGTGGTATTGGCAAATACTTCGAAAACAGGAAAGGTTGATTCATAATCCGCCAGGATAATCGTATCGGTGATTTTGATCTGCAGTTCAAGTACCTCAGTATAGCAAACATTGTTAATTTCTACCGAAATATTCCCGGCTTCTGTACCAAAATCTACAGCAATAGAATCGGTTCCCTGGCCTGATGCAATAACAGCATCTGAAGGTACGCTCCATTCAAACGAAGATTCAGGAACCGGGTCCACAGTATAGCGCATATTGTGACTGTTTTCTGAAACAGTTGAGGGGCCATAGATACCCGGATCAATTAGTTGAACCGACACTGAATCAGTGTAGGAGGCACATTCATTTGAGGCATAAAGGTGTACAGATCCTGCTGAGCAGCCCCACTTCAAGTGAAGTTGATTTCCTGGTGATGACAATTCAACTGCATCCGATGGGTATGTCCAGTCGTAATTTGTTCCTGAAAGTGAAGGTACGGTGAAGGTAATTTCACTCAGCGGGAATAACTGCTCTTCACCCTCTATTTTTAATTCTGAAAATTGCACATCCAGTGAATATTGCTGGTCATCAGCATCAATATTACTGACATTCAGAATGATTTCTCCCGGCAGGCAGCCCCAGTTGACTTCAACTGAATTTGTCCCCTGGCCCTCAACAATTGTAGCTCCTTCAGGTACAGTCCATTGGAATGTGGCCCCGGGGATGTTTGTGAAACTGTAGGTTACACTTTCAGCTTTGGAATAGGCACTGTCAATGGCAATGATCTCCTGTTGTCCGGGATCGCCGTAAACGCGCACGTAATCTATTTCCATGGTCTGCGGAAAAATTGTTGTTTCATCAGGATCCCCCGGCCAGTTGCCTCCGACCGCCAAATTAAGAATTACATAAAACCTTTCATGGAAGATCTCCCATTGTTCAGGACTGCTCAGGCTGTCAGCTGTCTTGAAGGAATAGAGCTCATCATCTACAAACCATTTCATAGCATCAGCATGCCATTCGATGGCAAACTCATGAAAATCATCCGAAAAATACCCGTTCTCAAGATCATACAACCCGTTTGTAAAATTCCAGGGAGGCCCGTAATGCAATGTGCCATAAACGGTATTGGTATCATGACCAACCATTTCCACGATGTCTATTTCACCGCTGTTTGGCCATCCTCCATATTTGTTCTCCGTTGGTAACATCCAGAAGGCGGGCCATATTCCTTGTCCGGCGGGCATTTTAATGCTTGATTCAATGCGACCGAATCTCCAGTCTGCGTGTCCCTTTGTAGTCAGTTTGCCCGAAGTATATGACAGTCCCTCATACGCTTCTTCCATTGCTTTGATGATGAGTTTGCCATTGTTGATGTATACATTGGTATCCCTGGGGGTATAGTATTGAAGTTCATCATTTCCACCTCCGGAATTATCTGTTTCAGCGTTCCAGTTGGAAGTGTTTATTCCTTCATTGTCAAAATCATCCTCCCACAACAGTATGTTTTGTTGTCCTGATACCCATGTGGCAGAGGCCGTAAGTATCACCGCTGCAGCACTGAACAATAAAAATCTTGCTTTCTTCATTTTTCGTTCTTATAGATGACCCTTATCTCCTTAACATCTCCTTTTCGTGCAAAAATGCCTTGACTGTGATCCCTTTCAATTTCTCCGGAGTAGCAAACAATTTCATCTTCGTTTGCTGTAACAAGGAGGATAATGAATTCCAGGCCAGGGGTATACCTGACCGGTGTTCCGCAGAGGGTAAATGACAGTTCACCCTGCATATCCAGGTCTTTCTTGTTGATCCTATCCGGATGAAAAACAATTTTTCCATCGTGCACCTCAATTCCCATTTCAAACCACCTGGAAATTATATCCTCCTTCACCTGTCCGGTCATTCCCGGTTGTTGCGCTCCCATCATTGAAGGTGTATGTGAATAGGGATCTGTTGGGATGGCACCATAGTCTGCAGGATTTTTATGCACACCGATACCTTCCCTGATGTCGTCGTAAATAGTTCTGAGCCTGCTGATCTTTTCCTTGCCGGCATTGGTCTTAAATCTCTGTATGTTCTCTGCTATGGTCAGCTGAAGCTTCGATACCATGTGCCAGTAAATGGATCCCAGTCCTTCGTATTTAAAAAAACTGCCTGACCTGCCTGTAAACGCATGGTGGTTAAAAAGCGATTCATACAGATCAAGCAGCATTTTCTCATCATCTTCAGATATTTTTATATCGCCTGAACTGTTAATTGCAGCAATTCTTTCTTTAATGATGTTTTTATTTTTCAGGTCCCCGTCGAAATGGATATTTCCTGATTGATCTTCAGAAACGAGGTTCAGTCCTCCCTCCTTAATTAATTTCTGTATTACCGGATAATTCGCCACATCTTTTTCCTGGATGTTATTTTTCTCGAGGAAACCAGGAAGATCTTTATCCGGATAAAGCATGTAACTGTGCTGGTCCTTCCTGTAGAGTTTACTTTTTCTCAGCGCTTCCAGCACTTCAATGGTTCTGTTTGGACCAAGAAATCCTGAGCTGAGCACTGCCACCTGTCCCTCCAGCATGGCCGGCAGCCTGTTGATGGGGATAGAATTATTTTCTATTTTGATCAGGTTGTAGGCATGGAACAGTTTATCGGTACGTTGATTTTCCTCAATGGAATGGTCCAGGTAGCGCAGGACAAGTTGGAGGAAATTATTGATGTCCTGCCTGGATACAGAAGTCATTTCCAGGTGTTTATAATTGTATACATCCTGCCTGTATGAGGATCCCGCCATTCCAAGGAGATCGGTCATTTTTTTTCTGATGGAACCGGTTGACTTTTCATCCAATGTGTGAATGTGAGAGGAGAAAACAGTATGGATCTGTTGCAGAAATTCCGATGTCCTGGAACTGATTCGCAGTTCTTTTATTTCAGAACCGGTCAGCAGGTCGTCCATGAATTTTGTAAATCTCCTCAGGTAATATAAAGTTACCATTGAGACACCATTGCCCACAAGTGCATTGTTGGCATCGTTCCATTCAGGACGTTGTGTATTCATCCATATTCCTGCGCCAGGAATAAAATTACTGAGCTTTGTAAGCAAAGTGATCAGTAATTTATCGATCAGGTTTGTGCGAATGATTTTATCATTTTCATCGCAAAGGAGTTTGCCATCTGCACCTGCTGTATTGCTTTTTTTAAGAAGTTTAACGTGCAGTTCGTGATCAAAGTCAATGGTTCTGTCGGGATCCTTTATAATCTCTTCATAAGGTTTGATGCGGTAGGGCACATTTACAAAAGTGAAAATGGACTGATCCATCAGGCTAACAAGTCTGCCGGGGAAAAATTTTTCCTGCAACTCCATCAATTTGAGCAGGTAAATAATCTGGTGATCGCCCCAATAACCTATGAAGGACCAGGGGTCTGACGGGTCGAATGTCTCCCAGTCGATGCCATTGCTGGTGATCCTGTATGGATTGTATCCGTCAACGGTTGATGCGTTCAGGAATTTTGAAATGATGCCTTCAAGGTATTCTGGGTAGGAAAATGAGAGGGCTTCCCAGTTTTGAAAGATATCCCGCCAGTTGCCTTCATAATTAAGGGACCTGCTGCCATCCGCGTTCCGGATATTTATTGAGAACCTGTTCCAGGGTCTGCTGGGATCCCCGTGCCTCCTGCTAAAGGTCAGTGGCAGGTATTCCAGCACGATACGGTGAAGATCCGGGTCACCGGTTTCGGCAGATCTTTTTACAAGGTCACTGTAGTTCTCTTCCGGATTGAGCTGATCGAACCAACCCCGGAAACGGTCTGCAACATTTGTATTGAAACGTCTTACATGGGTGACCAGGTCGTTTCTTCTGACCGTGTAGTCATCGGCGTAAATGCCACCGCGCATTATATTGAACAGGACATTTGAGAAATGTCTGGCAGATACGAACTGATCCGCACAATTCTGGATCCCATCAGATCTTTTTACCATTTCGGTTAACGTCTTTGTTCCGCTATCAATGTCTTTAAAGATTTTTTCTTCTGTATTGCTGCCGTTCTTAATTTCTTTCAGAAGGTTATTTACATTGCGGTGATCCTGGTTGACCTCTGCGACGATTAAGTGGGATGACAAATTGCCCGGTTGAAGCAAGATATCTTTTACCAATAGATATGCTCCGCGTACACCTCTTTTGTCATATTCACTTTCGGTGCTTTCCCCGTTTCTGAACCGGTCGAGCTGCGATGTACCCAACAATATGTTTTCAATGTTCCCGGCTGTATGCCATACGGTTGTCGCCCTGAGGGACTCACTTGGCTCTGCCCTGTCTACAGGAATAGACGACATGCTGAAGATTCCAAGACCGGAACCTTTATGCAGTTCACTTCGCTTGTAGGCATCCATCAGCGTGGAAAACTGATCCTGGACATTTTTCAGAATTCCATAGGGCATAATGTTGTGGATCCCATCCAGAACGCGTATTTCCCGGAGCGAATCCTTCAGGTTTTTCAGGGTGGTTTGTCTTACCCAGCCATAGGCAACGCTGTTCATCCATCCGGTTTGGATCGATAAACCGAGATCATGATTGATCTCCTCAAATATGATCCTGTTGCCCGTGATGCTTTTATAGAGGTTGTTCGAGCAGCGGTACAGGCCTTTACAGTGATCGGAAAACGGCTCCCATACAAGCGTTTTATTACCATTTTTGACCCTTACTATGGTTTTTCCACCTGAATTCTCTGCAGATTCATGGATCTTATCGTCTGTGTAATATGGGAAAAGTGCAAGGTCGGCATTTTTTCTTCCGGCAGTCAATCCCCCACTGCTTGAAATATACATCCAGTGGTCGGAGTTGCTTACAATGCTCATAAGAAAAGGAGGCATTGCATCATAGTTTTCAATTTTATAGAACTTCTCAGTTTCAAGTTCTGCAATACTTCCTGTGATCACCTTTTTTTCCTGGTTTATCTTGCTTGCGGAAACATATGAATCAATGCGGACCATCGGAAAATTATTCAATAAGGAAAGGATAATTTACAGTCGCTACATGATCATGATCATCATAAGCATAAACGAACAGCCTGTAGGCTCCCGGTTCCTCGGGGCAAATAAATTCAGTTACATTTTTGTCGGAAGCGACAACCATGATTTCAATGGAGTCGGGCCTGTTTTCCAGGTCCCCTCCATCCCTGAGGTCTGCAGATTCATGCATCAGGTCAATTTTTATAGTAAGTTGATCTCCATCGGGATCTTCAAAATCATATTCGATCCTGTAATTTTTTCCCGGCTGCAAGCGTATGTTCTCATACCTGGTCTTTCCGTTCAGTTTTGAATCAAGTATCCTGGGGGCCATGTTTTCAGGCCGTTCGCCTGTCCAGAAATATTCCATCACATCGATCGCCTCAGTTTGCCTTCCTCCTTCCGTGAACAAACCATACCATGTTGGTGTTCTTTCCTGCTTCTGTCCCCAAAGAAAAACATAGGAGCCGAGGCAATGGGTGGTATCAGCAAGTATCACTGATTCATACCTCTGTTTTATGTCACGTGCTTTTTCCGAGGAATTGTTCTCAATGGGAGCATTCCATTCCGTGGAAGGGACCTCCCAGTGTCCGGTCGCACCCCATTCGGTCACCAGGTAAGGCCCTGTATATCCCGCATCTTCAATTCTTTTTGCCAGGTAATCTATGTCGCCATACATCTGGATAGAAATGAAGTCCAGGTTCGGACAATTTTCACTGATATAATCGACATCTTTCTTGGCTATTCCTGCAAGCATGGTTGTGGTGGGATGATTTCCATCTACCTCATGGATAAAGGCTGCGATTTCTTCTACGGCATCCCAAACTTTCATATTGGTTGCGCGGAGATTCAACTCATTACCAATTCCCCAGCCCAGTAAAGCCGGGTGGTCTTTCATATGCAATACTTTCTTTTTTATCTCCTCGAATTGTTTTTCCACGGCTGCATGGTCGTTGTAATCAAAACCATGGCGTTCCTTGCCCAGAGGAAGACCCATCATAACCTTCAATCCGTGTTTTTGAGCAAGCCTGAGCACATCATCTGCAGGTATATGGACCTCTGAATCCATCCAGGTGCGAAAGGAGTTTGCACCATGTGCTGCAAGTGCAGCTATGTCTCCGTCATCCACTCCTGCACCTTTTACGAAAAAAGGTTCTCCGTCGACATAGAGGCTGTATTTTCCATCGGTTTGTTTCAGTTCAACTTTTGAAGGAGTCATAGCTTGCTGTTCTGTCTTTTTCTTGTTATCATACCCTGAAGGTGCAGTTAATAAAACAAATAGAGCTAAAGTTGCCAGGCATTTCATACGTATAAGATTTATTTTCCAACCAGGATTTCTTGTAGTTCATCGAGTGATTTCCCCTTGGTTTCGGGCAGTCTGAATACAACAAATGCCAGTCCTGCAACGGCAAATAAGCCAAAGAGAAAATAGGTGCCGGCACTGCCTATGGTTGACAATTCCCAGGGAAACAGTTGCTGTACGGTGAAGCTGACTGCTGAATTCAATACCCCGACAAATGATATGGCAAGTCCGCGCAGTTTGTCGGGAAAGAGTTCAGAGAACAGGATCCACATAATGGGCCCGAGAGAAAAAGCGAAAGATGCCACAAAAGCAATGATACCTGCAAGCACAAGCCATGCATTGATATCTATGCAACTTTTGAGAAAATCACTCTCATATTTTTTTATCGTTTTGCTGTCAATAATTTCGCCAAGGGCTCTTTTAAATGCGACATCGTTTTTGTAGGATATCCCTTCCAGTGTTGTAATAGTGCTGAATTCTTCAAAATACTCATGTGTTTTGAGCTCCGTAATCGCTTGTTTATCAATCTCATATGTTGCTTTCCTGAAGCTTCCCGTGAGAATGAACATGGATATGGAGATACCGATCAGACCGAAAATGAGCAGTGGTTTTCTCCCCAGCCTGTCCACGAAAGCAATGGCAACAATGGTGAAAACAAGATTGGTTAACCCAATGATCACAGCGTTGGCAAAAGACGCATCCGTGCCAATGCCAGTTTGTTCAAAGATCATTGGAGCATAAAAGAATACGGCATTGATACCAGTGATCTGTTGCAATATGCCAATAACGACCCCGATGGTGATAACATACTTCATTGCCGGTTTGAAAAGCTCTTTTAAAGGTATTCTGTTGCGCTTGTGTGCCTGTTGGATGTCGCTATTTATGGATGACAGGGATTCTTTGGCCTTTTCTTCATCTACAAATTTTGAAAGTACGCTAACGGCCTTTTGACTTTCACCTTTCATGGCAAGCCAGCGGGGACTTTCAGGAACAAAAAAGAGCAAACTGAAATACAGTATCGCCGGGATGGCTTCAATGCTCAGCATCCATCGCCAGTTGTTTTCAGCTATGCTTAAGTTTTGGGCCAGGGGAGCATTGGAATCGCCCCATTGTAATATCAGGTAATTGGTAAAGAAGGCAACGGACAAACCGATCACAATATTCAACTGGTTAAACGAGACCAGTCTACCCCGGAGTTTTGGTGGTGCAATTTCTGCAATGTACATGGGAGGTACGATCAATGCTGATCCAACGCCAAGTCCACCAATCATCCTCGCAATAACCAGGTGCAGGTAGCTGGGGGCCAATGCTGAATATACTGCTGAAATAAAAAACAATATTGCTGCAATGATCAGGACTTTTTTTCTTCCTATCCTGTCTGAAACCGGACCGGAAAACATCATGGCCAGGGTGGATGTCAGGGTAAGACTTGCCACTGCAAAACCATGCTGACCCGGAGAAAGGTCAAATTCTATGGAGACGAATTTAATTACACCTGAGATAACTGAGGCGTCAAATCCCATGAGAAAACCTCCGAGGGCTACAATCAATGAGATGTAAATGGAATTGAACCGGTTATTTGTCATTAGCTGCAGTTGTAGTTGGGTTCATTAGATCTTGATCATTTTGTGAAAGGTAAAATTTCCATTACTGTGAAATATTTTAATAAAATAGATTCCATTTTCAAGCCCATCAATGTCCAATTGAAAGTTACCTGAAGCATTGTTCCTTTGCTGTCCAACAATTTGTCCACTTGCATTAAAAAGAGATATTTCTTCCGAACCAGTCAATCCTGAAATATTGATTTGTGATCTTGCCGGGACAGGATAAACGCCAATTTTATATCCTATTTTCTCTTTAAATGAATCGGGCTCAGTAGTTGGGGTGAAAGTAATTTTCCCCAGATTGAATCCACCTGCATTAAAATAGAGGCGCATCAAAGTGTCGGTTTCTGAAAGATAGACCGTTCCAGCCTCAATGGTGGTGAAAGAGCTCCAACTTCCCGTGCCGGATACTGTTATATCGCTTAAAAGGGTTGTTCCGTTGAACAAGATGGAGAAGGGGCCTCCTGAGCTGTTGTCAGTTGCAGCCCGCAGGTTGATCCTGTACCAGGAAGCTGAATCAACATGAACCAGGTATTCCAGCCATTCCCCATTTCTGATCCATCCTACATTCGGGTTTCCGTTGTCGTTATTCTCTGTATCAACATCGGTATCCTGCCTTGGCCCGCCTCCTTCATTACCGGCAGAATTGTCATGGTAGGATACCCCTTCTCCTCCATAGTCAAAGTGCACCGCTTCAATGATACCGGGGATATGATGTTTGCTGTATATATCGGGGTAAGGATATTTTCCTCTTTTAACAGTTTCAAAACCGATGGTTTTTGTTCCACAGCGATTGGTTAGTTCAAGGGCAACGGAGTCAAATGTTTCTCCCCAGTTTAATACAAGGGTATCATTACCGGTACCATAGACCAGCGTTGCATCTTCAGGAAAAGTCCAGTTGTAATCCGTGCCTTCCATGGGAAGCACATGAAATGTCACTGCTTCTTCATTTTCATCGATAAATTGGGGTCCATAGATCGAATCTTCAGCAGCAATGGTATAACTGAAATGGTAGGTGCCGCACTGGCCGGTAACAAGACAATGCAGCGTATCGGATGTACAACCCCAGTTTAGTATTATCCTTTCAGTGCCCTGTCCATCCACTATTTCAGCATCTTCCGGTACACTCCATTCATAGGTCCAGTCCGGAGAAAATGGAAGGAAATATTCTGCACGGGATGCGTTTTGTGGAAGGACAGTATTCCCGGAAATGGACATTTCAGAAATTTCTCCGGATTTCTTGTATACCCTGACATAATCCACCACTAGTGTTTGAGGAAAAACTGTTGAAGCATCCGGGTAACCCGGCCAGTTGCCTCCAACTGCGAGATTCAGGAGGATAAAGAAATCCTGGTGAAATTCACTCAGTCCGGATGGTGTAATATCAATGACATTGTATTGGATATTATCCACATACCACCTGACAGACTCCGGGGTCCATTCCACTGAGAATGTATGGAAATCATTTGCAAATATCCCTTCAGCAAGAGAGTAGCTGCTGCCATACTGGGCATGTGATCCGCTGTTATCCCAGTGAACTGTACCATGAACCTTGTTGTCCGTATCATCGCCTCCGACAAATTCCATGATGTCAATCTCTCCGCAGGCTGGCCATCCAACATCGTCAATGTTTTCTCCCATCATCCAGAATGCCGGCCAAATACCCTGTCCATAGGGTAATTTTATTCTTGCTTCAATTTTCCCGTACTGGAAATTGATTTTTCCTTTTGTTATAAGGCGCGCTGAAGTGTATTCGTTTCCTTCAAAGTTTTCTTTAAGTGCCGTGATCGTTAGAAATCCGTTTTCTACTTTTGCATTATCCAGGTCATTTGAAGTGTAATACTGACTTTCATTGTTCCCCCAGCCCCCGCCTCCTTCTTCGGGTGTCCATACATTTGCATCGGGATATCCATTGTAATCAAATTCATCCGACCAGACCAATTCAAAACACTGGGCATTAGCTGACATACCAACAGATAGCATGAATGTTAACAGAGGTATGATCCCGAATTTGATCATCATGTATTTATTTAGCAGTAATTTGGCTGTTTTAAGATCAATGCAATTTATATCAAGAAATATAAAATAATGAATCAGGTTCCACAACTCTAACACAACAATTCAGTATTTTACATACAACAAGATTACATCAAAGCGATTTATAAATTTCAGTTATACAAACAAATACTCTAAGTTTAATAACTCATCAGGGAAAACTTTGCAATTGCTCTGCTATGAAAATTTACAGGCCCGTATCTTCATAATTTGACCCGATATGTTTATTTTTACGACCTCAATTATTTTAATGCAATGGATCATCCAGCGGGAAAGGACCAATTAAGTAAACCGTCGGTATTTGACAAACACCCTGTTTTGACTGGATTTATTACGGGACTTGTTATTTTTATTATACTTGATTTTGCAGCCGGTGTGGTTATTATTCCGGAAGATTACCAGTCATTCAGGATCAAAAACAATTATTACCACCACGGGATTGAACCCATGACTTCATCGGTAACGAACTGGGGACAAAAATATTACTTGTTCTATTCCAATTCACTTGGATTCCGGGACCGTAGTGAAAGAAAGCTACCGCTGGTTGATGCGAACAGGCGCATCCTTTTCATGGGGGATTCACATACGGAAGGTGTTGGGGTGAATTTTGAAAAGACATTCGCTGGCCGGCTGGCTTCGGAAGCCGTTAATAGAGATACTGAGGTGCTCAACGCATCCGCTGTCAGTTACAGTCCACGCATTTATTATCTCAAGACCAAATATTTGCTGGAAGAGGTAGGGCTTGGATTTGATGAATTATTCGTGGTCCTGGATATGTCTGACCTGAACAATGAAATAGCTTATGAAGCATTCCAACCCGTAAATGAGAGTGCCCTTCTGCGGTCGTCAAGGAAACTGGTGCGCAAATTAAGGCGCTATTCTTCAGTGATTTATTTGGTGGACCGTTTTGTAAAAGAAAGGCAGAACAAGTTCTTCTATGAGCATATGGCAATCACAGATAAGTCTGATTATGAGCTCTATGCTACCTTTTTTTCTGAATTCAACAATGCAGACCTGCTGAATGATCCCGATTTTCACCATGTGAGCCTGTGGTTGGAAGATGAGAAATTCCGGGATCTTGCCAGGTACAGCCTTCAACTGGGACAGGAGAATATCCGTAAGCTAAGGCAATTGTGCGATTCAAAAGGGATTGAACTTACAATTTCGGTCCACCCCTGGCAGGATCAGATATTAAAGGGCGATACGACAAATATGTATGTTGAGTCATGGCGCCGCTTTGCCAGTGAACACGGGATTCGTTTCGTTAATTTGTTCCCTGCATTTATCAATCAAGAAAACCCTGTGCTGGTGGCAGGTAAGTCCTATATACCCCACGACAATCACTGGAATGAATTTGGGCATGAAAAGGTGTACAGGGCATTGATGCCCATCCTGTTCAATTTGGATCAGCAATGAAAAGATATACGTACATACTGATCATCGCACTCATGGGCCTTGCACTGATCGCATCATGTGGGAAACGGCGAGATGCACAAAAGATCAGGAACCTTGAGGAGAAATTTGAGAACGAACAGGATGTTCAGGAAAAGTCCATGGCCGCCAATGATCTCCACCGCGCCTATTCGCTTTATTATCTTCAAAATCCCCATGATACAATCTTTTTACGGAACTGGGCCCGCATGGCTATGGAGGGCATGGAATACGACCAGGCCAGGGACATTTTTACCCGTTTGATCCAAAACGATGCAGATGATCCGGAAATTTTTGCTTCAAGGGGAAGGGTAAATGCGAGACTTGGTTATTTTTCACAGGCAAGTGATGATTTCCTGGCCGCTTCAGAATTAACCCGCAATGACAGGTTGTGTTTTCAATATGTATCGTTATCAAACTTCTACTCCGGGACAGATTCTGTATTGAACGCAACCAATGTGCTAATTAATGAAGGGAAGGATATTATAAAGTACAGGCTTGAAAGGGCAGCGCAGCTCATGGAGTGCAAGCACTATTCTGCAGCGGATGCAGATGTTAAGATTGTTCTGGAAATGGATTCAGCGGATGTCCATGCATTGTTGCTGTTGTCGGAAATCGGGCTCCGTTCCGGAGATTATGAAAATTCCCGAAAGGCCATTGCACGTTTCTTTGAAATTCATAAGTATAACGATACCCTGACAGATAAGGCTCTGTATATCAGTAAAGAAATCGATCATCAACGCCAGCTGCTTCAATTGGAAAAGCAAATACGGGAAGATCCGTCAGATTATGAAGTTTTGATTGATGCTACAGCACTGGCATTTGAATTGAGTGAGTATGACCGGGCAATGTTCTATATAAGAAACATTATAGAATTTTATCCCGATTCAATTTACGGATACCTCTACCGGGGACAGGTTTTGATACAAAAAGGTGATCCCGGAAAATCGGTCAGTGATTTTGACAGGGTGTTATCATTGCAGCCGGAAAACATATCTGCGCGTAACCTGAAAGCTTATGCATACCTGTTGATGGGAAAAAAAGATTTATTGATGGTTGAGATAGAAAAAATCAAATCGATGGGTGGTGAACCACTTGAAATCCTTAAACCGTATTCGAAGGAATGAGCTGTTTTGCCAATTGATGTAGTTATTATCGAAACTTAAGTTAGTGAATATTAATTGGATATTAGATATTTTGATGTATCATTGATGTATTGAAATTTCCAATCGCAGTAATTATGATGAACTAATATATTTCATTATATCTCAAAGTATGGATAATTTTGTTTTGAAATTTAAATTGTTCCCAATGAAAAAAGGCATCATACTTTCAATCGTTATCGCAGGAATGGCATTCGGATGTTCCAATGTGGATGTTCCGGAACCGCAAATATATACATTCACAGCAGAACCTACTTCTCTTCCAAAGAGGGATACAGTAAAATTCAATATTGATGCAGAAGGTGATTTTATCATTTTTTATGATGGAAAGTCAACCATAGATATTACAGAAGAGGAGATGCCATATAAACATGTTGTTCAAAAGATCCGGTTTAATGTTTCTGCCCCGGCAGATACGGTTTGGGCACGACTGGCAGTCACAAACGTATATGACGCCGACCATATTAAATCTGTCGAAGACTCTATCCAGCTGATCCTGCTGGATGAATAAGCTGTTTAGTTAGTTTAGTTAGTTGGTTAGTTTAGTTAGTAGTTGACAATTTGAGGTTGGGTCAGGAAGGGAACCGTTCAGGTTCCCTTTTTTTGTTGGAGAATTCTAACAGTGTTCAAAATGACTGACAGGTAGTACTTTCTGTGTTCGCTTTGTTGGCGGATTCTCACCTTGTCCTAACATCAGGGGATTGGCTTTGTATGTGTTTTAGCTGTTACACGAAGTGCCAAAAAGGAAGCACATAGAAGATCTCAAAGTTGGGATATAGAACTTCACCTTAGTCGGTTCGTTGGGGGCGACTTCGTCGAATTAAGGGATTCTCACTGGTACCCGAATCGTTAGGTGGTAATTTGAGTAATGGATTAGGAATTAAAAAACCGGGCAGAATCCACTGCCCGGTTTGATATAAATTATTGATTTGGTATCAAATTATTCCTTGATGAATTTATTTGATACAAGCTCTCCTTCAACATTTGTAACATTTGTAATGTACAAACCCTGTGGCAATTCTGAAACATTGATCTCGAATTTCATCCTGTTAATATCAGTAATGGAAGAGACAAGTTTTCCTGTGATATTATAGACATCAACCCTTGATACGGGAGTTTCTGAATTGATTTTAAGCAGGTCAGATGTTGGAGAAGGATAAACAGCCACTGCGAAAGCATTTTCTCCACCAACGAGGTATCTATCTACGCCCAGCGGTATGTCTGTCATAGCTATATAGTCGATAAACAGCGTTCCTGCCTGGTTGGCGAAATTGTTATCTCCAAAATTTGTAAAAGCCTGGAATCCGGCAATTTTCATACTGTCAACTCTTATTTCCGGAATACCTCCCTCATAGTAAGTACAGTACCAGCGGTTGTTTGCTGTAAAATCATCCTGTACAGTGTGCCATTCTCCGTTCTGTCCGTAGAGCACCCATGGATTCCCGTTGGTTTCCATGTTTTCACGAATGGTATCATTGAGAGGTTCAGCACCGTCACCAAACAGGTCGAAACGCACCTTAATACTGTCGTTGTCGTTGTCGGTGATCATAAACTTGACTTTCATCTCAGAGCTAACTGAGAAATCCATTTTCTCGTCGAACCAGTACCAGACTGCTCTTGGGTACCAGTCGGGCTTGTCCCATGTATAATCTGCCCGCAACATATTGTCCTCAAAAATTACAGTGGATGAGTTGGGACCTGAACCGGTATCGTAATCATCACCGTAGATTTTTGCAGGATCCAGTGTTCCGGTAAAATCATTAATAAGGATCTGGCCCTGGCCATAAACCATAGCCGCTGCTATAAAGACAGTGGCCATACTAAGTAGTAGTTTTTTCATAATCATAAAAATTTAAGTTAATAAAACATGTTTAAGTTTGAACTATAAAAATTAAATTATCAGTAATTATTTTGTTCCAGTTTTCCATTGGACCTTTGAATCTCCTGCAATGGAATGGGGAAGTATTCGTGTTTCTCCTCTTCAAAAGATCCTTTGAAGTTTGAAGCTGCTTCAGGTTGATTGACAAGTTTCTGGCTTGCCAGCCCCCATCTGATAAGGTCAAAGTACCTGTGTCCTTCCATTGCCAGTTCGAGCCTTCTTTCCTTAACAAGAGCATCAAACAGTGCATTTCCTGTGAGACCGGCATCAATCGGATCCAGGTCCACACGGTCCCTGACTTTATTAATGTATTCGTGTGTTTTGGCCTCATCAGGAGCTGTTTTCATCATGTGTGCTTCGGCAGCAAGCAACAGCACATCTGCATACCTGATCACCTTTTCGTTAACATCATAATCAAGCTCCGAGGCACCAACGCCGTCTCCCCGGTTGGATTGTTTCGGCGCATATTTGTTGCAATACCAACCCGTGTATTTGTAATCACTGTTCCATGTCAACCCTCCGCCCTGGCGGTTGTTAAGTGTATCAATGCTATAAATTGATGTCTCCATTCTTATGGAGTCGTCTTCTGCAAGAAACAGGTTAGCCAGGTTGGGTTCTGCTTTGTTGAAGCCCCAACCATTAAGGTGGGTTGAGGATCCGGAGAGATCACGCACTCCCATCAACTGGCAATCTACATTTCCCTCAAAGCTTCTGCTGTTGTTAGCTGTCCAGTCAGCCGGACTTATCCCGGAATGAGAAATTTCAAAAATGGATCCGATGCTGAAATCTCCTGAGGGAGTAAAAATGCTGCTGTAACTTGAATCGAGTTCATATTCAGTGCTGGTTATCACCTCTTCAAATATTATAGCTGCTTCATCATATTTTTCCTGGAACATGTATACTTTCCCAAGCAAGGATTGTGCAGCACCCCGTGATGCACGCTGGTATTCATTGGATGCCTGTTCAGACTTCATTGGCAGGTCCACGATCGCATCCTTCAGGTCTTTCTCAATAAAGGCATATGTATCATCAATCGATGCACGTTCAGGATACGGGTCTGAAACTTCCAAAAGATCTTCCACCAACGGAACTCCTCCAAAGAATGTGGCCAGCTCATAATAATAATAGGCCCTGAGAAATTTGGCCTCTGCAATATAAGTTTTAAGCAACAGGGAATCTGAAGGAAGTGAGAGCAGTTCAGGATCATTTGGATCTACCCTGGTGATGATCTGGTTACACCTGTAAATACCAAAATATGACCTCCACCAGTGTGCAAGGAATGTTGCAGCGCTTGGGTCGGGTCTGAATTCATCGACCTCCTGCCAGTCAAGCATATCGGCAGCATTACCCCCACCGCAGTTGGCATCATCTGAAGCGATATTCCTGATCATGTAAGAGCTGTGATATGTGTAGCCTGCCGTATATTTCTGACCAATCAGATCGTAAGCTGCAACCAGTCCTTCATATATTTCCGTTTTGTTCGAATAGAAATTTTCTTCAAATCTGAGTCCCTGCGGTTCCAGTTCAAGAAAATCTTTGGTACATGATCCAAGCAATGTAACCACTGTTACAACGAATATTGAATTGATAATCCTTTTCATCTGTTTATTTTTTAATTTTTATAGGTCAGATGTAGCTCGCCATGACAGTTTATAGAAGATATCCAACGCCAGAAGTGAAATAATCATATGCGTGTGTTTCAATATTATTGTCATGCCTCGGTTCATAATTGTAAACTGTTAGCGTTTAAAAAGTGACTCTGAATCCAAACTGGTAAATTCTGGCAGACGGATAGAAACCATAATCTATACCGATACCTGAAGGACCTCCAACAGCTCCAATTTCAGGCTCAAGTCCTTTATAGTTTGTCAATGTGAACAGGTTTGTTCCCGATACATAAACCCTGGCTTCCTTAAATCCAAAGTCGTTGAACAGGTTCATTTCACCGAAATTATAACCAATCTGCAGCGTTTTTATCCTGAGAAAATCGGCATCTTCCACAAGGAGGTCACTCATTCTGAAATTCCCGTTTGGATCAATTTCAGTGGGTCTGAACCACTCGTTGGTCGAATCTTCTCCGTCCCATGCCATGTCGTAATAGAACTGCGGCTTATTCATTCCGAGCCTGTCTGAACGGTTCAATGCATTTACAACATTTAATCCCAGGGCGCTCTGCACGTACATTGTAATATCAAATCCCTTGTATTCGGCAAATAAATTTGCACCCATGACCCAATCCGGGTAAGGATCACCGACCATCACCCTGTCGTCGGGGTCAATAACCCCGTCTTTATTCACATCCACGAATTTAACATCCCCAGGCACTGCATTGGGTTGGATCTTACGTCCGTCCAATCCTGTATAGTTATCAATCTCCTCAATGGTTTGAAATATACCATCGGTTTTATAGGCGCTGAAATACCATGCAGGATATCCCTCCTCGAAGAAAGTCAGGTTGTCATCATCAGTGAATACGGTTGCTCCATATAACTTATCCTGCTCCCCTGTATTGGTCACTTCGTTATAGTTATATGCTGCATTTAAACTGACGTTATAGTTGAAGAATCCGAAATTGTCTTTCCAGCTCAACTCCATCTCAACACCACGGTTTACAATGTTTCCTGCGTTTATGGAACTGTTATAGTTGCCATATAGCGTGGCCCAGGTACTTTGGGTGATCAGGTCCTTGGTTACCTTGTTATAGATGTCTGCGGTCAGGTAGAGCTTGTTATTGACGAACCCGATGTCCAGACCGATGTCTGTCTGCTCACTTTTTTCCCACCTGAGGCTTGGATTGGAAATGGCCCTTGGTTCTGACCCTCTTTCAAGCTGGTTGGCCGAATTGGTATATTGATAAACACCAGTAATAAGTGAAAGGTAGCCAAATGAGCCGAGGTTGGAGGTGGATCCGTTTTGTCCCCAGCTGGCCCTGATCTTCATAAAGCTGACAGGCTGAATGTTAAAGAAGTCTTCTCTCGAAATTACCCATCCTGCTGATGCAGAAGGAAAATAGCCGGCCCTGTAGTTCGTGCCGAACAATGTGGAATAGTCGGTCCTGAAATTAATAGTTGCCATGTATTTTTCCCTGAAGTTGTAAGAGATCCTTCCGATGTATGAGAAACGCCGGATCTCATTATACCAGTCTCCTGCAATATGGGTTGAATCAGGAGTGGTGCCTACATAAGCAAAGCTGTCCGACTCTTTGATCATGTTTGAGCCGGAAGCAGAAAGGTTGATGTTTTTATAAACGTTGGCTTCCGTACCGGCAAGGAAACGGATGTTGTGATCTCCTGCTGTGAGATCATAATTAATAAAATTACCCCATTGGTAGGTTTGATATTTATTGTAACCCCTGTAAGTGCCATTGGTATCGAAATCCTGCTCTGAATTGAGATACCGTTTTTGACTCCATCCATTGTAGTTTACATAGGCAAGGTCAAAATCCAACTTTGTTCTGTAGGACAAACCCTTGAAAGGTGTTAGATCTGCATAGATACTTCCAAAGAGCTTATCAGAATTTGACTGCCCGTGTTGTATCTCAAGCAGTGCAAGGGGATTGTAAATTTCTCCTGAAACGATCCTTGAAATACCATAATAATTGCCTTCTCCGTCATTGACAAGATTAGGTCTGAAATCCTCACCAACGAAATACATGCTGTCATATGGCACTGTGGTTGGGGTCAGGGGATCGAGAAGGATGGACATATTCATAAAACTGTTGAAGGTGGAATTCTCCGGAAGTGACCTTCTCTCGGAGTGGGAATAATTCAACTTGTGTCCTATTTTTATCCATTTTTTAACCTGGTGGTCTCCGCTGAACCTTGCGGTAAGCCTTGTGAAATTCGCCTTTTCACCACCGCCGATACCATCCTGGTTGAGGTATGAAGCACTGGCATTGTATTGTGATTTTTCATTTCCTCCTGAATAGGAGAGGAAGTGCTCTGACATGGGTGCCGGGTTGATCACCTCTTCCAGCCAGTTGGTTGAATAGGTCTCGTTTCCCGAAAGCGGGATCATGTTATTGATGGTTGCAGAGTCTTTTCCCTCAGCGAGAAGGGCCCTCCATCGATAATCCAGGTAATCACGGCTGTTCATCACCGAGAAATCCGAGTTGGCTACATTCTGTACGCCATAATAATACTTGTAAGTCAACCTTGGTTCAGTAGCCGTTCCCGATTTGGTTGTAATGAGCACCACACCGTTTCCCCCCTCGGCACCATAAATTGCAGCGGATGCGGCATCTTTGAGTACCTCAACCGATTCGATGTCATTCACGTTGATGTTTTCTATTCCCCCCATTCTGAGTCCGTCAACAATGAAAATAGGTTCGGAATTTCCGTTTGATCCTGTACCCCTTACCCTTATCGTAAAACCGGAACCGGGTTGTCCTGATAACTGAGTAATTGAAACCCCTGCTGTTTTTCCCTGCAGCGCCTGTTCAATCCTCAGGGTGTTGGTTTTCTCTATTTCTTCATTGCTTACCTTCGCAATAGCACCGGTAACAAGACTTTTTTTCTCTACCCCATAACCAACAACGACAACTTCTTCCAACTGTCCCACATCAGGGTCAAGGACAATCTCCAGGTCATTGCTTTGTCCCACCGTATGTTCAACGCTGGTGTATCCAACAAATGAAATCAAAAGGACATCACCGGTTGATGCCTGGGTACTGAACCTGCCCTCAATGTCTGTAACAGTTCCAACAGTGGTTCCCTGAATCAAAACTGTAGCTCCCGGCAATGGAGTTTCTGTATCAGATGCGGTAACAACTCCCTGGATGGTTCTCTGCTGTCCCAATGCATGTATCAATGGTGTCAGCAGTAAAAACAGAATGATGAGTTTTTTCATTATGTGTTGTTTTAGCATGTAGTTTTTACGAATTCAAGAGTAAAGATAGAATACATAAGGTGAGTCAGCGAATATTAACCCTCAACAAGATTACTACATATGAGAATTAATAATACATCAATAATACAACATAATGATGTTTAAACTTAAGATTGATAATAGAATAGGTGAAAGATATTAATTCTACAAATGATTAATTCTAACCTAACAAACAGTTTATATTTCCATTAAATACTGGGTCAAATTGATTTCCCTGTCCAGATCCAGTTTTTTTCTTAACCTGTACCTGCTGATCTCGACGCCCCTGATTGAAATATTCATAAGGGGTGCAATCTCTTTGGTGGAAATATTCATTCTGAGGTATGCACTGAGCCTGAGTTCCTTTGGAGACAGTTCAGGGTGCTTCTCTTTAAGCCTTGACAGGAATTCCTGGTGAACCTCATCAAAATATTGATCAAAAACTTCCCAGCTTTTTTCATTGTTGATGTCCCTGTCAATTTTTCTTGAGATCTTTTTCAGCTCCTGTTCAACGAAATCACTTTTTGCTGCTTCACTCAGTTCAGACAATTCCTGTTTCAAAGAATTCAGGAACTTGTTTTTACGAATTATGTGGTAGGTTGAATTAGCCAGCTCTTTGTTTTTATGTTTCATGGTAGTCTCCAGGTTGTCGATCTTTAACCTTTCAATTTCTCTTTCGGCCTCCATCTGTTGTTGCTTTAACTTTTCCTCTTTAACATGGAACGCAGCGGTGTGCTTCTCTTCTTCATGCGACCTTATGTATTCAATTCTTCTTTTTATCATCAGGGCTGTGATCAATACGATCGTTGCCAGTAAGAGAAGATAAATAATATAAGCTGCTTTCGTTCTGTAAAATGGTGTTTCGATAAGAAACGTGATCGAATCGGATGAACTGATGTTGTTGTAAATGTTCTTTGCCCTGACTTCGAATGTGTACATTCCGTCTTTCAGATTGGAAAAATCTCTATAATTGACGGGGGACCAGTCGGACCATTTTTCGTTATATCCCAACAGCCTGTAACTGTACAGGATCGAATTGATATTTTCGGGGTCGGGACAGGTGTAGGTAAATTTCACGGTGTTCCATTCATAATCAACCCGGTAGTTTTGACAGGCAAATTCCTCCTTCATTCCTTTGTTACCCTTGTAGAGCCAGATAGAATCATTGTATTTTGAAGAGATTTGTACCTCCTTGATGATTGTATTGTAATTGTAAAAGAAATCCTTGGTAACAGAAGGATTGTAGTGGATCAGTCCTTTCTCTGATCCAATGAAAACATTGTCGCGATCATACGTGTATATATGTTCATAGTTATCTATCAGAATGTTACTTGCAATTTCAAGAGGTGTAAAGATGTTGGTGAATGTACCATCTTCAAGTAACCTGTAAAACCCTATTTTATTTTCTGACACATACCACAAATTGCCGCGAATGTCTGTACATAGGAAATTGATCTTATTCAGGTCTGAAAAAAATGAATTGATCTTTTCAGATGGAGTGAACAGATCATTGATCGAATCGTACACCATATTTCCATTGTTTGTAGAAACGAAAAATTCATCTTCAAACAAATGAATATTGTAGGGCAACTGGCCGTTCAGACCTGAAGTACCAAGGTATTGATTCATTGATTCCACTTTCCTGAGATCCTTGCTTAACCTGATTCTGAACAATCCTTCGTAATCATGACTGATCCAGATGTTATTGAATTCATCGCAGACAACCTTTCGGGCGGATATCTCAATGCCTGGAATCCTGCTTTTTTCTTTCCATGTTCCTGAATTATCGATCTCATACATGATGATACCATCATACGTTCCACTGAACAGGATGTTATCCACGCCGTTCAATTTGAAAAAATTCCAAACACCCCTTGCCTCAGATATTTTTGTTGCGGATGTTCCATTCACCTTGTAAGCGCCCCGGTTGTGGCCGCAGAGTAAGTTTCCCGCCTCAGCATAGAGCGACCATACCTGGCCCTCGGTGTTCTTAACCATTTCAAACATAATGTTGGTGGGATCCGAGAGTTCATTGATGGGTTTGGTAAAAAGTCCCTGGTTGGTTCCCACATATAATCTTCCGTTGTGAACAACAGAGGTATATACTGCTTCCAGGTTGAAATTGTAATTGAGAAATGAGATGGGCAGACTGACCTTCAGATAGTCAATGCCATTGTCCAGTCCAAGCCACAGGTTGCCCCTTACATCCTGATAGTGAGAAAGTACGGTATTATTCTGCAAGCCCCTCAGGCGATTGATATGCTGGACCAGTGTCCCGTCTTCAGTGGATATATAAAGGCCGTTTTTAACGGTGCCGAAAATATATTGCTCGCGCGTCCTGGATGCATTGTAGATGTTGTTGTTTACAGCAATCTCATTGATGTCGGTATTCCAGCGGGTCAGTTTGTTCTTGCTGAGTACAAATATTCCATTGGAGAATGAGCCTATCAAAAGATCATTCGATTGATGGGGCAGGATGAACCGGATCTCATCCTCTGTGAAGAGATCATTATCGGAAATGGTTTCAAGGGTCCTGTTATTTAATGTTCTGAGGCCAATCTCCTTTTCAATAATGTACAATCTGTTGTTCACATAATAGGAAAACCCGAACCGTGTTTCAGGCTCAATAACCCGGATCGTTTCATTGTTCAAAATGAACAGGTATTCAAAACTTTGAAAAATGATCCCATACCTCGTCTGGTAAATTTTCCAGACATCATCGAAATCCCTGTATTTTTCGGGTATTAAATGATTTAGATTGTGATAAACCATTTTCCCGGAGGCATCTTCATCAAGATAACCTATCTCGGTATATCCGCCAACGTAGATCCTTCCATCCGATCCCTGCGCAAGTGAACGCACAATGGAGCCGTTTGAAACCGGTATGATCTCCCAATCCTCACCATCAAATTTTAATATTCCATTGTTGTTTCCGAAATATGCATTGCCAATGCTGTCCTCTATAATATCCCAGGTCTGGCTCCCTGCTGATGTATATTCAGTGGTGTAATTGTCAACCACCGGCAATCCGACCGACTTAATCTGTGCACCCAGGTTTGAGAAAGACACGAGCAGTGATATGATGTATATGGATGTATTTGAGTGAAAATTGATACCGTTCATACCTTCAGTTTTAAATTAACTGGTTTACAATCGAATACGATTTTGCATATTACAAATATATTCAAATTCTGATGTATGTTTGTACTTTATTTGAGTGTTGCCTGATGAATGGCTTTGTGGTTGCAAGGGAATACTTCCTGAATTTCTCAATTATGGCAATGCAGTAACGGAGTTATTACTGGAGATTTATTCAATATCCATTTATATATTTGTTTTTGGGTATGTGTTTATTGTTTAAAAAAAATGAGTGTTCATTTTATCATGTTCTGCCATTCCCTGTTTGGTCCTATATCCTGCTTCACTGAAGGAAAAATATGCGAAGTATGTCATCTGTAGCTAACATAATCCGATCGATCTTTTTATGCTGTATGCTATTGTGGTTAACGGATATACTGGCATATTCTCAACCCAACGACAGTGTACTGGCGGTACTTGACAGGGAGTTATTGCAGGCAGATCATTATGTCGATTTGAAAATAGAAAAGATCTATCGGCTAAGGCAACAATTAAAGAATGAAAGTCTTGATGCAGGGCGGAAGCTGTCTCTTTACCAGAACATATCTGATGAATACAGGTCTTTTCATTTTGACTCGGCATTTAAATATACCAGGGAACTGAATCAGTTGGCTTACCGTTTTGGTAATCAGACCATGATCAACATCTCAAAGGTCAAAATGGCTTTTATACTGCAATCTTCCGGGATGTTCAAGGAATCCATAGATACGCTTTTTTCTGTTGATAACACACTGCTTGAAGGAACAACATTGCTTTCATATTTTACTACCGCAGCTTTGTCCTATTATTCTCTTTCTGATCTGCTGGATGATTATTACCACCCTGTTTACGAACAGAAAGCAGCGTTGTACGTGGATTCGATCCTTATGGTTGCACCAGGTAATAGCTATGAGCAACTGTATTTCAGGGGACTGAGGAATGTAAGACAGGGCAATTTTGAAGACGCCCTGCCGGATCTGAAGGTCTTACAAAAGGATGTTACACCAGACCTGCATAAGCAGGCAATTGTAAATTCAACGATGAGTGATATTTATATAAATCTTGGTGAAAATCAAACGGCTATCGATTTACTGGCACGTTCTGCCATATTTGATATACGTTCAGCGACACGTGAAACAGCTGCCATACTTAACCTGGCAAATTTACTGTATCAACAGGGTGATATTCAACGGGCATACATCTACACAAAGCGCGCACTGGAAGATGCCAATTTTTACGGAGCAAGGCACCGAAAGATACAGGTTGGCAGTATTCTTCCTATTATCGAGGAGGAGATGATGAATATAGTGGAACGACAGAAAAGAAGGTTGCTGTTCTATTCGGTTATATCTACTGTCCTGGTTTTTGTAGTCGTGGTATCATTCATCGTAATTCAAAGGCAGTTACAAAAAATTAAAAAGGCGGAGAGAAAATTACATGAAGCAAACAGGTCTTTGAGTACCATCAACAGGAAATTGGTTGAGGCCAATAAAATAAAGGAGGAATACCTGGGCTACTATTTTAGTCTGACTTCTGTTTACATTGAGAAGCTCGAAAAATTAAAATTTTCTCTGGAGAGCAGTCTGGGGGAGAACAATCTTAAGAAGACCGAATACATTGCCAGGGAGATTGATCCGCAAAAAGAACGGGCTAAATTGTATGAAGGCTTCGACAGTGTGTTTCTGAAACTATTCCCGGACTTCATCAGTGAATTTAATGCCCTGTTGAATGAGGGGGACCGGATCACACCCGGGGAGGGCGAACTTTTAACTACCGATCTCAGGATATTTGCACTCACACGACTTGGGATCAGCGAAAATGATAAGATAGCAAGGATACTTGATTTTTCTGTGAACACGATATATACCTATAAAACCAGGATAAGGAAAAAGGCAATTGTACCCAATGAAGAGTTTGAAAGAAAAATCATGGAAATAAAGGTGTTTAAATGAGGAAAGATGCTGTGGAAACAGGGCTTTTTCCGGGATCAGGGATTTGACCTTTCTAACCTGAACTTAAAGGGAAATGCTGAATTATTATCAGTTATTTAAAACCGGTGAAACCTGAAATTTCGTGGAATAAAAGCCTGATTCGGAGAGTACCATCAGAATATACAATCCAGCGTGTAATCCTGTGTTCGCAATCCTGATCTTATTTTTTGTAACATTTTTCCATGTCTCGTATACGGTTATCCCGTCCAGGCTGACAATAGAAATGTGCGATTTTCCATGATGATAACCTGGAATTGTAATGTTAAGAAATGATCCGTCGCAGGGATTTGGAAAGATGCTTATAAGATTTTTATCGGCCTGTTTAAGTTCATTCCATACAATCACTTCTATGGAATTAACAATTGTGGCAGCACTGTCAATTTCCAGGTTGTTGAAGAAATCTGATGCCCGGTCGAGGCTGTCCTGGACAAATGGATTGTCAGCATATCCTTTCCTGTGAAGAAACAATTTATAAACAAGTTCTAATTCATTCTCCCCATAGGCAACCCCGGTGAATTCCTGTAAGCGCTTCAGGTAATCAAATCCTGTTTCTTCTGTGGGTTCAATCATGGTGCCTTCTCCAAAGTCATTCCATGTAACAAGCTGAAGCATGTCTATTTGTTCCTTGTATTGATCAGCGCGGTTCAATGTCTCAGAAAATGTGGATCCATAATAATGCGGAATACTGAAATAACCGGATCCAGCTCCCCCTTCTTCATAGAAATCATTGAATCCGGGGTAAGCACTTCCAATGGCAAAATTGATTTCTGGCGTCTGGTTCGTATAAAAGTTGGTTAAATGCCCAAGATGATCCAGTTCATCCTGGTAGACCCATGAAAACTCACCGGATGCATTCGATCCTGCATCACCTGATTCGTACCACAATGTTACAAAGTTTACATCTTCCCCCGCGGACGGAAGGATATCGGTCCAGTCAGCCGGGGTTTCAAATGTAATGGGACCAAAAATGCAAAGCAGTGGATTACTTTCCGGTCCTGTCCGAATGTATTCCTCCCTGTTGAAATAGTTGTACCTGAGATATGCCAGGTTTGCTTTTACGTCATCCCGGGACCTGCTGAAGCGGTCTTCCAGAACAACGCCGAAATCCAGTCCGAAATCATCTGTATAAGAAACGATGCTGTCAGAACTTTTCAGAAGGTTTTTTACATCACCATTGGAACCGACACTCCCGTACCAATCGATCAGGATTCCATCGATCCCTGATAATTTCATTAAAAGGAAATGGTACTCAATCACGTCTTTGTCCCTGCTGGCATATGGCCCGATCATGGGATAATAATGAGAAGCGATCTGCCGTTTCCCGTCAACGATCACATCCGGGTCCATGGTGTTCATTGTCCAGTGCCAGCCCCATCCCCCTATGGTTTCGGGTGTTTCAAACCAGGGCATGTAGTGCATGTATAATTTTATTGGATTTGTTTTCTCAACAGGTTGCTGTCCAATTGAATACATAATACTTAAAATCAGCATCATTCCCGTGAGAAGGTACTTCATATTATTTTTCTTCATGCTTTTCAATTCATCAATTCATCCCTGCCTGTTGGTTAAGAGTTCAGATGCACACGGTTCAACATCTTGTAGGCTGAGAAAACAATTACCGTTAAGTGATCAATAAAAAAATAGTCAAAAAACCAGCAGGCATGCCCAAAAGCAACCTGCCGGTTTTTTTACTATGCTAACCAACTAACTGAAGTTTAAATTGCTGTTAAGTTGCTATTTAGCACTGCTGAATGACACGGTTTTTGTATCTGCTTCAGCATCAATTACAAGACTGATGTTATAGGCTTCTCCTGTAACGACATAAAAGTTGTGATATTCTCCACCCAATGTGGTTGCATCAACAATGTCACCGTTGTCAACAGCAGGGCCCTCTACGCTTGAAAAGTTTGAATAATCCAGCTGTATGCCACCCCAGGCGCCATTTTCAAGAAAAATAAATTCCCTGTCCTGGAGAAGGTCCACTGCGTCCCAACTCCATGTATAAACATGGCCGGACACTTCCGGCGCGTGAATTCCGTAGCCATCTTCACCTGAGGCCCAGTTGGCAGTGTCGCCCGGTGCAAGCAGGTATGCATTTCCAAACAGTCCAATCTGATTGGCACTGTAATCAATGAGAATGGAGCTTGTCTTGATCTTTGTTTCATCCCATTCACCTGTGGCCGCATCAAATTTCAGACGTACTGTAAATATACCATCGTCCTTGTTGGGTATGTTTTCTTCAAAATATCCCACATCATTAATGCCTGAGGCCCATGCGTCACCATAGCTTTCCACTCCCAGGTGTGTAAATGTGGCTTTTGAGTCATCGTTATATAACTCCCATCCGTTGGAGAATCGGTATTTATAACCTGATGCGCCCACCAGAGGTAATTCGGTTGCCTGGAACACTGCAGAATCAACAGAGGCATGTACCTGTGGCAAAGGTGTGCCGGCCGACCACTGGGCCTCTGTTGCATCACCGATCATCTGTGCGTCAACCTTCATGATCCTGATTTCAAGGGTGTTCATATCAAGATAAACGTAATAGAGACCCTCCTCTGCGATCTCAACGGGCAGTCCGTCAACGATCAGTGTATCATGAATGATATCAGCATCCACATCAGTATATGCCAATTCTGCTCCGGCTTCAATAAAACCGCCTGATTCAGTACCATAATTGATGCCGGCTGAATCAACCACTTCAGTGAATTGAATGGTACTGTTTGCCCCGATGTACATCAGTTTTCCATAAATACCATCGACAGTCTCATTTCCGTCGGTTTTTGAAGGATTCATTTTTGCAAGCGGCATTTTAGCGGCAGGTTCAACAGAAGTTGATGCGACGGTGTTGCTGCCAAATACATATAATCCGCTTAAATTGGGGATTAGGTCCTCGGGTTCCGGCTCATCCTCTCCGCAGGAGATAAGGAGCATTGGAACTAATGCCAGTGAAAAAAGCTTAATTAAAGTTGATGTTTTCATTGTTTATCGTTTTAATTTGATTTTGAGTTTGTTTGTTATTCATATCCTGTACTTGGTACCATATTTACATTATTGTCTACTTCAGAAAGTGGCACGGGGTAATAATAATCCCATGGGTGATAGATGATGATGCCCTGTGTAACATTTTTTTCATTGTATTTTAGAACTTCCTCTTCAACGATCTCCCACCTTACAATATCGAACCAGCGGTGTCCTTCTGCAAATAATTCCCTGAACCGCTCTTCACGAATGGAATCGCGCAGTTGGTTCCCGGTGAGCCCGGAATAATCGACAGTTGGTTCGGGTGTGTCAGGAGAAAATCCGAGAGCCCGTCTTCTGATTTTGTTCATATATTCTGTTGCAATGTCATCAAACCCCTGGTTGTTCATTGCTTCCGCATACATCAGGTAAATATCTGCAAGCCGCATGATGAAATAATTGGTGCCGCTGTTCCTGTTGGTGGAGTATACGGAATAATCCTGCGGAACGTATTTCCTGAAACTGTGTCCCGTGAAATTAAATTCACTGGCCCCTGCAGGCATCATAACACCATTCAGGTCGGCCGCGGAATCTTCCGGCGCATAAGTGCAGATCTTTAGGCGTGGATCGCTTCCAAAGCGTTCAATATTGACACCGTGCGGGGTTACATTGCTCCATCCGCGTGCCGGCGGTGCACATTCCAGGGCAATTCCTGATCCCAGTCCGTTTTCCCAGATGTTTTGCTGCATGTCAATTATATAGTTCAATTCAAAGATGGATTCTTCGCTGAATTCGTTTTTGCCCTGAAAAAGGTCGTCATACCTCTCAAAAGGTACCAGGCTGTAAGCCGGATTTGCCAATATTTCTTCAAAATAGGATTGTGCGGTTGCATCATCACCCATGTAGAGATATACCTTTCCCAAAAAGGATTTGGCAGCAACATTTGTGACCCGGGCCCGGTTGTTTTCATCCCAGCTTTCCGGGAGTTGCTGTTCCGCAAACTCAAAATCAGTTATGACCTGCTGATACACCTTCCCGACGCTGGCACGGGGAACCATCATCTCTTCCCTTGTGGATGCAACCTTAAGGATCAAAGGAACCGCAAGTTTTGAACTGTCGTTAAAATACCGATCCTCTCCCCACAGCCTTACCAGGTGAAAATATGCAAATGCCCTCATAAAACGGGCCTGTCCGAGGATCAGCTCCATTTGTTCAATTTCGTTTTCATTCGGATCTTTTTCCTGAACAAACAGAGGTGCATTTTCAATGATATCGTTTGCGCGTGCAACTACCCTGTACCATCCCCTCCAGGTAGTGTAAACATGCCCGTCGGCAGAGTTTACCTCGTTCCTGCTCTGGGCATTCCAGTAATCTGATGTGTGCGCTAATGGCAATAAAGTCTGTGAATAATATTGCTGACCAAAAAGGTCCAGGCTTTTGACTGCTGAATAGACTGCATTGAGTGCCATATCAAAATCACTGATGTTGGCGTAGTAATTGGATGAGTTCAATTCATTCTCATTGGTCACGTCAAGGAAATCGTCAGAACAGGAATGGGCAATCAATGCGAACAACGATAGCAAACTGAAAAGAATTATTTTATTCTTCTGAGGCATGTATTTTCTGAATTCTTTGTTGGCAAAAGGTTTCATCATCGACTCTCCTTTTTTAGAAATTTAGTTCTACTCCTCCGGTTACTGTTCTTACCTGGGGGTAAAGACCATAGTCGACCCCCCGGCTTGTATTTGAACCTGCCACTTCAGGGTCGGTGCCGGAATAACCGGTGATGGTAAGCAGGTTGTTTGCATTGATAAAAAGCCGCAACCTGGAAACCCCCAATTCATTTAAAAGTCTTGCAGGCAGGTTGAATCCAACCTGGATGTTTCTCAATTTCAGGTAGGATCCGTCTTCAACAAAATAGGTGGAGGATTTGCTGAAGTTGCCGTTGGGATCACTTGCAATGTTCCTGGGGTGTTTTGTATGGTTATCCTCGGTCCAGGCTTCGTAAATAAGCGCTGTTGTGTTATTGTCACCAAAGAAATTCCGCGTATAGGCCTTTTCTGCATTAAAAACATCCACTCCCTGAACGCCCTGAAGCTGCAGGTTTATATCGAATATCTTCCCTTTGGAGATGCTTACGTTCAGACCATAGATCATTTTTGGCCAGGGGTTTCCTATGAATACACGGTCGTGTTCGGCGGTAATCTGTCCGTCGGGTACTCCGTCCGGACCACTTATATCCTTGTACATCAAGTCACCCGGACCAGTTCCCCCCTCCTGGTAGGTGCCGTCTGCTGCCCAGGAGTTGATGGCAAAGATATCTTCCGGAGTGTTGAGCATCTGCTGCACCACGTATCCATAGAAATACGACATGGGCATGCCTGCTTCGGTACGGGTCATTCCACCGATCTGTCCACCTCCGTTCCCTCCGGTAATGGCACCCTGGTTCAGGTTCTGCATTTCATTTTTCATGAAGGAAGTATTGCCGTTGATGTTCAGGCTGTAATCGCCAAATACCCAACGATATCCCATCTCAATATCAAGACCCATATTGCGCATGGTCCCTATATTGACAGATGGATTTACCGGACTGAAATTGTGCACTGCGATCCCCACGGATGGAGGTATTGGAGTGGGGTAGAGCATGTCCTGCGTGTCCTTGATATAGGCATCGATGCTGAATGACAGCTTGTTGCTGAATGCTGTCATGTTCAATCCAACATTGTGCATGTACACCTCTTCCCACTTTACTTCTTCGTTGGGAAAACGTGCAATGAAAAATCCGTTCACTTTGTTCTGTCCTGCCTCGTCAAATGCATAGCTCGTGAACTGGGAAGTATAGGCTTTCAGGTAGATGTAATCCCCGATCCTGTCCGACCCAAGCTTTCCTGAACTCAATCGAAGCTTAAGTGTGTTGATATGGGGTACATTTTCAAAAAAATTCTCCTTTGATACAAACCAGCCTGCAGAAAATGATGGAAAGACACCCCATATGTTTTCCGGTCCGAATTTCGGTGCCGAAGCATCCCTCCGGATGCTGGCCTCAAACAGGTATTTTTCCCTGTAATTGTAATTGAACCTTCCGAAGTAGGAGAGGGTCCTGGCTTCATACAAATTGTTCCTGTCTGTTATATTGAATGTTCCCGTTGCCAGGTTCATGCTTCTGGCCACTTCGACGGGAAAGTCTGTTCCCGTTACATTGAAATGCATGGTCTCAAAGCGGGTCCATTCATAACCGGCCATAACTTTTATGTTGTGCATGTTGAATTGCCTGTTGTACGTGGCAAATGCATTTCCCAGAATGGTAACATCGTCGGCTGATGAAAGTGTAAGCGAATTGATCGTATTTGCAAATGCACCATAATTGAAAGCCTCGTTAAACTTTTCACCAAGGAAAGCGGAATAATTGTATCCCACGGTAGCTTTGATCAGCATCCCTTCAAAAGGTGTAATTTCAGCAAACAGGTTGCCGTCCACCCTGTTGTATTTGCGGTTTTCATGTTGCTGGTACTGACTGGCAACCGGGTTGGGTCCCTGGAAGTAGGCAGGAGCGCGGCCCCAGCCTCCAAAGGGATTGTCCTCATCATAGATAGGCATGATGGGAATGGAACGGTAGGGGATGGCGCCTGAGTAATTCTCATTGAAATTATCAATGGGATTTTCACGAACGGCAGACAGAAGCAGACTTTCCCCGATTTTCATCCAACCGGTAAGCCGGACGTCGGAATTTAACCTTGCAGAATAGCGGTTGTAGGTGTTGTCGATCAGTATCCCTGTTTCATCGTCATACCCGAGGGAGAAATAGTAATTGAAATTCTCCGCTCCGTTGGATATGGAAAAATCATAGGTTTGAAGGATCCCGCTGCCATCGTAATATGCATCGATCCAGTCGGTATCATGCTCCCATTCGTCCCAGGCAGGTTCAGGGTTTTGACCTGCAGCAAGCCGTGACTCCCGCTTGTATTTAACGAAGTCTTCACTTCCCAGCAGTTCGGGAAGCTTAATAGGTATCCTTTTACCGATCGATGATTTAAAACTGATGTCAAGTCCTTCCTTGCCACGCTTTGTATTGATCAGTATGACACCGTGTGCTGCTTTGACACCATAGATTGCTGAAGCTGAAGCATCCTTCAGTATTTCAATGGATTGAACATCGTTAATATCGAAGTGGTTGCCCGGGGACATGGGCACTCCATCAATGACCCACAACGGTTCTGTGTTCCCAATGGAACCCACCCCGCGGATGTGAACTGTTGGGGCCGCCCCGGGGGCGCCACCATTCTGGGAAACAAATACACCTGATGACAGTCCCTGAAGCGCCTGGTCGAGCCTCACCTGGGATTTGTTTTCAATATTCTCAGTCTCTATCGAAGAAATGGATCCTGTAATGTTGGACCTTTTCTGCACCCCGTATCCGACCACTGCAATTTCTTCCAGTTCCACCAGATCGGGTTCCAAATTGAAATTGATCACTTTTTTATTGTTTATCGTTTGCTGGAGAGACTGAAACCCAATAAATGCAGCGGTAAGAACAGCGCCCTGCCCTGTGACAATGATCGTGTAGTTGCCATCCATGTCAGTAACAGTACCGTTGTTGGTCCCGTTTTCTGTGATTGTGGCACCCGGGAGCGGGGAACCGGTTGAAGCATCTGTCACCTTCCCGCTTATAGCAATCTCTCCCTGGGCAAATACCTGGCTGAATGACAACAACAATGTGAGCACAAGGAACAGACTGTACAGCTTAGATGGTCTCATAAAAATCGCGTTTTTTATTACAAACGGAAAAGAACGCTGTTGTATTCCCGTAACTTTTCCTTCAGATCCGTTAAATCAAATTTACATGTATAAGCAATAGGATATGGGGCATAAGAAAAATGTATAGAAAATTAACAGATCAAAAATATTTAAAAAACACATAATCAATACATTAGTAAATTTATTAATATAGAATACTTATGTTCTTTCCTGCGGTGAATTGCACACATGTTGTAGTATTGATGTATTATTTTTACCTCCTGAAGTAATTTCTTACAGGTATTTTAGGTCATTACTTCATCGGATCAATGTAGCTTAGCAGACAGAATGTATAACAAATGAGGGTCCTGCACGTAATATTGGTTTCATTGTTGTTCATTTTCAATGCCAGCGGACAATCGCATTGGGAATCCATTGTAATGGCGGATGATTTTTGGAGGTACCTGCCGGCATTGACTGAACCCCCGGCAGGTTGGAACGAAGCCGGGTTTGATGATGATGGCTGGTCAGAAGCCCAGGGGGGTATTGGGTACGGTGATGGTGATGATCAGACTTTGATCGATCCAGTGAATTCCCTCTATTTAAGGACTGCTTTCAATGTATCTCCCGGAGTTGAAGTGCTGACCCTGATCCTTGATATCGATTATGACGATGCTTTTGTCGCATATTTGAACGGGGATGAGGTTGCGCGATCTGAGAATGTTACTGATCCGTTCCCGGCCTACAACAGCACATTGCTTTATGACCATGAGGCACAGATGTATTCAGGAGGAATGCCTGAGCGCTTTGGAATTGACAGGTCCTTACTTGATACCGGTTTGAATGTTCTTGCAGTGCACGTGCTGAATAACGGGATAGGATCTTCGGATCTGACTTCTCTGGTATTTCTCAATGCTGAAATAGGCGGGGATGATTTGATCTTTGAGCAGACTCCCGACTGGTTCATACCCCCGGTTGCATTTACCGGAAGCAGGTTGCCGGTCATAAAGATCAATACGTATGGAGTACATATTCCCGATGAGCCACGAATCGCGGCAGAGATGGGAATTATTTATAACGGACCCGGCCAGTTGAATTCAGTGAACGATACATTCAATGAATATGACGGACGAATTACCATTGAGACCCGGGGGCAATCCTCCCAAATGTTCCCGAAAAAATCTTACAGGCTGGAGACCCAGGATTCGCTGGGGGAAAACCTGAATATTTCCCTGCTGGGCATGCCCCCGGAGAATGACTGGATCCTCTATGCACCATACAGCGATAAGTCCATGCTGCGGAACGCGGTTACATTCGAGTTGGGCCGAAAGCTTGATTATTATTGTTCCCGGACTGTATTCTGTGAGTTGTTCCTGAATGAAGAATATCGGGGGGTGTATGTATTAATGGAAAAAATAAAAAGGGATGATGACAGGGTGGATATCGCGAAGCTCAAATTAACGGACAACTATGGTAATGAACTCACAGGCGGGTATATTTTCAAAGTTGACAAGATCGACCCCGGCTACATTGAAGGCAGTGATGGTTTCAGGTCGAGCCCCGACCCATCCTATCCGAATGCTATGGACATCATTTACCAGTACTTTGATCCAAAGCCGGATGAATTGACACCGGTGCAGAAGGAATACCTGAAAGAACGCATCATTGAAGCAGAGGCAGTATTGATATCTGATTATTTTGATGATCCAGATATTGGTTACAACAGATATCTCAATACAGGATCATTCGTTGATTTCATGCTGATCAATGAAATATCCAAGGAGGTAGACAAATACCGGTACAGCAGTTATTTCTACAAAAAAAGAGACAGCAGGGGAGGGGAATTTTTTGCAGGTCCTCTATGGGATTTTAACTTGGGATATGGCAATGTGGATTACTGGCCGGAAGGCATTAATACTGCCGGCTGGCTGTTTGATGATGTGCAGCCCTATGACTGGAGCCTCATTTTCTGGTGGAAGCGCTTGATGGAGGATGATTGGTTTCGGGATCTCGCTTCTACACGCTGGAGATACCTTCGTGAAAATGATTTCAGTGATGCAAATATACAGGTTCTGATCGATTCCCTGACGGGCCTGATCGATGAGGCACAGGAAAGGAATTACCAGAGGTGGCCCATTTTGGGTGAATATGTCTGGCCCAATTACAACTGGGCAGGGAATGTCTACCAGGACGAGGTAGATTACTTCTCGGACTGGTTGTTTGAAAGGCTGCACTGGATGGATGCCAATTTTAACGAAGAATTTCTGAACCCGGTTATAACTATTAGCAGAATTGGTATTTCAGACAATAATTTAAATTATCGCATCAAGCTCAAAGATGATCTGTTCAACCATTCCAAATTGCTGAAAAAGTATTTTAAGCTTACAACCTCCAATCCCTTTATTTTCATAGATAGCATATATTATGAAGCCCCCGGGGCTGCTGTATTGTCTTTGGGGATTGAATCAGGTATCAGTTATAACGGTTCGGAAATTTCTTTGGAGATCGATCACAGGGTACTGAATGGATTCAGGACACTGGTAACCAAAGAGATCACCGTGGATGTAAGTGCTACCGTGTTCGATGATTCCTTTGAGGTAGAGATCTATGCCTCAGGTAAAAATATTATTTTAAGGACCAATTACCCAAATTCGTTGCCGGATCATATGAGGGTTTACAGCATGACCGGCAGGCTGGTTGAGATCCATGCCCTTGAGCGGACCGGTTTTAATAAGGTCCGTACAAGCCTGCAGCCAGGGATCTATGTCGTGACCCTGGAACCACTGGAAACACAGGAGGTTCCGGTCCATCAAAAGGTGCTGATCCGGTAACGGATCATGGCACTCACTCCTCCCAGTCCCTGATCAGGATTCCTTTACCGTATTTGCGGACCTCCAGCTTCTGTCTGGCTCTCCATCCCAATTCTCGGATGAGGTTCCTGGGCAGGATAACAGAATAGCTGGATCCTCCGGAACCTTTTGTAAGACTGCGGATGTGCTCTTCTTCAATAATTCTTCGTGACATAATATACGTATATTTATACGTATAAAAATATGTATATTTTTGATTTACACGAAATTTGTTTAAAAGGAATTTGCCACGGGATATCCTATACTCATCAACTATTCTCCATATTTCCATACTCTATATCCACCGTCACCTCCGGTTCCCTGGCGATGTTGTTCCTGATGATCCGGGGGATCTTTAAATCGAAATCGGCCGGTATTTAACATTATTTTAACAAAAATTCTGCCTTCATGCATTGACAATTGTACTTCTGAATTGTTATATATAAGCCATCATTGAATTTGGCAATTTGTTGATTCCCTTAATGGATGTACCCCTGCAGAAAATCAGAACTAAAAAACTGAATCATGAAAGATATAATCGAACGACCCTGGCTTTCGGCAATAGGTATTTTTGTTGTAATGCTGATCACATGGGTCCCGCTCTCAGCACAGGAAACCCATACCGTATCCATTTCCGGATTTGCTTTTGTTCCTTCTGAGATTACAATTTCTGCAGGTGATGAAGTGACCTGGACCAACCCTTCGGACAGTCATAATGTAAATGGAACCCGGGCGACATTTCCCACGAATCCCGAATCATTCGGAAACAGTATCGGCACCGGATGGTCCTATAGTTACCAGTTTGAAATTGCGGGTGAATATGATTACCGTTGTGATGTTCATTTTGGCTCCGGAATGACCGGAAAAATATTGGTTGAGGGTGCCTCACATACCCTGACGCTTTCATTCAGCGAAATGTTGGCTCATGTTGGACAGTTGTTCAAGCTCTATATCAGGTATCAGAGCAATTTTGAAACCATTGATTCCATCATTGTGGAAGAGCTGGCCGGACCCGATTTTCAACTCCAGTCGGATGCGATTATCTCCGGGGATTCGTATTACATCGATTTTTTTGCAGACATGAACGAAAATGGCAGCTATGATGCCCCCCCGGAAGACCATGCATGGCGTATCCGGCTTGATGAAGTTTCGGGTGATACGACAATTGAGTTCACCCACAATAGCAATTTCACTGATATTAGCCAGGGCGGAACTACTGCGGTAGACCTGGCCCAGGCAGAAGATCGTCTTAACGTCTATCCAAATCCTTCAAACAGCCACCTGTACCTTGACGCCGGATCAATGATCAGCGAAGTGAAGATCCTGACATTAAGCGGTGTAACAATCAAAAGGTGGCCGGCACAAAAAGGTTCTTCCCAAACCATACAACTGGACGGAATCATGCCGGGAGCCTATCTTCTGAGGGTGAATACAACTGGTAAAGGTTTACAATCAGTACCTTTCATCAAGTACTGAGTACTATTCAGCCTTGCTGGTAAATCTGAATTCATGATTGTCTCCGACGTTCATAACTGTTTTTTTGCGCCTCCTCAAAGATTGCCCAACACTACTCTTCTGCGATCCCGAACCTGTAGATAGTTTTGGTATAGTACTTATCCCCCGGTTCGAGTACGGTATTCGGAAAACCGGGCTGGTTGGGGGAATCCGGGAAATGCTGTGTCTCAAGGCAGAGTCCTGCATTCTTCACATAGATGAAGTCTCCGGATTTCAGTGAACCGTCGAGGAAATTACCCGTGTAGAACTGCACTCCGGGTTCCATGGTAAACACATCCATTGTCCTTCCCGTTTTCGGATCGGTCAGTTTGGCAAACCATTCAGGTTCTTGCCCTTCACGGTCGATCACAAAATTGTGGTCATAGCCGCCTTTGGTCTGTTCGATATCCCTTCCAATGGGCTTGGGTTCTGTAAAATCGAAGGGTGTTCCTTCAACAGGTGCGATCTCCCCAATTGGAATCAGTTCATCATCCACGGGTGTATATTGGGAAGCTTTCATTTCAAGGACATGATCCAGGATCGTTCCCTCTCCCGCAAGGTTAAAATAGGAGTGATTGGTGAGGTTGACGGGTGTGGCTTTGTCTGTGGTGGCCCAGTAAGTGATCTCCAGGTCTTTGCCGACGAGTTCATACAATACAGTTACATCCAGGTTCCCGGGATACCCTTCCTCCATATCTTCACTGAAGTACCTTAGCTGCAGTACTTTTCCGTTTTTTGTCTGAACGATCTTCGGGTCCCACAGAACATCGTCAAATCCGATGATCCCGCCGTGCAGGGTATTGTCGCCATTATTGGCTGCGAGTTCATAGGTTTCTCCATTCAGCACAAACTTTGCATCTGCAATGCGATTTCCGTAGCGGCCGATCAGGGCACCGAAGTTCGGGTGTCCTGCAAGGTATTGCCCGAGGTTGCCAAATCCCAGGGCTATATTTGCGGTGTTCCCGTTTTTGTCAGGTGCATGTATCCCGGTGACGATTCCCCCGAAGTTTGTAATTTTTACAGTGATGTTGTCTGCGGATTTCATCGTGTAGAGGAAGGCACTGTCGCCATCGGGCATCAGTCCGAAAAATTCTGTTTTTATGCCATGATCCTGCGCATCTTGTGATGCAGGCTTATTTTTGCAAGAAAATAAAACGAAAGCACATGCGCACAAAATCGTCACATTCAGGGTTTTGGATATGGTTTTCATCAGAAAATAATTAAGTTATACTATTAATATTCAATCTATTATATCTTCAAAAAACAGATGTCTTAATCCTAATGCCATGGAACCCTCATATTATTTTTATTACCTTTTTCGAACTATAGTGCATGAGGGTTTCATTAGCAAATAATTAAGTTATACTATTAATATTCAGTCTATTATATCTTCAAAAAAACAGATGTCTTAATCCTAATGCCATGGAACCCTCATGTTATTTTCACTATCTTTTGCGAACGATAGTGCATGAGGGTTTCATTAGAAAATAATTTAGTTATACTATTAATATTCAGTCTATTATATCTTCAAAAAACAGATATCTTAATCCTAATGCCATGGAACCCTCATGTTATTTTCATTCCCTGTTGTGAACGTTGGTGCATGAGGGTTTCATCAGAAAATAATTTAGTTATACTATTAATATTCAGTCTATTATATCTTCAAAAAACAGATGTCTTAATCCTAATGCAATGGAACCCTCATGTTATTTTCATTATCTTTTGCGAACGATAGTGCATGAGGGTTTCATCAGAAAATAATTAAGTTATACTATTAATATTCAATCTATTATATCTTCAAAAAACAGATGTCATAATCCTAATGCCATGGAACCCTCATGTTATTTTCATTCCCTGTTGTGAACGATAGTGCATGAGGGTTTCATTAGAA
>JAIPBT010000083.1 GCA_021738565.1 Bacteroidales bacterium
ATTGCTGGACATGGGGCTCTCACAAACCATTAACATCTCGAATAATAGTATGTTCAGTGATACTACCCTTATGGAAGAATACCTGAATGACAGCACTATTGTAGGAAGAATATTTAATGATGATGCTTTGGGATTGGTTGGTGAAGATGCACTTAATGGCTTTTATTATGAAAATGTAAATTTTGAAAATCCACCCGTTGATGCAGATATCAAGAACCAGATTGATTATGATATGGATGATAATCTTTTAATTGAAGATACTCCTGACTGGTCAATACCTGAGCCTCCTAATGGCATCTATCATCTCGATGTTCCTTTTAGCTTTAATTATTCTAATTCAGTAGCAGCATCCGGAGCAACTGATGGTGGTCAGCTTGGTGACCGGAACTGGACAGCTTCGCCCACGGTGGGTATTGCAAATGCAAAACAATTATCAAATAGTATGCGCGTTTATCCAACACCGGCCAGTTCAAATGTGAACATTGAATTTTCAATTGATAACAGGGAACGTGTTCAGATGACAGTTTTTGATTTGAGTGGCAAGAAAGTATCCAGCTTAGTTAACAAGATGTATCCGGCTGGTTCACACAGGGTGAATTGGGATTTGAGCAGTAAATTAAAAAGTGGTATTTATTTAATAAATATGCAAGCAGGAGACAATGTGTCCACTGCCAGGTTGATTGTTAAATAGTTGAATGTTTCTAATTGTAATAAAAACCGCCCGTTATTGTATCCCTTTGGGCGGTTTTTATTTTTCATAAAATTTTTTAAACAAGCAATATAAATGTTTACAGGTATCGGTTACCCTGTTAAATAGTTGACGGGATAATAACTTATAAAAATGAATAAGGCCATAACAATATCATTATAACATCTGATCGTGATGATTATAGTTTGATTGCTTATTTACCTGATAGAGCATCATGGCGAACTTCTATTTTCTGTTAAAATAATATATAGATGAAATTATCAATATTATTCTTGCTATCTTTTTTTGTGATGGAAAATTCTGCATTATCCCAAACTATTTCTAAGTCGTTTGAGGTGAGATGCTTTTCTGACAACCCTAAGGCTAAAGGGGAAACCGATTTTAAAGGGGAAACCTCTGTATTCAACACGGAAGAGAGGGTAGAATATTTAAAAAAATATGCTGAAGTAGCCAAAGGATTTTTCAATGATACTGACCTGGATACCAAAGTTGTACCAGCCAGCCAATTAAAGAAGGCAATGAATAAATTGAAACCACAACCGGAGCCTGAAGTGAGAAAGAGAATTCCACTTAAAAATTGGAAATGGATGGGGTATAAGCCCGGTATGGAACAACAAGAAGCTACCGAATTAAATGTGTGGAAAGAAAATACGTCCGTTGAGATAAAAAATGAGCAATTAAGATTCATCAGGGATGATACAATAATTATTCCCATAGACAGAGCGAAATGGCGTTTCTTAATTGAGTGGAAGATAAGCGGAAATATAGCTGAATCGGGATTCATGTTGAGCCGTGATGGAATTTCTGTTGCTTCTCTGAGTTTAAAAGGTGATGTGTTGTTAATTCATTCCAAGTCGGGAGTTGTCAAACACTCCCTGAAGAATAATAAGGTTGATGGTTCAAGGAATATTAAGTTGGAAGCAGACTTGGAAAACGGCAGGTATAATGTTTATATCGATGAGCAATTGGTAGCTGATTTTATTCTGCTTTTATCATCTGGTCCTGTTGAACAACTTATAGTTTATGGCAATAAGGGGTTCATGCTGGATGATGTTCATGGAGTAAAATATGAAAAAACTCAATTTACAGAAGATAAGAACTCCAGGGATATCCCTTATAGTATTCATACCTTTATTGATCAGGATTTTGCCCTCAAGCCGAATATGAAAAAATGGCAATACCCTGAATATGATGATAACCAATGGCCTGTGGCAAAGCTTCCTTATGCCCATGGTGGAGAACGATTTGCCGGAGAGTATCTGTACATGCGGACGACTTTCACGCCCGATGATTATGAAAAAGCTTTTTTAAATTATGAAACACTGGACCCCGGTGGAGAAATCTGGATCAACGGTAGAATCGTGCTAGTACAACATGATAGACATCCCGGAAGATTAGATGTCTCCAAATTTCTGGTTAGTGGTGAAGAAAATACCATCGCGGTAAAAATTTATCCCAATAAGGTAAAACACACCAACCGCCATACAGCCTCTGATATTCATACTGGTTGGTTTTCAGGCAGGATGCATATCGATTTAACAAATAAAAGATATATTCAAGATGTGTTTACTTATACAGAAACACTAAGTGAAAATTCGGCCAAACAAAAAATAAAAATAAAATTGAATAATGAGGAGTGGGAATTTGAGGAAAGAGAAATGAAAAAGACAAGGGAGTTTTTCGGTAAAATCCGGATTGATTTTTATCCCTGGTATCCCGAAGAATCAACTATTTCTGCAGCTTCAAAAGAAATTCCTGTATATCTCCGACTAATGAAGAATGAAGAACTCTCTACAGAGTTTACAGTAAACGCTCCGGAATTATGGTCTGCCAAACGGCCATTTCTTTACAAGGTGGTAGCTACCTTATACAATGAGA
This sequence comes from Bacteroidales bacterium, assembly GCA_021738565.1. Classification (GTDB taxonomy): domain Bacteria; phylum Bacteroidota; class Bacteroidia; order Bacteroidales; genus M55B112. The sequence goes on from JAIPBT010000083.1 coordinate 2,588, forward strand.
ATGATGAAGCTATTGATGATTTTGTTTTAACAACAGGGATACGTACTGTTAGTCAGGAGGGTGGGACATTCCGAATAAACGGTAAGCCTTCCATGATGAATGGGGCACTCTTGTTTGGTTTTAAATCTCCGCTCGATAAAATTGCGAAGTGGCTTAGGGCAGGTCCTGAAGAGTGGCTTGTCAAAGAGATATTAATGATCAAGAATATGAATGCTAATACCATTCGCATGAGCATCCATAACGGGATGAAAGGAGGTATCAATGATCCGCGACTGGCAGAGCTGGGCGATCAGCTTGGAGTAATGTTTCAATGGACAACCGGTGCCTGGGTGCGTACAGGTAGTCCCTGGCTGCTTGATTTCGAGGGACTATCGAAATATGTGCAGCAGGTTCGGAATCACCCTTCCATTGTGATGTGGCAGCCAGGAAATCATCCGAAATTTGTTGATTTTGAAACCGAAACTATTCTCTGGTTTGAGAAAGTCTACAATAATATATATCCTCATGATCCCAGCCGGCTGATTAGTCCGGCGGCCAACAACACCAGGAACATGGGAAGAAATGATGACGGAACAATAGACCGGGAAGGAAACCGGGTTGAGCCAATTTCTATTTGGACAGCCCCGAAAATTACAAGAGGCGACATGGATCATGCGACAGGCTATGGTGCAGACTGGTCTACGTTAAGGAGATATCCTTATCCCGATGATTATAGCGGTGATCAGGGATGGCGGGTGGCCGGTTTTCGAACGGATTACCTGAATAGTAAAGAAAGGGCATATTTTGATTTTGAAAGTGAAGAATCTGCTGCACAACCCAATTGGAGCTTACGCAAAGGAAAACCTTCTTATCAGGTTAAGTCCTATGAATTAGAGTATGACATTGGATCCATTGGCCGGCAATTAACTTTGGATGAGTGGCAGATTAGTCAGGCATGGCAGGCCTTTAGCGGATTTGAAGCATATAAGAAAAAACGCTGGTTAGATTATGATGGCTTAGCCTGGTGCACATTACATGGAGGCGGCAATACTGCCACTTATCAAAAACCCCTCATAGACTATTATGGACATGCTAAATTGAGTTTTCATGCTATTAAAATGGCATTTCAACCCACTTTGGCAGGAAGTTATAATGTTGATCTTGTATATGGCCCTGAAGATGAGATTGAACCTGTGATAATGCATCTCGGCAATACGACAGAGGTAAATCTGCTGGTAACTATTAAAAATCTGGATGGAGATGTAGTGGAACAAAAGGAATATAAGAATATTCTTTTGGATGAAGGAAGGAATTCTACTGTCCTTGAAAGTTTCCGGCCGAAAGTCCGGGAAGGATATTATGTTCTCCAGTATCAGATCATGAGAAACATTTGAAAAACAAGCATAAAAAATGATAAACTTTAAAAAGATACTATTAATCAACTTGATGATCACCCTTCTCATCTCTACCCTAGAGGCACAGATATCTTCATCGTTTGAGCTCAGGTACTATTCAAAAGATAAAGAAAGCTCTGGAATAACAGATTTTAAGGGGGAAAATGAGTTTTTCAATACCGACCAGAGAATTGAATTTCTGGATGTGTATGCCGCGGTTGCAGGAAATTGGTTTTCAGACACTGCGCTGAACAGGCTGGTCAGTACACCAGCGGAAATTGACCGGTTCTTACAGGGTCTCAAGGAACAGCCTCGGCCAGATAAAAGACGCCGCGTTGAGCTTGATAAATGGAAAAAGACCGGTTACAGCCATCTGGGACATGAAAAATCTGTTGCTGCTATCAATGAATGGAACATGAATGAAGGTGTTTCGGTTGAGCAGGGATCCCTCAATTTTAACCGACCCAATGTTACCATAGAAAAAACTTTGGACAGCCTGCAATGGAGGTTTTTTCTTGGTTGGAAGGCAAAAAGCATCAAGGGCAGGGTTCCTATGGCCTTTGCCCTTAAAGAAAATAACCGTATTATAGCTGAAGCCGGCTTCCACGCCAATGGAGATATCTTTTTCACCGCCAATGGTACCGACAGGATGGGAGATAAATACATTCCTGATCAGTGGTACGACTTTAAAATAGAGGTCGACCTGGTAAATGACAGATATAACCTTCTGATCAATGGAAAAAAAACAGGCGATTGGATAGCTATGCGAAAGAGCTCGCTGATCAATCGATTACAAATAAGCGGAGGCGAAAGCATACAAATCGATGACATAACAGGACTGAAGTTCGATACCACCGGTTGTTCCGTAAGGAGTCCATACACTATCGAACCCTTCCTGCATGAGAACTTCAACGTGCAACCTCCGGTTGAGCAATGGGCCAAACCTCATTATGATGACAGTGCCTGGGAGCTGACCGATCTTCCCGCAGTAATGGGGGGCTCGCTGGAAGCCGGAAAAGATCTGTACCTGCGGAAGGAATTCAATCCAGATGCATTTGAAAAAGCATGGCTGAATATTGAGACACTGGATCCGGGAGGTGAGATATGGATCAATGGAAGGGTGGTCCATGTAACACACAACAGGCACCCTGTCAGAGTAGATATCTCGCCGTTTTTAGTACCCCATGCCGTCAATACCATTGGTATACGGGTCTTCTCTTTTTATAACGACGGACACCTCTACCACTCCCCGCAGGACAGAAATGTAGGATGGTTTTGTGGTCGTGCATGGATCGATCTGACTGAACAGGTCCATATGAGCTCGGTCAAAGTACATACACGGTCCATAAATACAGAGGAGGCGACCCAGTTACATACCATCGCCCTGCAAAATCACGCTGACACTACTTTCTCAGGGATGGTAACAATCGATTACTATCCCTGGCACCCCAATGAAGGAAGCAGTAAGTCTGCATCGTTTGAAGTCCCCATACAAATTTTTGCCAAAGATTCTATTCATATTCATTATGAAGGAACTATTGAAAAGCCTTTTCTCTGGACCCATGACAATCCCAACCTCTATCGGGTTCATCTGAAGATTATGCATGACAACCAGGTGATCGACGATGAAATGATCACCACAGGTATCCGCACCGTCTCACAGAAGGGCGGCATATTCAGGATCAACGGAGAACCTGAACTTTTAGGAGGAGCCCAGACCATGGGGTTCAGAATGCCGATAGAAAACATCGTCAAATGGAACCGCTGTCCACCAGCTTCCATCCTTGCCGATGAACTGCTCGCCTGCAGCAAGCTCGGAAACACCCTTCGCGTCCATGTACATTCCGGGGGAACGTATGCATACAGCGTAAACGATCCAAGGATAGCTGAGATGGCCGACCAGCTGGGGGTGATGCTCATCTGGCCCACCAGCTCCTGGATCCGCCAGGGGGAATGGGGGGGGATAGATTTTGAAGGGTATCCCAAGTATATAAACCAGGTCTTTAATCACCCCAGTATAGTTCTTTGGGAAGGTTCCAACCATCCCAATGAATTCAGCGGTAAGCCGCTCTCATATTCCAACAGGTTCATCACTAAAATGTACCGCACCATCTCCACGAGCGACTCCAGCAGACTGATATCACCAAGCTCCTTTAACAAGCATTTTATCTATAAAAACGATGAAGGAACCATCGATGAAGACGGGAAAACCATTGTGCCTTGCGAAGAGTGGACCGCCCCACTCATTGTCAGGGGCAACCAGGATGCCCTTACCGGATACGGTTCGGAATGGCACAATATCAGGGGATGGCCCGATCCATACAGGCGTTCATTGTTGGAAAGCCGTGAAAGAGCTTACTTTAATTTCGAACATGAAGAGTCAATCGGCATGCAGAATTTTGAGCTGGTACGGGGAAAGCCCTGGTACCAGATGCCTTCATATGAAAACTATTATGATATTGGGAGCATTGGGAGGGAATTTGAATATAGTGAATGGAAGGAAAGTCAGGCCTGGCAGGCTTTCAGTGCATGGGAATCGATGAAGTGGCAGAGAATGCATGATGTTGACGGTTTCAGCTGGTGTACTCTTCATGGCGGAGCAAACAGTGGCACCTATCGCAAACCTCTCATTGATGCGATGGGTCATGCAAAGCTTGCATTCTATATCAACCAGATGGCGCTTCAGGATATTATCGCTGGAAGCAACAATACCGATGTTGCCTACCACAGGCGTGACAAGATTACCCCGGTGATCATGAATGTGGGTGACCAGCGGACAGTCAAACTGAAAATCGTAATAAAAACACCCGGAGGTGAAATTATTGACACACACGAGTTCAATGATGTTCTCCTGGAGAAAGGCAGAACCGTAAAAGAGTTACCCTCCTTCAGACCGAAATTTACTGAAGAAGGATATTATGTCATTGAATATTATGTAATGAGACCCTGAACCTGCGTCAGTTACCATGATACAGATAATATTAAAATCAAATTAATGCTTTTTTTAAAACAGAATGATTATGAAAACTCTCAGAAAATTTGTATTTCTTTTGCCCATCATTTTTTTTGGTTTTATCCAATGTGATGAACCTAAGGCAGAACCAGCACCAGCACCAGATCCAAATTTAAATTTTGAACCTGGCGTTCCAGTAAGAGTGGGTCCGGAAAACTCCAACTCCACCTTCAGCTACTACAACACTACTCCTGAAAGCCCTGATGGTAGTCTTATTTGTTACGTTAAGATACTAACAACCCAAAGAAATAGATATACCAACCTAAAAGGTGAATTATGGACTTGCAATGCTGATTTAACCGGTCACAAAATGATTGTTGAATTAAATAATTTTCAGGTTCATAATGGTGTTAATGCACAATGGGTCGACAATAACACTATTGCATATTTCGATGACGGGCATATAAAAGTGGTTAACTTGAAGGGTGAAGAGCAGGTTCCGGCTATACGAGCTTTTAGTATAGGCCATGCTCCCCACGATAATAAAATACTGTATTCCCATATTTCCGAAGAAACAAATTATTATACCATTTATGAATACGATATTTCTAATGGTGAAAAAACAAAAATTGCCGATGCGTCAACTTTTAAAGATATTGTCAATCATTTTTCAATTGATAATATTAGGAAAATGTCAGATAGGAAGATAAGACACCTTATATACAGTCCAGACGGTTCAAAAATTGCTCTGCGGTTAGATGTTAGTAATGGGGGCGAGAGTGGTAATCATCTGGTTACGATGAATAAAAGCGGGGGAGATATACATTTTTTTGGGCCAAAACCGATGCACTTTGCCTGGTATGACAATGAAAGTATAATGGGTCATGATAATCAGATTAACGATCGTAAGACCAATGACAAAAGTGCAAGGCGATGGTCGCTCGATGCGGAATTTATAGAAACCCTGGCCGGTCCGGGAAATCATCTGGCCGCATCCGTTAACCGGGAATTAATAGCCTCTGAATCATGGTATAATAAAGACCCAGTTGTTCTGAAGATTTTCAAGAAGGGAGAAACAAAACAATTTTGGTTTGATTACGTGGGTGATGATACAATTGTTTGGGAATTGGGTAATCATGTAAATCCTTCATTTTCGAGAGATGGCAAACGCGTGTATTACCATAAAAGTGTAGGCCCTGGTCAATCTCAGGCCTGGATGGTGGTTATACCTGAAATCCCATCTGAATAATTATGTTCCGCACTAGTATTTTGGGTTTATATGAGTGAAATAATTAAATAACATTACTGTATATGAAATACGATGAAATTAGGATAAAAATATTTTTGTTATTTATTGGAATGGGCATATTTTTTATGTCCTTCGGGTTCAATAATGAGAAAGAAAAGAGTAGTTCCACACCTGAACAAATTGTGCAAAGGATTCAGTTACCTTCAATACCAGACAAGGATTATAATTTACTGGATTTTGGAGCTATAGCTGATGGGGAATTTGATTGCAAACCTGCCATTGATTCAGCAATTGTTGTGATAAACCAAAATGGCGGGGGAAGGCTCATAATACCTAAAGGCGATTTTTTGGTTAATGGTCCAATTCACCTGAAAAGCCATATAAATTTGCACCTCGAAAAGGGGAGTAAGGTGTTTTTTAGTCAAAATCCAAAGCACTATCTGCCAATGCAATTGGTGCGGTGGGAAGGTGTCGAGGTCTACAACTATTCACCTTACATTTACGCGATTCATGAAACCGATATTGCCATTACCGGCCAGGGAACTTTTATTGGCCAGGGAGAAGGAGGTATTGCCGAGTGGCGGCCCAAACAAAAGCTTGATCAAAACAGGCTTCGGGATATGGGAAAACAATTGGTGCCTTTAAAAGAACGCCTGTTTGGAGAGGGGCATTATTTGCGAATGTCTTTTATACAGTTAATGCATTGCACAAATATTAAGATAAGTGACATTACCATAGAAGACGTTCCTTTCTGGGTGGTTCATCCAACATATTGTAAGAGTGTTACTATCAACAATATAAAGGTTAACAGTACCCGCATTAATAACGATGGTGTGGATTTGGATTCCTGCGAAGATGCTTTGATTGAAGATTGCACCTTTAACGCCGGCGATGATGCAATAGCTATCAAATCGGGAAGGGATAATAAAAGCTCGTGGAAGATCGATAGATATTGTCGGACTGAAGGATCATCCAATTAATTCTATTGAGT
>JAIPBT010000034.1 GCA_021738565.1 Bacteroidales bacterium
GTGTTTTTCCATATTCTTTTATATCTTTAACTTGTGTTGAACATACCTTAAAGGTACGAAAATCATGTTTTTCGATGCCCCTGAAAACGTAATGTTTTCAGGGGTTTTATCAACAATTTGTTAATCTGTCAAAGTAGAAATAGTATAGCCAACTATATTGGACATTCGAATAATAGAGTATATTACAGAACAACTGGTGGCCTTTATTGGAAGGTTTTTACTGATTATGCACCTAAATTTTTTCTCAATGGAGAAAAAGGACATTCCAGTAGAGAAACTTCATTTTCAGTTAATGGAACAGGCACCAATATAAAAGTTGTGGGTTTATTGAGCAGTACAACATTTTGGTGGTGGTATACAATTACATCTAATTTGCGAGATATGAACCCAAGCGATATCCTAGGGTTAAAATTTGGTAAAGAAATTATCGAAAAACGATCCTTGTTAGATATAAGTAAAAAATATATTAAAGATTTGGAAACAAACAGTGAAATGCTTCAAAGAATTCAAAAAAATAAGGGAACAACAGCAACCCAATCATTTAAAATTTTATTTTCAAAACCAATTATTGATCAAATTGACCAGATATTAGCCGAACATTACAATTTCACCGAGGAGGAGTTGGATTTCATCATTAATTACGATATCAAGTACCGTATGGGGAAGGAGCTTGCCTTCGATGAATCTTCGGCAAGTGAATTGGAGAATGGTGAGGAGGAAGAATAACAATTGTAACTGAAAAGGAAAATAAAATGACAGCAGATGGCAAAATAGAAATAGTGGTGGCATCTTCGGTATATGGCTACGAAGATCAACTTAATCAAATCTGTGGATTGTTTGAACAGATGGGATACCAGCCCATAAGTTCGCATTACAAAACAATGCCTACCGACCCATCAAAATCTAATATTGAAAATTGTCTTATTGCCGTTGAAAATTGTGATGCATTTTTTGGTGTAATTCGCCCTTTTTATGGTTCAGGTATTATTGGCGACACATCCATCACGCATGAGGAGATGAAAAAAGCTATTGAATTGAAAAAGCCAAGATGGTTTGTTGCACACAGAGATATAAGAGTTGCTAGAGAATTGTTCAAACAATACCGCTATCGACCGGATAAAAGTCTCAATCCAGATTTTACTTACCAACCAACGAAGTTAATGGACGATATTCGGGTAATCGATATGTATAATGACACCATTCTGAATGACATCGATCCCGCAGAACGTATAGGTCACTGGACAGATGAGTTTTACAATTTTAAAGATATTGAAAAAGTCATCCAAACCCAATTTAGTAAGATAGAAAGAATATCAGACATCATCCAAAAAATGAAAACCTTATGAAAACAGATGGTGCAGACTATATAAAAGACTTGTTGCAAAAAAAAGAATCTGCAACACTTGAGTTTAAAGCTCGCTTTGATAAAATTGAGATCGGCAAAGTGATCTGCTCTTTTCTGAACAGAGATGGAGGTCAATTGGTGTTAGGCGCAGGAGAAAGCCAAAAAGTAACCGGAATTAAGGATGCTGAAAAAACAGCATCAGCAATTCAAAATTTCCTTATAGATGAAATTGTCCCGGAACCGGCTGTTTCGGTGGATGTTCAGACAGTTGGAAAGAAAAACCTTTTAGTAGTATCAGTTTGGAAGGGGACTAATCAGCCTTACATCTTTAAAGGCGGTGTTTATTATCGTACAGGAAGTTCGACTGTTCAGGCAGATTCTAAACAACTGGCCGCTTTGATTCATGTAGAAACAGATCGTAATCAACGTTGGGAAACCAAATCAGCCATTGAGGTGGAGGTAGAAGATATTGACCTGAATGAAGTATTGGAATGTATCAAAGAAGCCAATTTAGCTGGTAGAGACCAAAACTTGCCCGAAAATCCATTGCAGTTTATGAGTAAATACGGACTCTACAAAAATGGAGACTTTACCAATGCCGCTGTTGTTTTGTTTGGTAAAAATCCAGTTAAATTTTTCCCTCAGATGCGAGTTAGGTTATCAGTGTTCAAAACAGATAAAACTGGAGAGAGACTATTGTACGACAAGATTTTTGATGGTAATCTATTTAAGTCCATCCAACAAATTACCGAATTTTTTGATTTAGCTTATGGTATTACCAGTTCATTCCGATCTGCTGATTGGCAACGTACTGATAAACTTAACTTTCCCAGATTAGCTATTCGAGAGGCAATACTTAATGCTTTTATTCATCGGGATTACTCCTCATTTTCAAGTAAGATAGCGATTAATGTTTATCCGGATAAATTACAAATAAGCAGTTATGGTAGTTTGCCAAAAGGAATTAGCATTAAATCTTTATCGGAAGATCATTTGTCTGTTCCTGTTAATCCCACAATAGCTCATATTTTCTTTCTAAGAAATTGGATTGAATTAATTGGTATTGGTACTGTAAAAATGATAGCCCAATGTAAAGAACTTGGTTTTAAAGAACCTGTTTGGAATCAAAGAGATAATACTGTTAATGTTTTATTTCCTGATGTTAAAGTTCCATTTAATTATAGTGAGGGAATAAGTGAGGGAATAACTGAGGGATTAAATAATCTGATAGTTAAAGCAATTAATGAGGGAATAAGTGAGGGAATAACTGAGGGATTAAAGGATATTTACTTAAATGTTATCGAGGCTTTAATAAAGAAAGGTAGTTTAAATGTTACTCAACTTTCAAATGAATTAGGTAAATCTACTAAAACAGTTGAAAGATATGTTGCTTTTTTAAAGGAAATAGGAGCAATTGGATATGAAGGCTCGAAAAAGGCAGGTGGATACCAAGTTTCAGATCATCTTTTAAAAATGAATAAGGAATAAAGCTTAACAATGACACTAACACAAGCTTGATGAATTAATAATTACAATGAAATAATAAGAAAGAGGGTAACCATTGTAAGTATTAATGCTGATAATAAAACAGTTAGTGAAGAATATGTATAAAAAGGCAGGGAGTTAGGAGCAGAACTGTGGGGAGTTCTTAATGTACTTGGACATAAACTTGTACATGGTGTCCAAGTTAAGGATAAAACAAAGATTGTTCCTGGCGAACTAGGACATATCGCTAATAATCATTTGCCGGATATTACCGGAAAAGATAAGGATAGAGATTCTAATGATCTGATAAATAGAGATATTAATCATGATTGTATTACCGTATATTACCGGACTATTAACAATAATGGCAAAACAAGTCATTCTTGTAATTATGATTGAATTGCTGAACACAATAGGCAAATGTTAATAATGGAAATTGTAGATCATATCGGTAACCTGGAAATCTTGAAGCTGCAAAAGACAGCTTTCCTGTGCAGCAGGGAAATACCCGCAAACATCGTACTAAAGTGCTATGACTGGGCAATAGCACAAAGAGAACAAGGTAATTGCATAATTGGTGGCTTCCACAGTAAGATAGAAAAGGATGTACTTCATTATTTGCTTAAGGGAAAACAACCCATTATTATTGCCATGGCAAGAGGATTAAAACAACGTATTGAACCAGAATTCAAACACGAAATAGAAAAAGGAAGGCTATTGATTATTTCACCATTTGAAAAGGAAGTAAAAAGAATAACTGAAAAGACAGCAATGCTAAGAAACCGTCTAATGATTGACTTAGCTGAGAATCTTGCAATTGGGTTTATAAGTAAGGGCGGTACCCTGGAGAAATTAATGAAACAAACGAGAAAAGAAACAATAAAAATCGGATAGCCCCTTTTTGCAAGCAAATTGCCAAAGTCCCACAAGACAACGTGTAAACCACAGCTATGTCAAAGAGCTTGCAATGCAAATGCACTGACTTAAAAATATGCAGCAAAAAATGGTATAAAGAATAGCAAATGTATAACGGCCAGCTTGTAACAGCGTGTATGGTGCATTTGGCAGATAGTACTTATTTCAAGGGCAGTGTATTGATAAGCTTTGTAGTGGTTTGACAGTTACGTGCTTCGAATTACCAAATGACACCATTCACGCAAACCGTTGGCATTCATACTGAAGAAAGCAGACTGCAAATAAGAAAATTGATTAAAAATGGATAGAAAAACATATTTGGATAAAATAATAACTGAATTTGAGAATTGGTGGGTAAATGACCAACATAGTTCAAATATGGATTTCTACAAAAATACGATTACGTTTTCTTACCTGACTTCTTTGTCTGACAATGATTTTATGAATTTCTTTTACACGTTTGTAAGTGAAGGAGGACGTGTTCAATCAGGGGGTGACCGAAAGAAAAACCAATTCCGTGCTACTGTATTGAACGACATTGAAAATTTCAGGCAATATGTTGTTAAACCATTTCAAGAAAAATTTTCACTTAAAGATTGGTTCTTACAAGTTGATAAATATACTGGATTTGGTGTTGGTATCGCTACTATATTTCTTAATAGGGTTGATTACGAAAAATACCCGATTATGAATAATAAAACCTTAAAGGCACTAAAAAAGCTTGGATACAAAATATCTTCTTCAAAGAACTGGACTAATTACGAATTAGTAAAAAAATATCAAGATAATTTGATTACTGACTTTCCAATTCTTAAAAACTATTACAAAGCGGATGCATTAAATCATTTTCTTGTGGATGTGTATCTAGGACAGGAATTAATATTGGATTATCTCCAGATTGAAACATTTGAGAATGGATTGGAGCAAAATGAGATTGAGCAAAAAATTGAGGCAGATTCAGAGAATTTAGACAAACAGGATTTATACGACAAAATACTTGATTGCCAGAATGATAATTCCGAGAAAGTCCTAATAAAAGGAAAGATTTATAAAAGGTATAACTATTTAATGGTTCAGATTAAGAAATATCGAGATTACAAATGCCAATTCTGTCCGACTCGGATTAAGAAAGCTAATGGTAATTATTATATTGAAGCTTGCCATATCAAAGCAAAATCAGAAGGTGGACAAGACAGCTTGGATAATATCTTGATTCTATGTCCGAATTGTCATAAACTTTTTGACTACGGATACAGAGAAAGAGAGAAACATACAAAAGATAAATATTCGGTTTTCTTGAATGGGAAAAAATATGAAACAGGATTAAAATAAAGAACGAAATGCAAATCGAATAGATGGCCGGTGAGCTAAAAGCCCACCGGAGCACTTCTCACAGTTCTCCGCCGTAATCAAATGTAGACAGCCCCGAAGTGGCACCCCTACGGCATCGTTGGCAATTTCCAGGGATCCCGGTAGGTGTGGCTGATCATTTCCTGTGCAAAAGCCTTTGCATTTACAGGATCGGTCCAGGTCTTTGCAAAAGTAGGATGCCCGTCTTCTATCCGGAAACCATCTTTCACAATGGCACTTATGGTTTCAGAATCATTAATGTTGGTGAATTCCATGTTTTCACCATCCCATTCAAGCTCCTTGTGAAGATTCTGCAATCTTACAGCAAGCACGCCCATCACAACGATCTCATTGAAAGGACCTGCTTCGCCGAAATAAGATACCGGATCAACCCTGTTCCCGGGACTTTCCTTACAGGCCCTTACCCAGTCCATTTCATGACTTGTATCAACCCTTCTCCTGAATTTCGGAGCATCAGGTACCCGTCCGGAAAGCAACATCGGGTTCCTGCCCGCTGAGTCGCAGACCAAAATATCCTTTGTGCCATGGAATATCAATCCGTTTGTCAGGTTTTTCCCTGCAGGCCATCCTTCCGGCATCATGGGTTTAAGTCCGCCGTCATACCAGGTGAGTTTTACTTCAGGCAGGTTCATCTTCATCCCCTTGGGCTTTTTCCTTTCGGGGAAAGTGAACTGAGTGATCTGAGATACAGGTGCACATTCGCTTAACAACATAGAAGAGCTGCCCTGGGTTTTAACCGGGTGCCCAAGTTTCAAACCAAGAAAAGCAGGATGCATTATATGGCATGCCATATCACCCAACGCACCGGTTCCGAAATCCCACCATCCCCTCCAGTTCCAGGGAGTGTATAGTTCATGATAAGGGCGCATTGGCGCCGGTCCGACAAACAGGTCCCAGTCCAGCGTCTCCGGCACCCACATTCCCGGTTCGGGACGACTCAGTCCCTGTGGCCAGATGGGGCGGTCTGAAAGCGAATCAACTTTCGTTACATCGCCAATTTCTCCATTATAGAGCCACTCAATAACAAGGTTTGTGTCGTTACCAGAAGCCCCCTCATTTCCCATTTGCGTGGCCACCCTGTATTTTTCTGCGAGCTTTGTCATCAGTCTCGATTCGTAAACAGTATGGGTCAGGGGTTTTTGGAGATACACATGCTTGCCCAGTGTCATTGCATGTCCTGCCGTTATTGCATGCGTATGATCAGCAGTTGCAATGACCACTGCATCAAAAGAATTCTTCATCTCGTCAAACATCCTTCTCCAGTCCTTGAATTTTTTTGCTTTCGGCCAGTGATCAAATACCCTTTTGCTGTATTTCCAGTCAACATCACAAAGCGCAACAATGTTCTCCGACTGCATATTTTTCAGATTTGCAAAGCCCTTGCCTCCTATGCCGATCCCGGCAATATTGAGTTTATCACTTGGCGCCCTGTGACCCAGTCCTGCGATAACATTACTGGGTAAAATGGTAAAACCTGCCGTAGCAGTGGCTGCAGCGCCAATAAAATTTCTGCGGGAAATTTCTTTTTTCATGTTGGTATGGTTTGGTAGTTATTTAATTGATCTCAAAATATAAGAAATTAATAGCTAATCCCATAAATAATGGATGTCAATTGTTCTTTTGCGACATTGAGCGTAACCTGGCCTTTGGCCCCTGGCCCTCAATACCTCAACCATGTAAATAGCAGGATCACAAGTATCGCCAATATATTTAATGACAAGCCTGTCCGCACCATGGTCCTGATCTCGATGCGGTGGGATCCGAATACAATGGCATTCGGAGGGGTTGCGGTAGGCAGCATAAATGCCATGGAAGATGCCAGTGTTGCAGGAAACATCAGCATCACAGGATCGACATTACTGCTGATGGCCAGTGCAGCAAATACCGGAAGCAGCATCTGGATCGAGGCAACATTGGATGTAAGCTCTGTTAAAAAAATCATCAGGGTCAGTATGGCCAGCAAAACAACATACGGACCTGCATTTCCTGTCCAGCTGAGCTGCTCACCCATCCAGACGGCGAGTCCGGACGACTGAAATCCTGAGGCCAATGCAAAACCTCCTCCAAATAACAATACAATGTCCCAGGGAAGCCTGTGAGCAGTTTGCCAGTCCATTAACCGTGTACCGTCCTTTTTTCCTGAAGGAATGATAAAAAGTAAAATACCGATAAAAATGGCTGCAGTAGCATCGTTGATGTAAGAAGCATAATTGAATATGACCCCCCAACCGGGGATTACAAACCTGTCAAATGCTATTCCCGTCCTGAAAGTCCAAAGCATCGCCAGCAATATAAAAAGTACCAGTACTGCCTTCTCTTCATAAGATGCTTTTCCCAGGGAACGGTATTTATTCTTGAAATAATCTTCTTCAAGTCCGGTGAATTTCTGTTTGGGTACAAACCGAAGATAGATCAGCCCAAATACCAGGCCGAACATTACCAGCGATATGGGTGCGGCAAATACCATCCATTCTGTGAATGAGATCACCTCAATTTCAGGGAAAAGTGCCTGTAATTGCTGCGGATAAACCAGGTTGGTAGGACTTCCCACCAGTGTTGTGATCCCTCCTACAGAGGCACTGTAAGCGATTGCAAGCAAAACTCCCGTGGCATATTTGCCGGCTGCATTTTCCGGAATGTTATATTCAAGCTGACCAATAATAGAGAGAATGATGGGCAGCATCATCATCGTGGATGCTGTATTGGAGATCCACATAGAAAGAAATGCTGTTGCCAGCATGAAACCAAACAGGATCCTTCCGGGGCCCAATCCTACCCAGGTCATGATCTTCAGGGCAATGCGCTTATGGAGGTTCCATTTTTCCATGGCCAGGGCAACCATGAATCCACCCACATATACAAAGATGATGTGGTTCATATAGGAGGTTGCGATCTCTTTTCCCGGGACAATCCCCAGCAGGGGAAAAAGCACAAGTGGCAAAAGTGCCGTAACAGATAAAGGTATCGCTTCACTGATCCACCATGATGCCATCAGCATGGCAACGGCAAGTGTAGGTGATACCATAGGCCGGTCCGGATCAAGATCGGTAAAAAGAAAGAAATAGAGAAAAAGGACAATCCCTGTTACCAATCCGATTGATTTTCTATCCAACCTAACCATTTAATCTAATAAAGTTTTAAATAAAGCTCTCCATATTAGTCACTGAAAGATACTAATAATTCAACGCGGGAACCTCAATCTCAATTGAATATTCAATCGGATCATATGAAAAATAACGGGAAGGAAAATCCTTGCTGAAGTTCACTTCCGGTGTCCATAAAAATACACCGAATTTGTTTGGGGCCTCCATATATGGTCAACCTGCTGGTAATTGCTTAATCAGCATGCCGGCATTTTTAACTGGATCTGTACCTTCTGCCTTAATTACCTTGATCTTATCAGGATCCCGTCTGTTCAGTCCCTTCAGATAGAATTTGTCATAGTAATCGAGGGTGATCATAGCGGCACTATAGTAATCATCCTTTGCAAGCGCCTCCAGTGCATTCCACGTATTTAATCCCCCAAGTCGCCTGGATATCTTCCTGATGGATTCCTCCAGCGGCGCTTTATCAATCCCGACATACTCCTCAACAAGCAAATGTGCACGTTCAGACTTTGGTATATCGAGAAAATATACAACGGAATCCCGCATTCTCTGAAACAAAACCTCGGGGATAAAAACCCTTCCTATATGAATGCTTTCATCCTCCAACCATACCGGAATTGTTGTATCAAGACCTTTCCACTCCCAGTACAACAGGTTTGTAAAATGTTCATTTTCCGGCTGTTCAAGCTGTCCAATTGCACCAAATGCAGAACCTTTATGGTGTGCAATGCCTTCCAGGTCGATCACCTGCTCACCCAGCTTTGCCAGCTCCTTAAGTATCCGTGTCTTTCCACTGCCGGTATATCCACCCAGGATCCGTATTGAGTCAGGTTTCTCAAAGGATTTCAATACATGTTGTCTGAACGCTTTGTATCCACCATCAATCACAAAAACCTCTTCGATGCCATTCACCTCTACATGTTCTGCAAAGGCTTTGCTTCGCATGCCCCCTCTCCAACAATAAACAGCCACCGGTCCGCCTGCTGCAACTTTCATGGCTTCTTCAACATACCAATTCAGCTTTGGTTTTACAAATTCATGACCGATCGCATAAGCTTTTTCAGTTGATTCCCTGGTATAAGCAGTCCCAACCTCCACACGCTCCTCATTTGAAAACAATGGAACATTGACTGCCCCGGGAACATGACCACTTGTATATTCTGCAGGAGTGCGCACATCAATTAATGGAAGCATCGGCTCCATCGACAGGTATTCCTCTATTGAAATTCTCTTAAGCATTTAAAAATTCTACGACATCAAAACACATTCCTTTACGCCTCACTTAATGCCTGGCTCCTGGCCCTCCTATAATTCACTCCCCTTTCCTCCAGGTAATGCAGCAAATAATTGAACCTGCCCGCATCGCTGCCGACCATTTCCGGTGCAAGCACGCCCTTACTGTTCAACTTTCCTTTCAGGATCATCTCTCCAGCTCCTGCACATGTGTAACCGGTTGTTCTTGCCATCGAACTGGTTCCGGTCGGAACATCATATTTATCGAACAGGTCGTATTGATATGCAGATGCTTCCCCCGCTTCCTCCCCTGTAACCACAACACGCATAATCGTGAATTCCGACTCCCCTTTTTCAAATTTCCATTGCGGAAATAATAAATTAGCTGTCAAATCTATAGGTCTTATCTTCTTACCTTTTACTTCAACTTCATCATAAGAAAAGAAACCAAGGTCCCTGAGTACGCGTATATAGCTTGTCGTTCCGGGATAACGCAATGTTTTTTCCACCATATCCGGAACATGGCGCATGGTGGTAAGCAACGACCGCAATCCATCGGAATTCCATTCTTCAAGTGTCCCGGTCTCCTCAAATTCAACCATTTCAATATCTGAAAGAGCTGGTTTTGTAACAACCCTGCCGTTTTGCATCAGCCTTGCGGGCCTCGTGTATTCTTCGATACAATCGATCGGCGACCATGCTGATTTGTACTCCAGCGGCCAAATCCGTTTATCAGGAAGACCGCCCACAATGCATTTGTAGCGTTTTACTTCCATATGAGCATCGTGATAACCAAGTATCGCATTGCACATGCCCGGTGCGACCCCCATATCCGCAACAACTGTTACCCCTTTTTCTTTTGCCAGCGAATCAAGCTCAAGGTAGTCCTCCGGGCAAAATGAAATATCCACCATGTTCTTCCCGCACAAGATCACTTCTTTCATCAGCTTGTATCCAAACGCCCCGGGTGCAGCTCCAATTACAAGGTCTTTGTCAGACACAGCCTTCTCCAGGTTACCACGTACAGTAAAATCCGATTGCAATACCTCTATCCCGTAATGTTGCTCCAGTTCCCCCAGTGCTTTTCCGTCGATATCCATCGCTGTAACATGATATCCACTCCGTTTATAGTCTGCAGCAATGGCACTTCCCACCAATCCTGCACCCAGAACTATGATTTTATCTGACATTTTTCATTGATTTTATAGGAGAGTAAAATATATCAACCAATACTTAAGATAAAGTTTCTTAAAAAATTATAATTGAAGAACTAATACAACCATTCCTCCAGGGAATATTTTACAATTCAATCTGGTTTGATACGGAAACATAGCAAGGAATGACCTCCATTGAAAAGCACCCGCTGGTAATCGTATTATCCCTTTACTACTTTAACAATACTGGCAATATGCCCGGGTGTTGTGCCGCAACATCCGCCGACAATATTGGCGCCGGCCAGGATTAGATCACGTATCTGTGATGACATCTCCGACGGGGTCTCAGGGAAAACGGATTCTCCATCTTTCAACTCAGGCATCCCTGCATTTGCATGAACCAGCACGGGGATCTCCCTGTTTACTTCCCTGATTTGCCTGACTATCTCGATCATTCCTGCAGTACCGTTCCCACAATTGGCTCCCAGGACATCCACACCTTCCTCAAGAAGCATTTGAACCGACTCCGCCGGTGAGGCCCCCATCATGGTACGGTATTCCCCGGCCGGTGTCAGGGTGAAGGTGAATGTACACATCACCTCTTTCTGTGTAACTGATTTGGCCGCCCGAATAGCAATCCGGGCCTCATCCATATCTGACATGGTTTCAATAAGCACAGCATCACAACCACCCACGGTCAACCCTTTGATCTGTTCTGAAAACCCATCAAAAAGCTCCTTTTCAGTCACATCGCCCATCATTAGCAATTTACCTGTAGGTCCCACTGATCCCAGTACAATCACATCGTTCCTTGCAGCGCGCCTGGAAATCCCGGAAGCAGCTTTGTTAATCTCATAGGTTTTATCTGAAAGCCCGTATGGGGCAAGTTTAAACGGACTGGCCCCGAAACTGTTGGTGAGGATCATATCCGAACCTGCTTTAACATAACTAAGTGCCACATCATAAATATCATCCGGGTGGGTAAGGTTCCATGACTCCGGACATTCATCTGATCCAAGTCCTTTCTGATGAATAAACGTTCCCCATGCACCATCAGATACAAGCACCTCGTTTTTCTTTAATTTTTCTTTTATTGTTCTCATCGAAAAAGACCTTTATATCAGTGAATTCAAATATTCGGCAGCTTCCTGTGGATAAAGGGAGAAGAAGTCTGCCCCGATCTTGTCACAATAATCCTGCGTAACCGGAGCGCCGCCGATCAGGACCTTTTTTTCCGGATACTTTTCTTTGATCTTCTTTACGATCTCTTCCATATTGACCATGGTGGTGGTAATAAGCGCTGAAAGGCCCACCGCGGCATTTGGATGTTCCTCAAGGGCTTTCAGGAATCCTTCGGTATTGACATCCGTACCGAGATCAACCACTTCCCAGCCCGATCCTTCAACAATGGCCTTTACAAGGTTCTTTCCTATATCGTGCAGGTCTCCCTGTACAGTACCTATAATAAATGTGCCTTTTCGTTCAACAGTACCGGCCTCGAAATAAGGTTTCAACAGCGTAATTGCCTCGTTCATTGCCCTTGCAGCAAGCAGCAAATGGGGGACAAAAGCCTTCCCCTGACCGTAAAGGTCACCTATTCTTTTCATTCCCGGGATCAATCCCTGGTTCAAAATCTCCTCCGGCGGTGTATCCATCTCCAGCAGCTTCCTGGTGATCTCTTTCGCTCCCTCCTTGTCCTTCATTTCAGGAGGAGTGGGAGTTGCCCTGTCGGCTTTACCCTTCTCTACACAAACCGAAAGGTGTTGTATGAGTTCTTCTTTTTGCATAATTTTTGTTTTAACCATCATAAAAATAGTCAAATAATGTTGAAAGAGGAAAGATCAAAATTGATAAAACATATTCAAAAACTTATTAAATTTATTCTTTCTTCCACAACAACACCTTGAAAGAAAATCCGAAACATATTACCGAAAGGATTAAAATAAGGAACATGGCCAGCAATTGCTGTGTGATCCTTTTAAGGGAAAAATTAGAGGAAGCAGGTATTGCTGTGGAAGATATCTCCCTTGGAAGTGCAAAAATCGACTATGACCAGGATGAGTTCGATCATGAGAAGATCAACCTAATATTGGGCGAATATGGCTTCAGTTTACTTGAGAGCAAAGATGAAATACTTGTAAATGAGATCAAGATTGCAATTATCGAGCTGATCCATCATATGAACAATGTAAACTCCATCGTCAGAAAATCCGATTACCTGGTTGAAAAACTGGGCTTCAGTTATCCCTACCTTTCACGTGTTTTCTCTGACCACGAAAAGACCACGCTTGAAAAATACATTATCAACCAGAAAATCGAGCGGATAAAACACCTGTTGGATGACAACGAATATTCGCTCAGTGAGATCGCGTATATGATGGATTATTCAAGCGTTCAATACCTTTCAAACCAGTTCAGGAAGATCACGGGCATTACTGTTTCCCAGTATAAAAATGGAAGCGAAGTTTCCGTCAGGGGAATAGAAGATGTATAAAATTTTACACATCAAACAAATAATATTGTAACAATTCTTTCGTGGTAATTTTAAATCTTTGTAATGTCATAAATACCATCATGATGAAACTAAAAGAAAACATTGCACTCAGTGAATCCGGATTCCTTTTTGATCCAAATTCAGGAGAATCCTTTTCCGTAAATTCCCCGGGTAAAGAAATAGTGAAATTGCTCTCAGAGGGAAAATCGAATAAAGAGATCGAATCTTATATAGTGTCACACTATGACACGGATGAAAAAACGTTCCAGCGCTACATGGATGATTTCATGCATTCATTAAGAAGATTAAACCTGGTTGAAAATGATGATGAATAAACCAACCTATACGATCGCCGTTACAGGTCTGAACAACACCGATAATCCCGGTCCGGGCATTCCCGTTGTCAGGGGCATCAGGGAGTCTGAAAAATTCAATGTCAGGATCATCGGACTCGCATATGAAAATCTTGAACCGGGAATCTATATGAATGGTGCGCTTGACAAAACATACCTTATACCGTATCCGTCTGTTGGTATTGGTCCTTACGTGGAAAGGATCCTTGAAATTCATAAGAAAGATCCGATCGACCTGATCATTCCCAACCTGGATGCCGAGCTGTATACCTTCATGAAAGCAGAGAAAACCCTCATTCAGAACAACATCAAAACATACCTGCCCACGCTTGAACAATTTGAAGAAAGACAAAAGACAAACCTCAACCGGTTTGGTGAAAAATATGATGTGCCGGTTCCAAAAAGCAAAACAATTGCATCAGTTAATGACATTCCGGACCTTCGGGATGAATTTGACTATCCTTTGCTGGTAAAAGGCAAATTCTATGATGCTTACATCGCTTATAATTCGGAACAGGTGATCAATCATTATAACAAGATCAGTGCAAAATGGGGTCTCCCTGTCATTATCCAGGAATTTATTAAGGGCACGGAAGTGAATGTTGCGGCGCTCGGCGATGGCGAAGGCAACACAATTGCTGCAGTACCCATGAGAAAACAATACATCACAGACAAAGGCAAGGCGTGGAGCGGCATTACTTTGGGCGATAAAAAATTACTTCAGATCACAAATGATCTGATCAAAAAAACACGGTGGAAAGGTGGCATGGAACTTGAAATGATCAAAACCAACCAGGGTGAATACTACATGATCGAGATCAATCCAAGGATTCCCGCATGGATCTATCTCGCTGTCGGAGCTGGACAGAATATTCCGGAAGCGCTGGTTTTAATGGCAATGGGAGAGAAAACAGAACCCATGAAGGAATATGAGATCGGGAAAATGTTCATTAGATACTCTTATGACCTGATAGGCAATATCGGTGATTTTGAAAAATTATCCATTAGCGGTGAACTATAAAATTACGATCATGAAATACACATTTACAATTTTTCTGATGCTCCTGATATGGAACACAACAACAGCCCAATTACAACTGGAAGAGACATACAACCACTCCGGAACTCTCGTGGAAATCGATGAAAATGAATTCAAGTATTATTTCATGGATGTTCCACTGAATCAATGTCGCATTTACAATGAAGACCATTCCCTTTTTAAAACCATTGACCTGAACATTCCCTCGGGATATTTCCTGTATGATATCAAATTCCTGTCGAGAAGGATCTTCAACAGCGACGACAACATAGAGCTGCTTTACATTTACAACAAATCTGAGACGGTCAACACAGAGACGGTTTACAGCTACGGACTAAAAATTGTCAATGAAAACGGAATTCCGTTGCTAGAATTATCAAATGGGGGTTATGCCGAAATACTGGAAGGATCAGACGGACTGAAACTGCTTGCTTACCAATATATTTGGTACAACACCTACTACCTGATCTATACAAATGTTTATTCAATTAGTGGTTCAAGCGGTACTACTCTCACTGCAATAGAACCTGAAATAAGGATATATCCCAATCCAACCTCAGAAAATATCAATGTGGAATTAAATTCCGGTCTGAATTATACGAATGGCAATATACTGATCCATGATATTTCCGGAAAGAAATTGCTGAGCAGCCCGTTACCGGTACCGGGCGAAACTGCTCAAATTTCCACGGACATGCTCCCTTCAGGCACCTATATTTTAAATGTTATAACTGACAGCAGAACAAGGATCAGTAATAAATTCATAAAAGACTAAAATACTGATTATTAATCTACTTATTTACGAAATAAAATAATGGAAAAAGCAAAATTTGAAAGGCCTGTGATCACAAGGATCAACGCAGGTGTTCCTGATAAATTCGGCATGAAAACCAACATCAGGCCTGTCACAGAAATAGATAACAACAGCATCCGGGAACTGCTTTCTGAATTTGGTTCTCCTCTTTTCATTTTGTCTGAAAAAACAATAAGGGAATCCTACAGGGAGGCTGAATCTGCTTTTAAAACGAGGTATCCCAGGGTTCAATTCGCATGGTCGTACAAAACCAACTACCTGAATGCAGTCTGCAGGGTATATCACCAGGAGGGAAGCTGGGCCGAAGTGGTTTCGGGATTTGAATATGAAAAAGCAATTGCAAATGGAGTGCCTGGAAACAAGATCATATTTAACGGCCCTGATAAATCTGTAAAAGACCTGGAAATGGCAATAGCCAATGGCTCATTGATCCATATCGACCATTTTGATGAATTGTACGACATAATCGATCTGACAAAAGGATCTGGCAATAAAGCGAAAGTGGCAATTCGCATAAATATGGATACAGGGATCTATCCCCAATGGGACCGTTTCGGATTCAATTATGAGAATGGAGAAGCATGGACTGCAGTGAACAAGATCCTTACCGCAGAGAATATTGAATTGGTGGGATTACATACCCATATAGGAACGTTTATCATGACTGCCGAACCCTATGCAGTTGCCACAAGGAAACTGGCCGATCTTGCTGTCAGGATTGACCGGAAATTCGAACATGTCATAAAATATATTGATATGGGCGGCGGATTTGCTTCCAAAAACACCCTCAAGGGAGCATATTTGCCAGGGTCCGATACGTGCCCCTCATTTGATGATTACGCACAGGCAATCACCGACGCACTGATAAATTCAGATATCCGGCATGACAAAATGCCCACCCTGTTCCTGGAAACCGGACGCGCACTCATCGACGATGCAGGTTACCTTGCAGGAACGGTGCTGGCCAACAAAAGACTGGCAGACGGAAGGAGGTCCCTGGTGATTGACATTGGGGTGAACATGCTTTTTACATCCTTCTGGTACGAACACAACATCGTGCCGGCACAGGACCATCAGCAGGATACCGAAGACACCACCATTTACGGACCGCTCTGCATGAATATCGATGTGATAAGAGGTGCTGTTCAGTTTCCCCTGCTGGAGAAGGGAGATCAAGTGGTTATAAGCAGGATCGGCGCCTATAACATGACCCAGTGGCTTCAGTTCATTACATACAGGCCCAGGGTAGTTATGATCAACAATGACGGGGAAGCCCAGGTAATCAGGGAGAATGAAAATTTTGATTCAATGAACATGCTTGACAAAATTCCGGGCCATCTCGAAGAAATAAATATTAAGTAGTGTCTGTCCATAATATCCGATATCTGCGTTGCTGCAAAAATTTTAAATCCTCGAATACGTTAGTATACTGCGGTTTAAAATTTTTGCGCGCCTTGATCTCGAACATTATGATCCAGCCACCGGACTGTATTGACAGACAATAAGTAGTACCAGAAAGAAAACGCTTTGTTCAATGACAAAATCAAGGGAAAATACAGGATACTTTCTTTCCAGCATACTCAACAGCTATTCGCAGGTATTTTTCTCAACAAACAAAACGTTTGCAGTGATCTTGCTGCTGGTTACCTTTTATGATATCTATGCGGGACTTGCGGGTTTGTTTTCCGTGGTTATTACATCTTCTGTCGCATTTATTCTAAACCTGAATAAACCCACCACAGCAAAAGGATTGTATGGTTTCAACAGCCTGCTTGTTGGACTTGGACTGGGAATTTACTACAGTTTTGGATGGCACCTGCTGCTGATCGTTTTCCTTGCCGCATTGCTGACTTTCTTCATCTCTGTTTCCCTCCAGGGGATCATTGGCAAATACAACCTCCCTTACCTGAGTGTTCCCTTCATTTTCTCATTGTGGATATTCATATCAGCCACAAGGAACTTCGAAGCACTGGGGATTAGCGAAAGAGGTATTTATACACTGAATGAACTGTACCAGGTTGGCGGGGACACACTTATAAGGATCCATGAATATTTCAATGCACTGAAATTCCCGAAAGTCGTAACAACCTATTTCATATCCCTCAGCGCCATCCTTTTCCAGTACAGTATCCTGACAGGGATGGTCGTGGCACTCGGAATTTTGATCTACAGCAGAATAGCATTCTCTTTGTCAGTAATTGGCTTTACAGTTGCATACCTGTTTTACGGGTTCATTGGTGCAAATATTACTGAGATCGACTACAGCTATATCGGATTCAATTATATACTGACTGCCATTGCCCTTGGAGGATTTTTCGTCATACCATCCGTAAGATCATACTTCTGGGTGATCGTACTTATTCCCCTGGTTGCAATTGTTACGATCAGTCTTCATTCAATTTTCCTTGAACTTAAATTACCGGTATATTCCCTGCCCTTCAATTTGGTTGTTCTCCTGTTCCTGTACATGCTGAAATTCAGGACCGAATATTCCTACCACCTTGCAGAAGCATACTACCAGTACAATGCACCGGAAAAGAACCTGTACATATTCCTAAATAATACAGAGCGGTTCAGGTACGCGAACCTAAGACAGATCAAATTGCCGTTTTTCGGTACATGGGATGTTTCACAGGGTCACAACGGATCCCATACCCATAAGAATGAGTACCGCTATGCATGGGACTTCATCATACTTGATAAGAATGGGAAACAGTACAAAAACGAAGGAAATTATCCGGATGACTACTATTGTTTTGGCAAACCGGTAATTGCACCTGATGATGGAACTGTGGAAATGACAGTAACTGATATCGATGACAACATCATCGGACAAGTGAACCTGCAGGACAACTGGGGGAATACCATAATAATCAAACATGGCGATGATACATACAGTAAACTGAATCATCTTAAAAAAGAGAGCATCACCGTCAGTGAGGGGGACAAGGTAAAATACGGACAAAGGATCGCTCAGTGCGGGAATTCCGGCAGATCCCCCTTTCCCCATCTCCATTTCCAGGTACAGGAATTCCCTTTTATTGGTTCTGCTACAATAGATTATCCCATCAGTAATTACGTGGTACACGATGGTAACAATTACAGTTTTGAATCGTATAAAATTCCTTCTGAAAATCAAAAGGTCTCCAACATCGAAGCCAATGAACTGCTGAAAAACGCATTTGATTTCACCCCGGGTAAGATCTTAAAATTCAACGTGTCAGGATATGCAAATACCAATGTGGTCTCTTGGGAAATAAAAGTGGATCCATACAACGAAACATATATGGAGTGCAATTCTTCAGGGGCCATCGCCTATTTTAAGCAGGACGAAAACCAATTTCAATTCACATATTTTGAAGGGAGAAAGAACAGTTTGTTGTATTATTTCTTCCTTGGATGCTTCAGGGTACAGAAAGGTTTTTACCAGGATCTTGTTCTGAATGACAGGTATCCCGTTTCACTGGTATTTCCAAGATCCATCTTATGGGCCCATGATTTTATCAGTCCGTTCTTCAGGCTTGTCAGATCCGAATACAGTATGAAATATCTTGAAATTGATGATTACATGAACAGCGGAAGCATCAGACTCCAATCTGACCTGAAGAACATGTTTATGAAACAACAGGTCAATTCAATGAGCTTTGAAATTATCATTCAAAAAGATGGATTGGAACAATTTGAATTCAACAAAAAGGGCAAACAAATCAAACTGGAACGATGCGAAGAACAATGATCACATACCTGCTTGCTTCATCAGTTCTGGTTTTCAGTCAAAAACCAGGTTTCAAAGAAGTTGATACAACCACCTACAATCAATTCCTCAGGGGAGAATGGAAAAACCTTATCAGTAGTGGTAAAAATGCGCTGGATCATGGTTATGATTATTATTACCTCCAAATGCGGTTGGCTTACGCCCATTTTGCATTGAACCATTACCGGCAGTCGATCATCTACTATAAAAATGCGCTCAGCCACAGCAGCAACGATCCGGTGGCAAATGAATACCTGTATTATTGCTATAAATATTCGGGCAGAAATCTCGACGCAATTGTCCATTCACGATCCCTTACCAGTGCCCAAAATAACCAAATGAATGTTAAAAACAAGGGCATCATTTCCCTGGGTGCCGATCATTCTTTAGCCTTCTCCAATGCTGAGGAAATAAGGGACAATATCACCTCGGGGATCGATCCCTTCAGGGAAGGTGTACAAAAGGCAACATACAGCATGAATTCCACAGCCTTCAACCTTTCTCACACGATCGGGAAAACTGCAATAATGGAGTACAGGGTCACGCACATGAACAAAACCGAATACTCCTATTTCATTGATAATACTGTTTCATACCTGTCAACGGAACAGTCTATAAATCAGACCGAATACAGCCTTGATGTAAAGATTGCATTAACCGAAGGCCTTTCTGTAAAACCCGGCCTTCATTTTATTCAAACTGCAATACCGCTGTATGATCTGAACTCATACGGATTCAACCCCGCACAGAATAAAACCGAACTTGGAAAATTAACAGTAAGAAGCCTTGTTCCAAAGGTCATGATCGAAAAGAAAACCACCTATGTTGATATTGGTGTTTCTTATGCTTACATAGATTTTAACAATATTACCGCGAACCAAGCCGGTTTGCATGCAACGGTTTTCCCGTTTGGTAACCTGAACCTGTACATCACTTCCGATACCTATTTTCAATTTGCAGCACATGAAGGAAATTCAGAATTCAACCTTCTGTTCAAACCCATGGCAGGAATAAAGGTTCACGATAATTTCTGGATAGAACTGGGTGCAGGTTTCCCCGACCAGTTCAATTTCTATGACATGAAGAACAAAACAGCCTATAACAACATAGAAAAAATATCACGCGGTCTTTCAGTGAACATGATCTTTCCGGTCTATAAATTACCTGGAAAAGTATTCATCAATTACCAGCATCTTAGCGTCGACAGCTATTTCTTTCCGGCAGACAACCAGCTGGATCCTTTCAATATGAATTCATATACAACTCATTTAATAACAGGAGGTATATCATGGACAAGGTAAAACTTTATGTTGGAATGGTATTGCTGGCAGGTACCATAACATTATCGGGACAAAGTTCCGCTTACAAACAGGTCATTGAAGCTTTTCAGGACAGTTACATCAATGAGGCTACAGGTGATCTGCAAACTGCCATACAAGACCTGAAAAACATTTATGATGAAGATTCCTATGAGACCAATCTCAGGCTTGGATGGCTCACATATTCTGCGGGGCAGTTTACCGAATCTTACAGCTATTATAACCGCGCTGTAACACTAAAGCCCTATGCTATTGAATCGCGTTTTGGCCTGATATATCCTGCGGCAGCAATGGGAAACTGGAATGTTGTGATCACCCAGTACAACAAGATTATTGAGATTGCACCCGGAAATACCGTTGCAATGCACCGGCTTGGACTGGTACATTACGGCAGGAAAGAATACGATCAGGCAGAGGTCCTTTTTGAAAAGGTAGTGAACCTGTATCCTTTTGATTATGACGCCTTGCTCATGCTTGCCTGGACAAAGCTGCAGCAGAAAAAACTACGGGAGGCGAAAGTGCTGTTCAATAAGGCGCTGATGCATACCCCGGGGGGGCAATCAGCACTTGAAGGACTGGAACTATTGGAATAGAGTATGTTTGCATTAACCACAAACCTTTTGATATATAGGCGTCTGCGCCAAAAGAAAAATTTACCGCAATCCAGATTATTATCAAATTTAATCTTTAGCTTTGGTTTTTCTGAACCTTAAATACAGAAACATGAAACATATGATCATTACGGTGCTGTTGGTTTGCTTTGTATCTTCAAGCGCCGATTCACAAAAGACAGTACTTGGTACTGTTGATTACAAATACAACCTGAAAGGTGAGAATGCACAGGCAATGGCCGGTATGATGCCGGAAAAAATGGTAATTAAATATGGCGATAACGGAGTGGTGGTTGAAATGAAGGGAGGAATGATGTCGGGCATGATGGGCAAAACGGTGGTCAATGGCAAAACCGGAGAAGCCTTTATGGTCAGGGAAGCTGAAAAAGTGATCTACGTTGTAAGCAATGAAGAGATCCAGGCTGAAGCAGAAAAGGTTGAAAAACCTGAGATAGAAGAATTTGATGATACCAGGGAGATCCTCGGGTACAACTGCAGGAAGTACGTACAAACGGTTAATGCTGATGGGATGTCCATGTCCCAGACAATATGGGTTACAAAAGACCTGAAATCCCCGGATTACAAAGGGGATGCCTTTTTGGGAATGGGAATGAGTGCACAGAACACTTTCTATTATGATATTGATGGATTCCCCATGCTCATTGAAGTTGACGCACCCGGAATGCCTGTAACTATTGAACTGGAAGTTACCAATATAGAATTTGGTAAAATTGCTGAATCGGAATTTGAAAAACCTGCTGGTTATACAGTAAAGCCATTTTCAGATATGATGTCCTTTTAGTTCCTGAATTCCAGGGCATCCACCGAACATCCGAAATCACCTGATTCCCGGTCACCATAAAAGATGATCCACAATGCATGAATACCGGTAGCATTTTTCACGTTACCCGTTAACCTGATCCAGTCAGCATCTTCTTCAGCTTCCGCTGTGTTAAATACTGCTATGCTTTCCTTCCAGGGATGATCCAGTTTTAAGTGTACCGAACCTGCCTCTGTTCCTGGTTGCAGCAGGATTTCCGCCTCTTTGGCACCCTTTTCCCCGAAATCAACATATTTGATAACCGACCGATCATTGTGCTTTGCTTTTACCAGTGCTTCATTGTGTTCGCCAATAGCTTCGATCCTCACATTGCCGAACATCCAGCATGCACGGGCGGCATCAATTTCCGAATATGCATCAAGCGGTCTGCCTGCACCCTGCGATGTCATTTCAACCTCCGGAATGGATCCGTCAGCATTGAATGTAATGGGTTCTATACATGCTTTTCTCATCATTCTCGTCCCATGAGTTGACCTGTGATAAAATACATACCACTGTCCTTTGTAAGCCGCGATGGAGCCATGGTTGTTCCAGCACTGGGGATCTGAATGGTCGTTGTCGATAATAACACCCCCGTACTCGTATGGTCCCATGGGTTTATCACTGGTTGCATAGCCTATGCAGGTGGGGGTATTTCCCCTGCTCATATCTGCATACACCAGGTAATACAGGCCATCCCGTTTTGTCAAATAGGCACCTTCATGAAAATAATGTTCCTCCTCCGTCAGGACGTTGTAGGCAATCGAAGCTTGTTCAATTTCGGTCATACTGGTCTTAAGCTTTGCCATTTTCAGACTGAATTGTCCCCAGATATAATAAGCCTGGCCATCGTCATCAATAAAAACACCGGGGTCGATCTCGTTGTACCGGCCAACATCCATTGGTTTTCCATCTTTAAAAGGACCATAAGGTTTTTCAGATACGGCAATTCCCTCTGCATGGTCCTGGTCAGGCTGACAATAATAGAGGAAGTACTTCCCGTTTCTGTACATACAATCCGGTGCAAACAGCAGGTTGTCGTTGTAAGGCACCTGGTCATCTTCTCCAATGGTGGAAAAGGTGTTTTCGTGCAATCTCCAATTCACCATATCGTTTGTTGACAGTACATGGTATTTTTTGGAACAATACCAGTTGCCGGTCTCGTCAACTGAACAATACAGGTAAAGCCGTCCGTCATCCCATACCTGCGCAGCAGGGTCTGCCATGTATATTCCCGGCGGTAGAAGCGGATTCTGACACAAGGCAAAATATGGGATGATCAGAAAAGCAAAAGCAAAAATTGATCTCATGATGTATTAATTTATACGCTAATCTAATGATTTGTTCTGAGACAACTTTCACCTGATATTTCTAAACAATTTTTCTTACTATTGCATCTTCTAATTCTGATCAGTTATGCAGGCATATACCGGAGAACTTTCTGCCCTTCTGGTGGCCATATTCTGGACCGTAACCGCACTTGCATTTGAACGTGCCAGTCTGCGGATCGGATCGCTGTCGCTGAATGTGATCCGTTTGTTCATGGGGTTTTTCTTCCTTACGATCTTTGTCTGGATCCGCAGGGGCATGCCCTTCCCGACCGATGCCGAAGGATTCAACTGGATCTGGCTATCCATATCCGGACTGGTCGGGTTCGTTTTCGGTGATCTGTTCCTGTTCAAAGCCTATGCAATGATAGGCTCCAGGTTCTCTATGCTTATCATGACACTCGCTCCGCCTGTGGCAGCGCTCGTGGGATGGATCGCACTAAAAGAGGTACTTGCACCCCTGCACATTCTGGGCATGTTCTTAACGCTGCTGGGGATTTCAATGGCCATATTTGTCAGAAAATCAGGAAAAAAGGGGGTTTTCATGAACCTGTCGCTCAAAGGAGTTTTGTTTGCTTTCTTTGGAGCGGCCGGTCAGGGCACTGGTCTGGTATTGAGTAAATATGGAATGCAGGATTACGATCCCTTTGCTGCAACGCAAATCAGGCTTGTTGCTGCCATTGCAGGATTTGCCATTCTGACATTCTGGCTTAAAAGATGGAAAAAAGTGTTCTCTGCCCTGAAAAACAGGCAGGGAATGTCGGCCACGGCAATCGGATCTTTCTTTGGTCCGTTCCTGGGTGTTTCATTTTCCCTGCTGGCAGTGAAATACACCCAGACTGGCATAGCAGCAACAATTATGGCCATTGTTCCCATTCTTATCATACCTCCTGTGGTATTGATTTATAAAGAAAAGATCAGGATCCTTGAAGTCGTAGGGTCAGCAATCAGTATCATCGGCGTAGCATTGCTTTTCATGGGCAATAACAGTTAAAATAATAGAATTCTTTCGCTGCCGTTGAACAGAACGACCATTTTTTTTACCTTCACACTGTATTAATTCCCCAACCTGAATTATTCATGAGTTTTTCGTGATGAGAATTCAGAGTGCCAAGAGTAAAGGGAAGCGCAAACTTTCGGCTCGCAGGAATAGCCTTAGTTATTTCGAGAACCGAAAGTTGAGCATTCTCTTTAATCGCGGGCGATATGGATTCGTAACAGATCAATTCGTGAATAATTCAGGCTAAATTGAAATGAAATAATTATTTTGAGTCGGCTCCCTTTGATGCATTTCTTGAGCTGGCCCCTGTATTTGACCTCCTTCCTGCCACCGATTTTGGCATGAATGGAGCCATCGGAGTGAGGTACTATTTGTAATTTAATGATTAAAAACCGCTAATATCATGAAAAGATCACCGGTCATCATACTGACATTGCTCTTGCTGTTCATCATATCCTGCACCAAAAAGGTTCCTGAAATAGCAAATTCGATCCCCGATCATGCATTTATTGTTGTTTCCGTACATCCTGAAATGATCTTTGAAAAAGGTCAGATCAGTTCCATGGACAATTTGATAAAAAGAATGGATAATGACATTCTCGCGAGTGTCATTAAAGACCCTGCATCCTCCGGGATCCAGCTGTCGGAATATCTCTTCATGTTTATCTATTTCATCGATGACGAACCTCTAATTGGAACAACGGCTGTATTAAAAGATCCATCAAAATTTCACAACATGATGGAAAAACTCCTGGAAGATGAAGATGTTCAGATCATCAATCACAAAGGGTATTCCATGATTACGCCGGATAAAGATGATGCTGCAATGGCATGGAACGAAAAGCAGGTTATGTTCCTTACTTCACCGGACCTTGAAATGAGTGATGATGAATGGCAGGAGGAGCTGATCGCATTGTTTGAGCTTGAAAAAGAAAACGCGGTGACAAGCATCGTTGATTTCAATGATTTTTCAGGCAAAATGAAAGATATGAATGTATGGATGACCGGTGATCAACTGCAAAAGGTGCTTGAGGAATACGATGCCCGGGATGAGATCGATATCAATCTTCCGGTTCAGCTGTACAACAATTACATGCAGGTGTTCGTCGATTTCTCTGATGGTGCCATGTACGTGAATTCTGAAACCCATCTCAGTGACGATGTTACAAAAGCTGCTTCAACCCTGCTGGTTGCAAAAGAAGAACTCAACCGTGAACTCATCAGTATGACTCCGGGAAATAATTTGTTGATGGCCCTTGCATTTTCCGTGAACATTGATAACCTGGTCAGAATGATCAAAGGTTTTTCTCCTCCGGAACTGGACGATGTATCAGACCAGATTGAACAGGCTACCGGCATACCGGGTGAAGATATCCTGGATGCCCTGAATGGTGATTTTATTCTTGCAGTGAATGGAGCTGAGGAGGGAGCAGCATTGCCTGTTGAAGTGCTTTTGGGAATTGGACTTGACGATGAAACTTTACAGGAAAAGTTGTTGGGAACCGCCCGGAACTGGGCAGAAGTTGAACAGGACGGAGACTTCTTCATGATCAATGCAAATGGGATGGAACTTTACAGCGGCATCGTCAATGGAACATGGGTGATCACAAATACACCCAACTACAAAGATGCAATAACAGGTGAAGGACTGGAAACCACGCTTGCAGATTCAAAGTTCAATGATTATGCGGGCGGATCAATGGGCATGTACCTGAACCTTGATCTTACAACATATCCTGCAGCCCTTCAGGGAATGATGACAAGCGGCGGTGCCACGGAAATGCTGGAGTTGATAACTGAATCCTTTCTCTTTATGGGAATGCAGGGTTCCAACAAGGAAAACAGTATGACCCTGAAAACTGAAAATGATAATGATAACAGTCTTTATACAATTCTCAGGATAGCTGAAAAGGCCGCGGCAAACAACTGACAATTAATGAGATACCGTCTGGAAAACCTCATACCGCTTCCCATGGTTGAACTGAATACCAGTGGGTCTTCAATCTGGGAGGCGGATTCTTTTAGTTTTATACAGGGAGAAACTTACCTGGTAGAGGCAGAATCAGGAAAAGGAAAAACCTCCCTCCTGTCCATGATGTACGGATTGCGAAAAGATTACAGTGGCAATCTTTACCTGGACGGAAACAATGCCAGGCATTTCAATGCAAAGGAATGGTCGGTCACCAGGAAAAACCGGGTATCCTATATATTTCAGGGACTGGAGTTGTTTGATGACCTTTCTGCCCTTGAAAATATACTCCTGAAAAACCGGATCACCAATTTCAAGACCGAAAAGCAGATTGTAGATATGGCTGAACACTTGAATGTGGCCGGTTTCCTTCATAAAAAAAGCGGTATCCTTTCATTCGGTCAGCGACAGCGCATGGCCATTGTCAGGGCACTTTGCCAGCCTTTTGAGTTTTTACTCGCCGACGAATGTTTCAGTCATATTGACAAAAAACATGAAGATGCTGCATTAAAGCTTATCATCTCTGAATCCAACAGGCAAAATGCAGGTTTTATCCTCACGTCACTTGGAAACAACCTGCATGAATTTGACCACCATCTGAAACTATGAAGTATTTGTTCAAAATATTGTGGCAGGATCAAAGCAGATCGCACCTGCTCTGGGCTGTTCTGGGAACCATCGCGGGTTTTGTTTTGCTGCTGTCGGGGATCCATTTCTACGAAAACATGAAAAATGTCCTCAGTACCAACAAAGACCTGCTTGATCCTGAATACATCATAATTAATAAAAGGGTGAATATCAGTCAGACGCTCGGACTCGGATCAGCCGGGTTCTCTGAAAAGGAGATCAGGGAAATTGAGGAACAACCCTTTTCCAATAAAGTAGACCCTTTTATTTCCAACGAATTTCCCATCAGTGCTTTTACCCAGAGCAAACAATTTCCCAATTTCTATACCGAACTGTTTTTCGAGGCTGTTCCGGATGAATACATTGATGTGAAATCAGATCAATGGAACTGGAGCGAAAAAAAGGAGTTCATTCCGGTAATATTGCCACAGGATTACCTGAACCTCTATAATTTTGGATTCTCACAAAGCCAGGGACTCCCTCAAATTCCCAAAGAGATGATCGGTTTGCTCCAGTTCCAGGTAATATTAAAAGGGAAGGACGAAAAGAGAACCTATCCCGGCAAGATCATAGGATTCAGCAACCGCATCAACTCCATCCTCGTTCCCTATGATTTTCTTACCTGGGCCAATGATAAATTCGGTTACATGGAGCAGGAGGATCCTTCCCGAATAATATTGGTCTCAAATGATCCCACTGATCCGGCGATCATTAAATTCATCGAAGACAAGGGCTACGACACGATCCGGGAAAAACTAAAAAGCAGCCGGCTGAACATCATCCTCAAATTCGTGCTAAGCTTCCTGGTTGCTGTCGCTGCAATCATTATCGGCCTGGCCTTCCTGATATTCCTACTAAGCCTTCAGCTCATGATAAGCCGGTCGGCAGAAAAAATAAGGCGCCTTAACAAACTGGGGTACCATCACAGGGAGATCAGCCATCCCTACATCATTGTGCTTTTTGGTTTGCTAATGATCGTCACTCTTTTTTCAATCGGCATTACGTCGCTGATTGCAACCAAACTCTCCGGGGCCGGAATGGAATGGAGCCTTCCAATAGAGGAACACCTTTCAGCCAACATTTACCTTGTTTCAACTGGACTGGTCATGATTCTTTTTGCACTGAATACCTTTGCTATTTCATTAAGCACAAGGAAACTGTGCAGTTGAAAAAAATGATTAAATCCCATTGGGGATTGCTGATTGCAAAGATCAATTGAAAATTTTATCGGGAATTCCTCTCAATTTTTTCTCAAATTAAAATTAATGCTTATTTTTGCAAGCCCAAATGAAATATAGGGGATTGGAATAAATAATAATATCTCAAACAATACAATGGCAAATCATTTATCAGCGAAAAAAAGGATCAGGCAAACGGAAACACGCCGTTTGAGGAACAAATATGCTGCACACACTACACGAAATGCTGTAAAAAAACTTAAAACCACAACGGATAAAGCTGAAGCAGCTGAAATGTACCCAAAGGTGACTGCAATGGTGGATAAACTTGCTAAAACAAGGACAATTCACAAAAATAAAGCGGCAAACATCAAATCCAAACTGGCCAGGCACGTAAACAACCTCTAACGAAATTTTTTCTACAGATACAATCCCGACCTCATGTCGGGTTTTTTATTTCCGAGATTTCATCCACCCGACACATTAACACAAAAAGGAAGGATGAAAGCTTACAGCAATGTTACCATTAAAAACTGGTCACTCGAGGACCGGCCCCGGGAAAAATTATTGAATTCCGGGATCCACTCACTTTCCAATGCAGAACTTATTGCTCTGATCATCGGTTCAGGCACCAGGAAAATGAATGCAGTTGAACTTTCAAGGAACATCCTGGCTTCCGTAAAAAATGACCTGCAAGAACTGGGCAAACTGAGCATCGATGACATGGTCCGGATCAGGGGAATCGGAACTGCGAAGGCAGTAACGCTGCTTGCGGCGCTTGAGCTGGGTTCCAGAAAAATGAATACAAATTCCAAAGAAAAGGTCTTTATAAAGGACAGCAGGGACGCGTGGGAAGTCATGTTTCCCCATACAGGTGACCTTGAACATGAAGAATTCTGGATCCTGATCCTTAACAGGGCCCACAAAGTAATAAATACGCAAAAAATCAGCCAGGGAGGATTAACAGGTACCGTAATAGATACCAGGATAATCCTGAAATATGCACTTGACAAAAAAGCGACATCCATGATCATTTCACATAACCATCCTTCAGGAAACCTGAAACCAAGTGAGGCAGATATCAGCATTACAAAAAAGATCAAGGAGGCTGCTGAGATAATGGATATTCAACTGCTCGATCATATAATCATTGCAGGAAGGGAATATTTCAGTTTTGCCGACCAGGGAATTCTATAAAAACTGAAATTAAGATCGTACAAGATGGACTTCTGACCTGTCCGTGCACTCTTCGAGCAATACTTTTACCGGCTTTCCCAGCAATGGATGCTTTTTTTCCGGATCAATTTCATTCAACGGCTTGAGAACAAACATCCTTTTTGTCAGCTCAGGGTGAGGAATGGACAAATATTCCGAGTCGATCACCAAATCATCATAGAAAAGAATGTCAATATCAATGTTTCTGTCTGTGTACCGTTCATAGTTTTTAATCCGGCCAGCCTCTTTTTCCATTGATTGAAAATGTCTCAGTAATTCAAGCGGCTCCATAACCGTTTCAACAAGCAGGCACTGGTTGTAGAACAGATGTTCACTTCTGTATCCCCATGCTGCACTTTTATAGATGCCCGATTCCCTGATGATCTTAATACCCAAATCCTTCATCATCCTGCAAACCGATACCATATTGTCCCTCCTGTCACCCAGGTTTGAACCAAGACCAATCCAGGCCTTATGCAGTGTTTGATCGGTCATATTATTCAAATTTTATCTGTTCCGTTCCGGCAATCAAAGTTATTCCAATTTTGTGTCCGGTGACGTTGAATAGGTAAATTCATATCGTGCAAGGAAGTACAGAATTCTTCGATGCCTTGAACACAAAAAATTTTAGAACGTATGCAACCGCTGCGCTCTCACATGATAATTTATCAAAGAAACCTAACGCAACAAGTGAACTATTCATAAGCGTGTGTGTCAATATTTTTGTCATGGCTCAATTCATTACCTTTTTTGAACGATAGTGCATGAGGGTTTCATATTACAATTAAAATTGGTAATTTGGCTTGCTGTCTTTTGACCCGCAACCTATTAGCAAATATATTCATCATTGTTTCAATAATTACAAAATTTATACTATGAAAAATTTTCTGAAATACATGCTCGCCACCATCGCGGGAATCCTTATCCTCAATTTTTTGGGGTTGATCATATTCATTATTGTAATTGCTGCTGCTTCAGGTTCAGATGTTCCCATTGTTGATGACAATTCCGTGCTTGTAGCAAAATTCAACAAACCGATTATCGACAGGGAAAATGAAAATCCTTTCAGCCAGTTCAGTTCAGGTAATTTTGATTTCGACGGCACCATGGGACTTGACCAGATACTGAAGAACATTGACAAGGCAAAATCAGATGAAGATATCTCCGGGATCTTTCTCCACCTTTCAGCAATCCCCTCCGGTATGGCAGCTGTTGAAGAGATCAGGGATGCACTGATCGATTTCAAGGAGAGCGGCAAATTCATCATGGCACATTCAGATACTTACACACAGAAGTCATATTACCTTGCAAGCGTTGCAGATAAGGTATACCTTACACCAACCGGTGATTTCGGCTTCAGTGGTCTCAGCACTGAGATTACCTATTTTAAGCGTGCACTGGACAAATATGGTGTAGATGTGCAGGTGATCAGGCACGGATCCTTTAAAAGTGCCGTGGAACCATTCCTTACCGATAAAATGAGCGATGAAAACAGGGAGCAATTGACAGTAATGCTTGAAACCATCTGGGGACAAATGGTTGGAGAGATCTCCAGTGCAAGGAACATCCCGGTTGAAACACTGGAAGAATATGCTGATCAGCTTGCCGTTGCATTTGACGACCAGGCCCTGGAGAAAGGAATGATTGACGGTCTCAGGTACTACGATGAAGTTCTTGATGAGCTGAGGGAGATGACCGATACCGATGAAGATGATGATATCCCCTCCATTTCCATGAGCAAATATTCAAAGGTACCGGAAAAAGACAAGGAATCTGCAAAAGACCGGGTTGCGATTATTTATGCAATGGGGGCGGTTGTTACCGGTGATGCAGAAGAAGGAATGATCGGGTCAGACCGCATTGCAAAAGCGATCAGAAAAGCACGAAAAGACGATAAAATAAAGGCCATTGTTTTCAGGGTGAATTCAGGAGGCGGAAGTGCCCTGGCATCAGAGATCATTCACAGGGAAATTAAGCTTGCCGCTGAAGTAAAACCTGTGGTTGCATCGCTGGGCAATGTAGCTGCCTCAGGCGGATATTATATCGTTTGTCCTGCCGACACCATCATTGCCAGCGAAACAACGATCACGGGTTCTATCGGTGTTTTTGGAATCATCCCAAATATCAATGAACTCATGACGGAAAAGATAGGGATCACAACCGGAACGGTGAAAACCAACGAACATTCCGACATGGGAACCATTACCAGGGCGCTGACCGCAGATGAAAAAAGCATGATACAAGGCTATGTTGACGATGTCTATAATACCTTCGTAAACAATGTTGCAGAAGGAAGGTCAATGACCTATGAACAGGTGGATGCCATAGGCGGAGGAAGGGTATGGTCAGGAGCAAGTGCAATCGAAATCGGACTGATCGATATGTTTGGCGGACTGGAAAAGTCCATTGAAGTAGCGGCTGAAATGGCTGATCTTGAAACATACAGGATCAAATCCCTTCCGGTGCAGGAAGATCCTTTCACCATGATCATGAAACAACTCACGGGTGAAGTAAAGATGAAGATCATTAGAAATGAACTCGGAGATACTTTCAATTTGTATAAAAAAGCTGAAGAGATAAAGAACATGGAAGGACTACAGGCCATTATGCCTTATAACCTGGATATTTATTAGTGTCTGTCCATAATGTCCGTGTTCCTTCGTGGTCCTTCGTGATTTTCTTCGTGGTCCTTCGTGATTTTCTTCGTGGTCCTTTGTGAAACAGCTTCATACACTTCAATAACCTTATATGAAACCCCGATATTTCATAATTCATTCTTTGAAAAGAACATACCTGTTTCACACAAATCATTAAATTTGCATTCCTTTCTTAGAAAGATATGCAGAAACGAAAGGCAACAATACCTGTATTGCTTTTACTGCCCTTCAGCCTGGTCTACAGGATGATCGTCGGTCTGAGGAATATTTTATTCGATTGGGAGGTCCTTCCTGTAACAGAATTCCAATTGCCGGTCATTTCCGTTGGTAACATAACTGTGGGGGGAACAGGTAAGACGCCGCATGTTGAATACCTGGTGGAACTGTTGAAAGATGAATTTTCAGTGGCAACCCTGAGCAGGGGTTACAAAAGAAAGACTGGCCATTTCCTGATCGCTGACCAGGAATCAACAGCAGCCGAAATAGGTGATGAACCCAGGCAGTTGAAACAAAAATACCCCGGAGGATTGACCGTGGCAGTCGACAAGAAAAGGGTGAACGGTGTCAGGAAACTATTAAAACAGAAAGATTCCCTGGATGTCATAGTCCTTGATGACGCCTACCAGCACAGGTACATTAATGCGGGGAAATCAATTTTGCTGATCAATTACAACCGTCTGATCACGGAAGATTTCATGCTGCCCGCGGGAAGACTTAGAGAACCTGCATCGGCAAGGAAAAGGGCCAATATCATTCTCATAACAAAATCCCCTGAAAGGATCAAACCCATTGAAATGCGGAACATTGTAAAAAAGATGAAGCTGGGCCTGCATCAACATCTTTATTTTACAACGATTGGATATGGAAAACTGAAACCCGTATTCCCTATCGACACACCGGCAGACGAGAATTACTTCAGGCAAAAAAAGGCTCCCGTGATCCTGCTGAGCGGGATTGCCGATCCGCGTGCACTCAGAAAATATGCAAGAAGTATATCCACAGATCTTCATGAACTGGTGTACCGGGACCACCACAACTACACGCTCAAGGATATTCAGTCCCTGACAAGGCTTTTTCAATCGCTCAACAACCCCGGCACACTTGTTCTGACCACTGAAAAAGATGCCATGAGGCTCCAGGCACTGGAGATCCATCCGGAATTAAAAAATTCAATGTACTACATCCCGATTCATGTAAAATTTTTAAACAACGATACTGAAGAATTCAATAAACTCATATTAAATTATGTTAGAAGCAATAAACGAGACAATATCCTACATAAAAAAAGAGACACAGCTGCATCCTGATACTGCAATCATACTGGGAACAGGCCTGGGAAAAATTGCAGAAGAAATTGAAGCGGAGGTAAGCATACCCTACGAAAAGATACCACATTTCCCTGTTTCCACAGTGCAAGGGCACGACGGGAAGATGATTATCGGCAAATATGCAGGCAAAGAAGTCATTGTGCTAAAAGGCAGGTTTCATTATTATGAAGGTTACAGCATGCAGGAAGTAACCTTCCCTATCCGTGCCCTGAAATTCCTGGGAATAAAAAACCTGTTCATCTCAAATGCAGCAGGTGGGATGAATCCGGAATTTGAAATAGGTGATGTCATGTTCATCAACGACCACATCAACCTGATGCCAAATCCGCTCATCGGCAAACATTTTCCTGAATTTGGCGCCCGCTTCCCCGATATGAGTGATGTCTATAACAGAATCCTCATCGAGAAAGCACTGGAAGTTGCAGCCAGGCAGCAACTCAATGCGCACACAGGCACCTATGTGGGAGTTACCGGACCAACACTGGAAACCCCGAAAGAATATGAATATATCAGGATTATCGGCGGGGATGCAGTTGGAATGTCAACGGTTCCTGAGGCCATCATTGCCCACCAGATGGGGATGACCATATTCGCAATTTCAGTGATCACCGACCTTGGAATTCCGGGGAAAATTGAAAAACTCACACATGAGATGGTTCAACAGGCTGCTGAAAAAGTAACACCTAAACTTGTAAAAGTAATCGAAGAGATCATTGCAGGAATTTAGTTGAACCATGAGCAAAAAGGGAGATGGTTTTCAAAATAAGCGGGTGATATGGTTGTCGATTGTACACCTGATCCATGATATCTACACCTCCTTCCTTGCCCCTGCCCTTCCCAAATTAATTGACAAACTCGGGATGAGTTACGGTATGGCGGGCGTCCTGGCCGTTATCCAGAGGATCCCCTCTCTTTTCAACCCGGTGATGGGGATCATTGCCGACAGACCGTCGATAAAATATTTTGTCATCATATCCCCCGCGATCACTGCTGTTTCCATGAGTCTTCTGGGAGTTGCGCCGGGATATATTTTTCTTGCCATTCTTTTATTTGTTTCAGGAATCAGCTCAATGATGTGGCACATTCCGAGTCCTGTGTTGGTCAAACAACTCTCAGGAAACAGAACCGGAAAGGGAATGAGCTATTTCATGGTCGGAGGAGAACTCGCCAGAACGCTTGGCCCCCTGGTGATACTTGGCGTAATAGAACTTTGGGGACTGGAAGGGACATGGAAAATGATGCCGCTGGGATTTGTGGCTTCTTTCATTTTGTATTTGAATTTCAGAAACATACAGATCAAACCTCCCCCTGGAAACCATACCGAAGGCAATTACTGGAAAATTTTTCGAAGGTACCTCCCTGCTTTCATCCTCACGGGTGGTTTTACATTATTCCAGGCAGGGGTAAAGGCTTCACTGACCTATTACCTGCCTACATTTCTTACAGACAGTGAAGGGCGCAGCCTGGTATTTGCTGATACATCACTCACGGTGCTGCAACTTGCAGGTGCTGCCGGAGCCCTCTTTGCCGGAACCATCAGCGACCGGATTGGACGCACCGCCACATTGATGATCATTAGCCTGGCAACTCCCCTGTTAATGCTGCTCTTCCTGCATCTTGAGGGCGCCTGGATCATACCTGTGCTCATACCGCTCGGCTTTTCCCTTTTCGCTCCCACTGCAGTCATGATGGCCATGATCCAGGACCTCAATACTGAAAAAAAAGCATTCGTGAATTCTA
The DNA here is from genome assembly GCA_021738565.1 of Bacteroidales bacterium. Lineage (GTDB taxonomy): Bacteria > Bacteroidota > Bacteroidia > Bacteroidales > M55B112. Next base: position 34,857 of record JAIPBT010000034.1, read on the forward strand.
TCTACATGACAATCAACTTTTTCATAAGCTCAATTGTCATCCCAATGGTTGGTGTCATTACCGACCATTTTGGTTTCAGGACAAGTTACCTGGCATTCAATATTGCAGCCTTCGGAGCGATCGGCGTAGTATTATGTACCAGGAACAAGATCACGGCACTCAGCGGTAAATGACCGCGCAGGGTTTTCTCGCTGTGTATGTCCCGGCAGTGCTCATTATCCTGGCATGAATGATATAGATGCCCGGAAGAACCATATTGCTTTCTCCGTCTTCGCCTTTCCATATAAACCAGTCATCGCTCCCGGGATTCCCCCGGCCCACCAGATACTTGATCACATATCCGTCCATGTCGGTAATGAACAGGTCGTATAATTTGTCACCTTCACCAATCCCCACTCTGATCATCATTATATCTTCAAACCCGTCATTGTCAGGACTGATCACCGGGGGATCCAGGTGCAAGATCTCTTCGCTTTCAAAACCAGGTGAAATGTGCTGGGAATTTACCTTACCCGGGGTCCCGAAACCAGCTGATGCCGCCGCCGATGTCCAGCAATTCCCGGGCTGCGTGCAGGGTCCGGAACGGATCCTTTCCAATGCAATGCCGGATGAAGATTCAATGAGTTCCTGGTGAAGGGAATCATGGAAGCAGACTCCATCAATGAATTTGCCAGACCTGTCATACAGCCTGATGCATGATCCGTAATCGGGCAATGTACTCCAGTGATCAGATTCAACAATATCCGTTCCTGGATCAAGCAGCCACTCTTCGATCAGGGAATTCCTGTTCCTGCAAAATACAACATATCCCCCGGGTTTCAGCAAATGCGAATGTTCAGACAAGTATGTGACCCGGGTATTGAATTGTCCGGGGTCCGCGATCACATAGGTCAGGTCACGTATATCAAACCACTGCTCTCCCGGGTTATGGATCTCAAAATATTCCTGTCCATTTTCTGCCGGATCATACATGATCTCATTGATAACAGGAATTGACCCTGCAGGTTTTGAAGGCGCCTCCAGGACCGTGTTGATGGCAGCATTTACGTTCTTCTCACAGTCGTTCAAATTCCTGATGAACACTTCATACGATCTGCCCGGATCCAGTTCTTTTTCAACTTTAAGCTGTACGGTGTTCTGAACAAATGGATGGTGACTGGAAACAAACGTGAGTGTATCCTGGCCCATCATGAAAACTGTACTGGTATGTTCGTCAATAAATACCGGCTCATTGAAGGTCATCTCAATATAATTCGAATCTGCAATACCGTTGTACAGTACCTGGGGCGGCTCATTGTCTGCGCTCCTTTCATCAATGCTGTTGAAGCTTCCGGGTGTTCCTCCCCTCCATGCATATGAAAATTTCCAGCCATCACTTCCTGCACACAACCGATCCGGATCAATGCATTCAAGGGACCATCCTCCTTCAGATTTACTGTGGCCATACCTGTCTGTGGATGCATACTCAGCAAGATGTACGAGCCTGTTATACTGATCGTAGAGCCGTATTTTTGCTCCCTTGTTGGGCAATGCCGATTGTGAGGGAAGTGAACTGAGGCAAAGGACGTCAGTTATGTTGCAAGCTTCATTCTTTGATGTGATCAACAGATAACCCGAGCCAGGAATAAGTGATTCCCCAAGTTCCAATTCCCGTTCATTGATCTTTAGCGTCCAACCATTTACCTGAACAGGCTTCACATGGCGGTTGAAAAGTTCCAGGTATTCACATGACGGCAGGTATACGGAAGGCTCAGGATCAGGCATGATCTCACTGATGATCACATCACCGAATTCACAAAGTTCCTGACAAAAACCCAATATGGTATCCCTGATCACATTCCCGTCTGTATCGCGAATCCCGGATATTTTCAGTTGCTGATTGACCCTGTTCGGAAAATCATTTTTAAAATATAACCTGAATATTTTTCCTGACACACACACCGAATCCGGAGGTTGATGGTCCCACAGGAAACAATACCTGTTCCAATAACCAATGGTTTCATCGAAAGATATTTTTAGGCAATTCAGACCTGTGATTTCAATACCTGCAACAGCCGGGGGAATTGTATCCCGGTAGAATGTTCCCGTGATGGTGAGGTCATCCAGCCAGAGTTTCCTGTCCTGTGATGATGAATACCCGAACCTGATGCCGGCATATTTTCCGCTTATAAAGACCTCTTCATTACCCCTCGCAATCTCAATGAATGATCCGTTATTTTGTCCATTCCTGTATTCAATGGACCATTCCCCATTGGGGTTTCGTGAAACAACAAAATGCGCTACACCTGATGTGCCGATGGCCTCCTGGTAATTCAGTTCCGATGTGCAAACTGTTGAGACAATGCCATTGTTGATCTGCCAGATTTTCACAAGGTCGTCAGAACAATCCAGGTTCACACCTATTGCATAGGCAGAGAGACCACTGATCTGATCAATTCCCGCTGTATCGGTCAACGACATATAAAACTGCCAGTTGTTGCTGCTGCTGGGATCGTATCCGTGGCGAACCAGAAAACTGAAACGCATAAGCTGCGACGGGTCCGGGTAATTCAATTCAAGTCCGGCGAAATCCACTCCACTTTGATCACTGTCATAAAAATGTTGTAAAGAAGCGCTTCCGCTCAAAGGCTCCCGGGAAGTAATCTTCCACCGGCCGGCAGGCACCTGGTTCCAAACTAAAAGTACTCCCGATTCAAAATCAAAATGATATTGACCGCTGACCGTTACAGAAAAAGCCAGAAATATCCAGACAACTTTTTTCAATTTGTCATATTATTTGCGATTTTTGCAACTTAGTATTTGTAAGGAATAGAAATATACTGTGTTCCTTTTGTCAGTTAATGTGTTAGGAATCTCAAAAATCGTAAGAAAATGAATGTTGCTGTAGTAGGTATAAGTGGCGCTGTAGGTCAGGAATTACTCAGGGTGCTGGAAGAAAGAAGCTTTCCCGTTGATGAACTGTTTCTTTTCGGTTCTTCGAGAAGTGCAGGAAAGAGTTATGAATTCAGGGGCAAAAAGATCATTGTAAAGGAATTAAAGCACAATGATGATTTCAGGGACATTGACATTGCCCTTACATCGGCAGGCGGGGGCACCTCGAAGGAATTCGCGGAAACGATCACAAAGCACGGGGCGGTGATGATCGACAATTCAAGCGCTTTCAGGATGGATGATGATGTCCCGCTCGTGGTACCCGAGATCAACTCAACAGATCTTGAAAACATACCGCGCAATATTGTGGCCAATCCGAACTGCACCACCATACAGATGGTAATGTGCCTTAACCCGATTGAAAAATTATCCAATGTGAAGAGGGTACATGCAGCAACGTACCAGTCGGCCAGTGGCGCGGGCGCTGCTGCCATGCAGGAACTGGTTGAACAGATCAGGCAGATCGCCAATGAAGTGGAAGTTACAGTGGATAAATTCCCCTACCAGCTGGCGCTCAATCTCATCCCACAGGTGGATGCATTTACCGATAATCTCTATACCAAAGAAGAGATGAAGATGTACAATGAATCCAGGAAAATCATGCATTCCGACATAGAGGTCAGCACCACCTGCGTGCGGGTGCCTGTAATGCGCAATCATTCAGAAGCGCTCTGGATCGAAACCGAGGATGAACTGACGGTGGAACAGGTTCAGGAGGCGATGAAAAAAGCACCAGGGGTAACCCTTGTGGATGACCCCGGAAATCTGAAGTACCCGATGCCCATCGACGGAGCAGGAAAAGATGATATTTTTGTTGGTCGCATCAGGAAGGACCTGACCAATCCCAGGGGAATCGCGCTGTGGTGTGTCGGTGACCAGATCAAAAAAGGCGCCGCTCTCAACGCGGTGCAAATTGCAGAATATTTTGTGATAAAAAAATAACTCATATTTCTGAATCTTCTTTCCTAACAATTCGAACACTGTGAGCATCCCCTTTCGGATCGAGCATCACAAGATTCACCTAACGAACCGACAGAAAGGAGGTTACCCTGCCATTCCTTTGTGTACCTTTGTGTTTCCTTTGTGGCACTTCGTGAAATAACTGTTACACAAAGGTATCACGAAGAAGACTCTAAGTTCACGAAGTAATATCTATTGAAACGACAAAAGGAGGTTCCCCTTACTGGAGCAACGCGACTTATTAATATAAAAAATCATTATACGGATACCTTTGAACATGGATCTTTTTTACCGCCTGGTAGAGGAGATCTTTCAGGTAATCGATATTTTGTTTTTTAAGCGCAGAAATGAATACCACATTCCTCCGTTCACTGGTCCATCTTTTTCTTAGATCCTCGAGGCTCAGGTTTTCTTTTAATCCGGGGGTCAGGTCATCCTCCTCCTTTTTAACATAAGAGAAGTTGTCTGTCTTGTTGAACACCATGATCACCGGTTTGTCTCCTGCCCCGATCTCCTGAAGGGTTTGCTCCACCACCCCGATGTGCTCCTCGTAATTGGAGTGAGATATATCGATAACATGTATAAGGATATCTGACTCGCGGGTTTCGTCCAGCGTGGATTTAAAGGATTCCACCAGGTGGGTTGGTAATTTTCTTATGAAGCCCACGGTATCGGACATTAAAAAAGGAAGGTTGCTGATCACCACTTTCCGCACAGTGGTATCGAGGGTGGCAAAAAGTTTGTTTTCTGCAAACACCTCCGATTTGCTTAACTGGTTCATCAATGTTGATTTTCCCACATTTGTGTAACCCACCAGCGCCACCTGGACCATCTTTCCCCTGTTTTTCCGCTGGTTGCTCACCTGCCGGTCGATCTTCACAAGCTGCTCCTTCAGCCTGCTGATCTTATCACGGATGATCCGGCGGTCGGTTTCTATTTCTGTTTCTCCCGGTCCGCGCAGCCCGATACCTCCCCGCTGCCTCTCAAGGTGGGTCCACATCCGCGTCAGTCTTGGCAGCAGGTACTGGTACTGTGCCAGTTCCACCTGCACCTTGGCATGTGCGGTTTTGGCCCTTTGTGCAAAAATATCAAGGATCAGGTTGGTTCGATCCAGGATCCTGATCTTTAATTCCTTTTCAATATTCCTTAATTGTGTGGGCTGAAGTTCGTCATCGAAGATGGCCAGGTCAATCTCATTATCCTTAATAAATTCCTTGATTTCCTGGAGCTTTCCTGTTCCAATGAATGTACGCGGATTGGGCACATCGATCTTCTGGGTAAAGAAACCTGCCGGTACAACACCGGCAGTATCAGCCAGAAAAGCAAGTTCATCAAGGTATTCTGCAGTTTCCTCTTCCGTCTGATTTTTCCCGACAACACCAACCAGTACGGCAGATTCAGGATGTGGCCTGTGATCACAATAGTCACCCATTCATTGTAATTTTAGGGTGACAAAAATATACAAAAATATGCATTAATTGACATACCTGTTCCCCGAATCCATTACGATATCCCTCACCACCGGCCTGGCATTTTCAATGCATTGTTTTACAAGCACGGATTCTTTAGGAAAGGACAGCTCGTCCTTTTTTGTCAGATTGATCACATCCGAATAAACGGCTTCAGGGTTTCCGATCAATTCATAGGAAATGTTCTCAAATTTACTACTGGCGGCAAAAGGAACTTTGGCAAGGGCACCCCGGGGCTCTCCTGATATGGAAATGGTTTCAACCTCACCCCGTATCGTGCAGGTCTTTTGCTTCTCGGTCTTGATCAGGGTGGCACTTACATCCTTGTATATTTTGATATCGTTTCCCGCGGTATCCTTCATCACGTTGCCATTGACATCCAACGCATAATCGAATTCCGTTGTACTTTTCCTTGTGAACTCTTCCCTGGTAACCTTCTCAATATTATCCGAAACTTCGATGGAAAGGACCCGAACAAACATCTCATAATCGTAATTCACGTTGCCCCCCATGTGCTTGAAATGGAATTCTGTCCACTCGTTTGCGTCCAGTCTCCTTGTATCAAAAGAAATGAGGTATTCCAGGTCAATCTGCGGAATCCCGATATTCGGATCCCTGTTCTCGGGAACGACAATTACCCTGCTGATTCCCATCATCCTTGCTTCATGAATAAGATCTTCGATATCCGGAAAAAGGTGTCCCCCGTATTCATTCGCCCTTACCAGCTGAAAATGGGCCTCCCGGAAATCAAGTTTTGACCGTGAATTGTTTACCAGTTCCTTTCCGCTCCTGTATAATTCACGTGCAGCCTTTTGCTTTGATTCGATGATCCTGGCATCGTAATCAACATACTGGTAACTGTAGGTCATTCCTTCAATGGTTATTGGGGTAACAGTGCGCACCCTGCTTTGGCGCTCTTTCAGGGTTGCATACCTGGCAAACAATTCGTCGTAGTATGCCGGATTGTCTTCTTTTTCAAGAAATGTTATTCTTTCAAGGTCCCTTTCATTGGCCAGTTTATAGGCACGGTTCATTGCCTCTGCATCCTTTGCTTTGGGCTTTCGGATCAAACGCTTCGTTGTTTTCTGGATGACGCGGTCGTAGTTCCCCCTTTGCATGTTCCTGGTAATGGATGCACATGAAGAGAGCAGAAGCGCAAAGATGATTACGGGAATTGTTCTTTTCATAATTGCGGTCATAAATCTGTGGCTAATTTATGAAATAAAATGTTTTATTCAAGATGGGAAAGTTTTTGGACCCCAAAATTTCCTGATGATTTTATTATATTACAGACTGGGCCTTCAATTCAGGAGATTAACAAGTGATAAGCCAAAAAAATGGGGATACTCTTTACGTAATATATAAACCGCGGAGTGCCTCCGGCGGAGGCGGTACAGAGTATATACGCAGAGTGCAGGGTCTCGATAGCAATCGGGATTAATTGTATGGCGTGCTAAAGAGTCATGCAGAAGTTTGCAATTGAAATTCCTGAGTTAAATCACAATCGGCAAACACTCAGCAGATATATCTCCTAACTCCGCCGAACTCATTGAATTTCTTACATGAATAAACTCCCCGGTACTCTGCGCAGAAGCGTCAGCGACTCAATTCGCGGCGAAAAGTGACTCTGCGGTTATCCCTTGAAAAATGGGGATGTCCAAGGGAAAGTTTGTGCCAAAAAAAAGGCCGGGGGATGCCGGCCTTTTCTCTATTTTATATTATTACAATTATCTTACTGCAATACAAAGTTGATCGGGAAGGTAAAGAGCACCTTAACGGCCTTGCCCCTTTGCTTACCGGGTGTCCATGAGGGTGATGACATAACCACCCTGACTGCTTCCCTGTCAAGTGCCGGGTCGACACTTCTCATAACAACTGCATCCACAACTTTACCCTTTGAATTGACCGCAAACTGAACGATCACCCTTCCGCTGATGCCGTTTTCTGCAGCAATTTCAGGATATTCAAGGTTTTGAGAGATGTATTTTCTGAATTCAATTTCAGGTTTGCCACCATTAAAGGTAGGCATATCCTCAACGATATAGAATATCCGCTCCTCTTCCACTTCCTCCTCGGTATCCTCAAACATTGTGAAGTCATACTCTGTATCTTCGTCCACCTCCATGTCGAAATCAAAATCCTCTATTTCGACATCGTCCTCAACAATATCGAGTACTTCTGCAACCTTTGGAGTTTCTGGTTTGGGCTGTTCCTTGGGAGGTTCTTCACGCCGTGTAACGATCATTTCATCCTCCATCTCGATCTGTGCCACCATCTCTGTATCATCACCGGATGCAGGTTTGGAAGTCCATTCAAAACCTATGAGGATGATTGACAACGCTACAACGAGACCCAACTGGACAAACATTCCTTTTTTGTTTTCCAGGTCCGCTTTTTTAGATTTTTTTACTTCCATGCCATGTATTTTTTAGCGACGTTAAAAATAATACTTATTTCATTTATAATCAAACCACATGCTGATCAATTCCAATTAATTTTCATTCTAAACAGTGTGTATAAATATAAAACTGTCAAAAGAGGTTAAAAATTTTGCATTCTCTATATACATGATGCATTGCCACTAAAAAATCCACAAAAATTGCACCACAAAACAGTTTTTCAGCAAAAAAGTGATAATTTTGCTGTTCGAAACGGGGTATTAGCTCAGTTGGCTAGAGTGCGTGACTGGCAGTCACGAGGTCGGGGGTTCGACTCCCCCATACTCCACAAAAAGCAGAATGAGAGTGGTGAGCGAGAGCGAAGCACGAACATTCTGCTTTTTTCTTCACTCTCGCACTGTTCCTCACTCTTTTAGTAATGATCTTTTAGAAAGTCAAAAAATGTTATGAATGATCTATATAAAGATCAAATAAATTAAAAATATGTACTTTATAAAAGTCATATTTTGTATATTTGGCACAATTACGATCATTTTATATGGAAAAACTAATTAACGATTCAATTAATAACATCAATTCGGTAGATACTTCTTTTGTTAGGGATTTTACCAGGAAGATTGATTGGAATGACAGGATGATAGGTATTAAAGGAGCCAGAGGAGTTGGAAAAACTACGCTTTTATTGCAATATATTAAGCAAAATCTACCTGCATCGAAAACTTTATATGTAAGCCTGGATAGTATTTATTTCTCTGGTAATTTACTAGTTCATCTGGCTGATGAGTTTGTAAAAAGAGGAGGTACATGTTTGGTCGTGGATGAAGTACATCGATATCCTAACTGGTCAATTGAACTTAAGAATATATATGATACCCACAAAGATTTAAAGCTGATCTTTACCGGGTCTTCCATTCTCCAAATTGATTATAAAAAAGCAGATTTAAGCAGAAGGGCAGTATTTTATGAAATGCCCGGTTTTTCTTTTCGGGAGTATGTTAATATTAAGTCAGGTAGCTCATTTGAAGCAGTCACACTTGATACAATATTATCAAATCATCTTGAAATAAGTATGGATGTGGGGACGCATACCAAACCAATAAAACATTATCATGATTATATAAGATCAGGCTATTACCCTTTCTTTCTTGAGAACGAGGCAAGCTATCACAAAAAACTGGAAGAAATCATCAATATTGTGATGGAAATTGACATTCCTCAGTCATTTGATATTTCACTCCATAGTATTGAAAAAATAAAAAAGCTCCTCTATATCATTTCAAGCTCTACACCTTTTAAGCCCAATATAGTGAAGCTAAGTGAGCGGATCGGAGCGACGCGAAACACGGTAAAAACTTTCTTGCACTATTTAGAAAGGGCTAAAATTATTCATCTATTACATTCTGATTCAAAAGGAATTCGCAGTCTGCAAAAACCTGATAAAATCTACCTGCATCACCCAAATCTCATGTTTACATTTGCAGCTGAGAATAGTAATATTGGAACATTGAGAGAAACGTTTTTTTATAACCAATTGAGTTATTCAGAGCATTTGACTTCATCAAAGAGGGCTGATTTTATTGTAAATGAGAGATATACTTTTGAAATTGGAGGAAAAAATAAGGATAGATCTCAGATTGAAGGACTAAAAGACGCTTTTTTGGTTTTAGACAATATTGAACATGGCCACCTTAATAGAATACCCCTATGGCTGTTCGGGTTTTTGTATTAACATCTTTTATAAATTTGCAGCTGAATTGTTTCAAATGAACTCATATTGCTTTGAGCGAAGATCCCGAATGTTCGGAGCAGATAATAATCCGGCATCTGCAATGACAATCGGCCTGGAAAGATCAAATCGTTGTTGAAAATGTTCCAGCACCGGTATCAATGTGTGCCCTTCATACTGGTTCCCCTCAAATAACTCGTATCCGATGGGATAGCCATTGGGCCCCACCAACAAGCCCAGAAGAATCTGAGGGTTCTGTGGCTTGCATTCCTTGGAAAAGCCAGTGATTCGCAGATCATCCTCATCCGAGGCTTCAAAATACAAAGTGGTCATGTCGTAGAAAACCACAGAGATCTTGCCTCCAAGTACAGATTTTGTGTATTCAAATGAAATTTGCTCTACCTGCTCTTTCAAGCTACTTTGGAGGGTATCCATAAAGCGATACACACGGCTAACATCAATCGATACGCCTTTGTAACGCTCCAGATAATCCACTGTCTTAAGCTTGCTGCCTGGTTCAATTAAGCGGGTGATCACCAGGTGACGGAACAGTTCTTCTTTTATCTCCCCAAATCCAATATCATCAAATATCTTCCCAAACACCTTCTCAGGACCATCTACCTGCACCTGGCTGGTCTTGACCTTCCGGAGATGCTGAACAAACTCTCTTGTGCTTGCACTCCGAAAATCAATACTCGTTTGTCCAATCAAGGTTGGGATGATCGCGTAGGCTTTCCTGAGTAAATATGCAATCTCATCTGGATCCGATGATGATCCAACTGTCTTGGCTACGCGGTAGCTTCCACTACTCTTATTGATAATCTGGATGCTTACCGTGCCACTCTTGTTCTTTTTCTCCCGGACAAACACCCATGCAAGATAGCGGGACACCCTAAATTTACAAAATCAAAGACTTACAATATTGATAATCTGATAGTTGTAAATTTAGTCCGAGAGGGGTGACGAAAACAGGAAACATATGACATTTTAGGGCCCATCTATATTATATAATAAAGGGGCCTTTGTAAATGAGCTTCCCTTTCAACAAACAAAAACTGAAATTATAACTAAAAAACCTGGAAACAATGAACAGCTCAATTCAGATTCGGACAACCATAATTCCAGACACCATTCATGGTTTACCTGGTCGCATTTCAAACCCAATATTTCATGCCGCGATATTGCAGGATCACTCTCCGTTAACAGTTCGGCCAATTTCAATTTGGAACATTGCAGTATCAATATGGAAAATTGGTTCTTTATTAAGGTGGAATGGAAAATCAATGTGGGAAAATGACTTTTCAATGGGGGATGAGGACAATTCAACGGGGGATGATGACAATTCAATGGGGGATGAAGACAAATCAATGGGGGATGATGACAAATCGATGG